>DATMAZ010000147.1:0-31965 GCA_035559675.1 Candidatus Limnocylindria bacterium
CTCCGCCGCCACGGCATCGCGCGCCTCGTCGAGCGCGCGGCGGCTCGCTTCGAGCCGGGCGACCGCGCGGGCGAGCTCCTGATGCTCGCCCGAGAGCACCTGCTCGGCCACCGCCAGCGCGCGTGCCGGGATGCCGTGCCGGCGGGCGATCGGCAGCGCGAAGCTCTGCCCGACGCTGTGGTACGTGAGCACGTAGCGCGGCGCTCCCGTCTCGGGGTGGACGTCGAACGCGCTCACCTCGAGCGCGGGGGACGCCAAAGCGAAGGTCTTCACCTGGGGAAAGTGCGTGGTGAAGGCGACCAGCGGGCCGCGCTCCAGCAGATCGGTGAGCACGCCCACCGCCAGCGCCGCGCCTTCGACCGGATCGGTGCCGGCGCCGGGCTCGTCGAGGAGCACGAGCGCCCCCGGGCCGGCCTCGCCGGCGATGCGGGCGAGGTTCTCGGCGTGCCCCGTGAAGGTGGAAAGATCCTGCTCGATCGATTGCTCGTCGCCGATGTCGGCCAGGATCGTATCGAACATGGGCAGCGTCACGCCGGGCGCGGCCGCGACGTAGAGGCCGGCCTGCGCCATCGCGGCGGCAAGCCCGAGGGTCTTGAGCGCCACCGTCTTTCCGCCCGCGTTGGGCCCGGTGATGGCGAGTCCCCGCCGTTCGGGGGCCAGCACCAGGTCGATCGGCACCACGGGCCGCCCGGAGATCGCGAGCAGCGGATGGCGGGCGGCCCGGAGCGTCACGCCGGAGCCGAAGGCGGGCCGCGCGCACCCGTGCATGCGGGCGAAGGCGGCCGCGGCGGCGAAGCGGTCGGCCAGCGCGAGCCCCCGCTCGAGCTCGAGCAGCGGCTCGGCGGCGAGCCGCACGAGCTGCGTGAGCTGCGTGCGCACGCGCCGCTCCTCGATCTCCTCGGTCTTGCTGGCGAGGATCAGGCGGTTGTTCAGCTCGACGGCGAACAGCGGCTCGACGAACACGGTTTCCTCGGAGCCGGAGCGATCCTGCACCACGCCGGGGAACGTCCAGGCGGCGGACTGCCGGATCGGTACGACGAAGCGACCGTTGCGCAGCGTGACGTAGCGATCGCCGACGGTGTCGGCGAGCTCCGGGTCGCGGACCAGCGCCACCAGCCGCGCCTCCAGCTCCGCCCGCAGCTCGCGGCTGGCGGCGCGCGCGGCGGCCAGCGCCGGGCTGGCGTTCTCTTGGATCTGCCCGCGCTCGTCGAGCGTGCGCGCGAGCGCGATCTCCAGCTCGGGCACGGCGGGCAGCGTGTCGGCGAACGCCGCGAGCACCGCCAGCCGCAGCGGGTCTCGACGGAGATACGCCCGGACGGCCTTCGCCACGGCCAGCAGATCCTTCACCTCGACCAGCGCGCTGGTCTCGAGCGCGGCGCCTTCCGGAGCCGCGAGCGCCACGGTGTGCGCGATGCGCGGCACGTCGGCGACGGGCAGCGGCCCCGCCTCCTCGGTGAGCGCGATCAGCTCCTCGGTGATGTCGAGCGCATGGGCGATGGCGGCCCGATCGGTGCCGGGCTCGAGCGCCCACACGGCGTCCTTGCCGGCGTCCGAGCGCGCGAGCGCGGCGATGGCCTCGAGGACGCGCGGGAACTCCAGCGTCTCCAGATCGCGGCGATGCACGCCGGAATGGTAGGCATGCGTGCGCGAAATTGACAGGCCCCGGCCGCGGCGCCTAGATCTGCGGCCTTGCCGGCCAAGTACCTGCAGCTCGACGGCGAGGCCGTCCACTTCCTCCATACGGCGCCGACCACGCTCCCCGGCGTGCCGCCGCCCCTCGACGCCGGGACGTTGTTCGTCTGCGTCCACGGCGCCGGCCGCAACGCCGGCGACTTCCGTCGCCTGCTGGCGGCGCTCGCACCCGCCGACAGCGCCGTGGCGCTCGACCTTCCGGGGCACGGACGGTCCACCGGGCTCGAGGCCCCGCCGTCGGTCGAGGCCTCGGCCGACGTGGTGGAGCGCTTCCTGGCGGCCATGGTCCGCCGGCCCTTCGTGCTGGTCGGCTGGTCGACGGGTGCGCTGGCAGCGCTCGCGCTGGCCGCTCGCTCGCCGTCTCGGCTGGCGGGCCTCGTCCTGGTCGCGGCGACGGCCGTATGGCGGGTGCCAGAGGACGCGCTCGACGCGTTGCACGACGTGGTGCGCGGGCGGCGCGCGCAGATCTTCGACCAGACGCTGTTCGCGCCCGGGACGTCGCTCGACCTCATGCGTGAGGCGTGGATGGAGCAGGTGAAGACCGACCCGCGCGTGCTCTACGGCGATCTCCTCGCCGCCCAGCGCTTCGACGCCCGCCCGATGCTGGCGTCCATCCGCGTCCCCACGCTGGTCGTTCGCGGCGAGGGCGATCGCCTCACCACCGCGGCCGACGCCGAGGCGCTCACGGCGGGGTTGCCGAACGGGCGGCTCGCGACGGTGCCGGACGCCGGGCACATGCCCTGGCTCGAGCAAACGGAGCGCGTGCACGCGCTGCTCACCGCGTTTGCCCGGGAGCTCGCATGAGCCTCTGGGGCACGGTGGCCATCGTCGGCGCCTGGGAGCATCCTCGGCGCTACGCGCCCGACAAGACGCCGTATCAGCTGCACGCCGAGTCGGCGCGCGGCGCGCTCGACGACGCCGGCCTCGCCATCGGCGACGTGGACGCGCTCTTCACCAGCGGCGTAAGCCCCATCGGCATGCTCTCGCTGGCGCAGCATCTGAACCTGCGCCCCGACTTCTTCGACTCGCAGGCCATCGGCGGCTCGTCGTTCGTGTCGCACTGCCTGCATGCGGCGGCCGCGATCGATGCGGGCCTCTGCTCGGTGGCGCTCGTCACCTACGGCTCGACGGCCGCCTCCGAACGCTTCGCCATCGGCACGGGGGGCGGGGGCACCGGCGACCCCGCCGACAGCTTCGAAGCCCCGTACGGGCCGACGATCGTGGGCTCGTATGCGCTGTGCGCGCAGCGCCACATGCACGAGTACGGCACGACGTCCGAGCAGCTCGCGGAGATCGCCGTCACCATGCGCCGCCACGCGGCGCTCAATCCGCACGCCAAGTACCGCGATCCGATCACGGTGGCCGACGTGCTCGCGTCACGCGTCATATCCTCCCCGCTCCACCTGCTCGACTGCTGCATGATCTCCGACGGCGGCGGCGCGCTGGTGCTCACCAGCCTCGAGCGGGCACGCGATCTGCGGAAGCGTCCCATCGTGATCCTCGGCGGCGCCGAGGCCGTGCGCCATCACGGCATCGGCACACGCGATCTCCTCGACGTGGCGGCGCGGCAGTCCGGCCCGCTGGCGCTGGCGCGCGCCGGGCTTCGCCACGCGGACGTCGATTGCTGCATGATCTACGACTCCTACACCATTACCGTGCTGCTGACGCTGGAGGCGCTGGGCTTCTGCGGCCCGGGCGAAGGCGGGGCGTTCTGCGCCGGCGGCCGCATCGGCCTCGGCGGGGAGCTGCCGGTCAATACCGACGGCGGCGGCCTCTCCTCGAACCATCCCGGCATGCGCGGCATCTTCCTCGTGATCGAAGCGGTGCGGCAGCTGCGCGGCGAGCGCGGTAGCGCCCAGGTACAGGACGCGGAAGTGGCGCTCGTCCACGGCACGGGCGGCATGCTCGGCCAGCGGCACAGCGGCGTCACGCTGCTGCTCGGGCGCGCATGAGCGAGAGCCGGCCAAAGCGGCCGCTGCCGCGCATCGACGAGGAGACCCGCGGGTTCTGGGAGGCCTGCGCGCGCCACGAGCTGTACGTGCAGCGCTGCGCCGTCTGCTCGACGCTGCGTCATCCGCCGCGCGCGCTCTGCCCGGCGTGCCTGTCCGCCGACGTGGAATGGGTGCGGGCGAGCGGACGTGGAACCGTCTACAGCTTCACCGTCACATATCAGAACCAGGCGGCCGGATTTCGCGAGCGGCTGCCGTACGTGCTCGCCATCGTGGAGCTCGAGGAGGGCGTGCGCCTCATGACCAACGTGGTCGGCTGTCCCCCCGAGGCCGTGCACATCGGCATGCCGGTCGAGCTCGCCTGGGAGGACGTCACCGCCGAGGTGAGCCTCCCGGTGTTCACGGCATCCGGCGCACCCGGGCGCCGCGGCTCCTCAGCACCGAGCTGATCTCGAGCATCTCCTCCAGCCAGACGAGCGCGGACACGAGCATCAGCGGTGCGCTCGAGAGCCACCACCCGAGGCCCACGCCGCAGGCCGCAAGCCCGCCGAGCGTGCTGCGGAGCGTGCGCACCAACGCCCAGCCGAGGCCGGGATCGGTGGGCGGGCGATGGAGATCCCGCCAGTCGCGCCGGATGCCGCGCGCGGCGGTGGCGAGCCCGAGCACGATCAACGCCGCGGCGGGATAGTGACGCCACGGGGCGGTAAGCAGCGCGGCCACGGCTTCCATGCCGTCACTTGACCGTGCCGGCGGACCCGGCACAAGTGGGCCCCGGTGATCCTCGATCTGCACCTCCACTCCGAGCGCTCGGACGACAGCCGCGCGCCCGTCGAGCAGTATCTCAAGATCCTGCAGCGCCGGCGCGCCGAGCGGCCGATCGACGGCATCGTGCTCACCGAGCACCGGCAGTTCGACCTCCACCGGGACTGCCGCGCGCTGGAGGACCGCTACGGGATGCTGATCCTGCACGCCGCGGAGGTGGAGACCGACTACGGGCACATGCTCGTCTACGGAGTGAACGAGGCGATCCTCGCCCGCTTCGACTTCTCCGACGTGCGCTTGCCGGCGCAGGAGCTGGTGAGCGAGGTCGCACGGCTCGGCGGCATCGCCTTGCCCTGCCACCCGGGACGGCCGACGGTCGGCTTGATGGCGCACTACGAGACCAAGCCGGCCCTCGAGGGAGTGATCGCGGTCGAGGCGCTCAACGGCGGCAGCAAGCGCGGCGAAGACGAGCGCGTGCAGGGACTGATCGAGCGCTTCGGCTATCGCGCCTTCGGCGGCAGCGACGCGCACCTCGTGAGCTTCGTCGGCGTCTGCGCCACCGAGTTCGACGCCGACATCCGCAACATGGACGACCTCGTGCGCGAGCTGCGCGAGGGCTCCTACCGGCCCGCCGACTTTCGCCGCTGACGCTGGCCGCTCGGGCGTCGCCAGTGCGTTCCTGGTGCCACGTCGCTCGGCCGGGTTGCGACGTGCGCGCGCGTCTCGTACGAGTACCGCGGCATGCCGCGCATCGATCCCGCGCTGCTCGGGCGCGTCTTCGACGAGTCCGAGTTCGGGCCGGTCACCGCCGACGAGCTGGTGGCCTTCGCCCGCGCGCTCGGCGAGACGTCGCCCTGCTACGTCGAGCCGGGCCCCGAGCTGCGCGCGCATCCGACGTTCTGCGTCAAGTTTCGCGGCCGCAAGGGCTTCCCGGACGGCTTTCCTGCCGAGCTGCGGGGCCCGATGAGCTTCGACGCCGGCAAGGACGTGACGCTCGGCGTGCCGATCCGGCCGGGCGACACGGTGCGGGTGGCGAGCTCGGTGCACGACGTCTACGAGAAGACCGGCCGCAGCGGTGGGATGACGTTCGTGGTGGTGCGCTTCACCATGACGAACCAGCACGGGGAGCAGGTCGCCGTGATCGACAACCGGCTCATGTACCGCTCGTGACCCTGGCCGACGTCGAGGAGGGCGACGAGCTCCCGGTCGAGGACCTCTTCCTCGCCAAGGATGCCGTGCGGGCGTACGCCCGCGCGTGCGGCATCGCGTTCGCCCGCTTCACCGACGACGAAGCGGCGCGTCGCGAGGGGCTCCCGGGCATGATCGCGCCCGGCAACATGAGCATGGGCCTGCTCGCCAGCCGGCTCGAGCGCTGGGCGGGACCGGGCTCGCTCGAGCGCCTCGGCGTCACCTTCCGCGGCGTGGTGCTCCCGGACCAGACGCTGCGGCTGCGGGCCGCGGTCACCCAGAAGGACGAGGTCGCGCGATGCGTCGAGGTGGACGTGTGGATGGAGAGCGAGCAGGGCGAGCGGCTCGTGATCGGCACCGCCAGCGTGAAATTGTCGTGACCCGCCTTGTCCTGGTCGTCGCGCATGCGCTATAGGGTTCGCCGGGAGCACGATCCGGTGCGCGGAGGTGGCAGGGACGGCGTCGTGCCTCGCGACCTTCGGGGCGCGCGCGGCGACGCCGGTGCGGCAGGCGATGCGGCCGATGCCTTCGGCCTCGACCCCGAGTTCCGGGAGCAGGTCGCCCCGATCTTCCGCTGGCTGCACGACCACTACTGGCGCGTGACGCTCACCGGGCTCCGCCACCTGCCTCGCTCGGGGCCGGCGCTGCTGATCGCCAATCATTCCGGCGCCTTGCCGTTCGACGGCGCCATGATCTGCACCGCGATCGACACCGCCGCGGGCGTCGTGGTGCGCTACCTGTACGATCGCTTCGTGGCGAACGTGCCGCTGGTCGACTCGTTTTACCGCAAGACGGGCGGCGCCGTGGCGACCCGCGAGAACGCCCGCGCGCTGCTGGCGGCGGGACATCACGTGCTCATCTTCCCCGAGGGCGTGCCGGGTGTGGCCAAGCCGTTCGACCAGCGCTACCAGCTGCGTCCCTTCAGCCCCGGCTTTGCACGGCTCGCTGCCGAAACCGGCGCGCCCGTCATCCCCATCGCGGTGCTCGGCGCCGAGGAGATCTATCCGATCGTCGGCCGTGCCGAGAGCCTCGGCCGCTCGCTCGGCATGCCCTACGTGCCGATCACGCCGTTCTTTCCGCTGCTCGGCGTGCTGGGCGCGCTCCCGCTGCCGACCAAGTGGTTCATTCGCATCGGACGGCCGATCACGGTGGGCACGATCGACGACGAGGCCCGCGCGCGCGCGGAGGCGAGCCTGGCGCGTCGCAAGATCCAGGCGATGGTGACCCGGCTGCGCCGCCGGCGGCGCTCGGTGTTCTTCGGATGACCGCCGCGCCGACGTATCTGCGCGTCGGCCGGGGCGTGTACCCGGTCTACGGCGACGCGCTGCGCGGCTGGAGTCCGCGCGCCGACGACCTCCACGGGCCCGGCGCTGCCGCCGCGCAGGCGTTTCGCTGGGGCTCGATCGACGAGCTGTTCTTCGCGCTGGTGAACCTGTGGGCCGCCGCCAGCGTCAACATGGCTACGCCCGGCTCACCGCGCAGTCACTGAGGGCGTTCGGCCTGCCAGGTGCGCACGGCGAGACGCGCGGTGGCCAACGCGATCAGCGTCGCCAGCCCGAGCAGCTCGTCGGCCGGCCCGCCGCGGCCGAGCCCGCCGATCACACCCCCCACGGCGTAGAGACCCGGGATGGGCGTGCCGTCGTCGCGCACCACACGCGTCCCCGCATCCACTGCCACGCCGCCGAGCGAGCGGCGGCGCGAAGCGGTCACGCGGATGGCGTAGAAGGGCGGTTGCAGGCGATGGCCGTCGAGCTCGCGGCCGAAGGGATCGCCACCGAGCTCGACGTTCGCGTTGAGCGTGTCGACCGTGCGCGTGAGCCCGGTGAGATCGAGGGTGAGCTGGCGGGCGAGGTCGGCGAGCGACGGCGCGCGGCGCGCGGTCTTCGGCAGCACCACGTGGCCGAGAAACGGATTGCGCTGTGCCGCGGCCCGGGCGGTCTCCTCGTCGAACAGCAGGTAGGCGAGCTTCCCGGGCTGGGCGCGCACCGCCTCGGCGACCTTCAGTGGATCGGCCGTCTCGGAGACGAATCGCCGGCCCGCCTGGTTCACCAGCACGCCGCCGAGCGCCACCAGCACGGGGTCAACGGTGAGATTGGCGGGAATGGCGAGCAGCGGCGTCACCGCGACGGCTTCGAGCCGCTCGACGCGGGCGCCGGCACCCTGGGCGAGCGCGAGGCCGGCTCCGGTGGCGCTCTCGCAGGAGAGCGCCGGCAGTGCCGCGACGGCGGGACAGTGCTCCGCGACGAGTGCGTCCGACCCCGCATAGCCGCCGCACGCGAGCACGACGGCGCCGTCCATGCCGGGCGGATCCGCGCGTCGGGCCCTGGTGAGATCGACGCCCGTCACCTCGCCGTTCGGTCCCATGGTGAGCCGGGCGGCCTCGACGCCCTGACGCACCCGAATGCGCGGTTGGCGCGCGACGAGCTGGGTGAGCGCGGCGACCACGCCGGCGCCGCCCTGCTCGCTGATCGCGTGCAGCCGGGGCCGCGAGTGCCCGCGCCCTCCCGAGCCAGCAACGAGCGAAACGGCGAGGCCGCACCGGTCGGCCAGCCACTCCACCACGGCCGCGCTCTCCTCGACCACCGCGCGGGCAAGTGCCTCGTCCAGGTGGTGGTGCGTCTCGGCGATCAGATCGCCCAGCATGGTCTCGGGGCCGTCCTCGATGCCGGCGGCGCCTTGGAAGCGCGTGCCGCACGCCGCCACGTGCTCGGGCTCGAAGACCGCGCTGCCGCCGAGCGTCTTCGTGCGCTCGGCGATCACCACGCGCGCTCCCTGGTCCGCAGCGAGGAGCGCCGCCGCCAGACCGCCCACGCTGGCGCCCACGATCACCAGATCCGCCGTATCGCGCTTCTCGCTCGTGGACATTGGGCGCGGCTTAGCCGGCCGGTGCTTTCGCAGTCAAGGATGCGAAAACGCCGTGCGGTCGGGGAGTTGCAAAAGATTGCCGGGGCAGCACAATGCCGCGATGCATCGAGGGGCGCGTTGGGCGGTTCGGGTGGGCGTGAGCTTTGCGCTCGCCGGCTACATCCTCACCCAGAAGGTGGACACGGCGGAGCTCCGCACGGCCATGTCCGGCGTCGATCTCCGCTACGTGCTGCTCGCCGCCATGCTCTACCTCCTCGGACAGGCGATCAGCGGGGGGAAGTGGTGCGTGCTCGGCCGCTCGGTGGGCTTCGAGCGCCCGCTCGGCACCTACGTCCGCTTCTACTTCGTCGGCATGTTCTTCAACGTGTTCGGGCCGAGCACGCTCGGCGGCGACGTCGTGCGCGCGCTCTATCTGGGCGACGGGCGCCGGCCCGTGCAGGCGGCGAGCTCGGTGGTGTTCGACCGCATGAGCGGGCTTGCGGTTTTGATGGCCATGGGCGCGGTGGCCTTGCTCGCGGCGCCGCAGTACCAGTTCCCGTGGCCGCTCACGGCTATCGTCGTGGCGGGCGGCATCGCCCTCATCGTCGCCTGGTGGACGCTGCCGATGCTCGTCTGCCTGCTCCCCACGCACAACCGCATGCGCCGGCAGGTCGAGCACGACCTGGCGCCGTTCTGGCGCGATCGCGCCATGCTGATGCGCGTGATGGCGCTCTCGCTGGTCTTCCATCTCTCGCAGGTCGTGATGCAGTGGCTGCTGGCCCGCGCCGCGGGCGTGCACGTCCCCCTGGCGTACTGCCTCGTGTTCCATCCGCTGATGGCGTTTCTCACGGCGCTCCCGGTGAGCGTGAGCGGGCTCGGCGTGCGCGAGGGCATCTACCTGTTCTTTCTCGGCCGCATCGGGGTGGCCGAGCCGGTCGCGGTCACCATCGGGCTCCTGTGGTGGCTGGTGACGCTGGTCGGCGGCACCGCGGGCGGCGTCGTCTTCCTCGCCTCCGGGGCGCGCTTGCCGCGCGTGCGCGCGCGCCGCACGGAGCCCGCTCCGACGCCGGTGCCGGACGAAGCGGCGGCGCGCTACCTCCCGGGCGCAATGGACGAGGTCGCTACGTCCGGTCTGCCGCCAGCGTAATCAGCGCCAGCGTCACCTCGGCGGCGGCGACCATGTCGCTCACCTTGAGCCACTCGTTGGTGGTGTGGATGTCGCGCATCCCGGTGCCGAGGTTCACCACCTCGAGCCCACGCTGATTGAGGATGTTGGCGTCGCAGCCGCCGCCCATGCCGGCCGAGGACACGGTGCGTCCGGCGCGCGCCGCGGCGGCGAGCAGCAGCCGCATGATGGGCGCGTCGTCGTCGACCCGCATCGGCTCGTACATGGGCTCCCGGCGGACCTCCACCGACGCACCGGGATGGCGCGCGGCGGCGTCCTCGAAGCAGCGCTGCATGTGATCGAGCTGTGCCTGCAGCTTCGCCATGTCGTGGCTGCGCGCCTCGCCGCGCAGCCGGACTTCGTCCGGGACGATGTTGATCGCCCGCCCGCCCATGATGGTGCCGAGGTTGGCGGTGGTCTCGTCGTCGATGCGCCCGAGGCGCATGTTCGCGATGGCCTCCGCGGCTACCTGGATGGCGCTTATGCCGCGCTCGGGCGCCATGCCGGCGTGGGCGGCCCGCCCGCGTACCAGGACCTCGAGGAGCGTGGAGCCGGGGGCGCGCGTGAACACGAAGCCGACCGCGTCGCTGTCGAACACCAGGCCGCGCCGTGCGCGCACGCGGCCGAGGTCGAGGTGTCGCGCGCCGAGCAGCCCTTGCTCCTCGCAGATGGTGAAGACGACCTCGATCGGCGGGTGGGGCAGCCCCTCGTCCCGGCAGACCCGCAGGCACTCGAGGATGATCGCGACGCCCGACTTGTCGTCGCCACCGAGCACCGTGCGGCCGTCGCTGCGGATGACGTCGCCGTCGACCACGGGGACGACGCCCGCCCCGGGCTCGACGGTATCCATGTGCGCGCAGAGCAGCAGCGGCTCGCCGCCCGCGGTGCCGTCGAGATGCGCGATCAGGTTGCCCACCTCGCCGCCCACCGCCTCGCCCGCGTCGTCAAACTCCACGCTGGCGCCGAGCGCCGTAAGCTCGGCGGCCAGCCGCTGCGCGATCGCCCCCTCGCGGCGTGACAGGCTGTCGATCCGCACGAGGTCGAGGAACAGATCCCGCAGGCGCGCCTCGCGGATGGGCATCGGGGTGCGTGCCATAGCGGCCGGACGCGGCGGCGTCAACGTGGCTTGAGGCATCGGCCAGCGCCACGTATGTCCTCGCGCATGGCTCGGGCGGACGGCGTGCTGGTCGCCGGCGCAGGAGCGCTGGGCTCGGTGTTCGGAGGGCTCTTGGCCGCGCACGGGCTGCCGGTCACGCTGCTCGGCCGCGCGCAGCATCTCGACGCCATCGCGCGCGACGGGCTCCGGCTCGACGGGCTCTTCGGCAGCCATCACGTGACCGCGCTCCGCTGCGCCACCGACGCCCGCGAGCTGCGCGACCGCTTCGCCACGATCCTGCTCACCGTCAAGTCCTGGGACACGCGCGGCATGCTGGAGGCGGTGGCCGCGTGGCTCACGCCGGATGGGCACGTGATCTGCCTGCAGAACGGCCTCGGGAACCTCGAGACGGCCGCCGACGTCGTGGGGCGCGCACGCGTGCTCGGCGGCCGCGTCATCTTCGGCGCCGAAGTGGAGGCGCCGGGGCGCGTGCGCGTCACCGTGATCGCCGACCCCGTGCTGGTGGGGGCACCAGACCCCGGCGACGCCGCGCTCGACGCGGCGGCGCGCACGTGGGCGGAGCGCTTCGCAGCGGCCGGCATCCCGTCGCGGCACACCGGGCGCCTCGTTCCCGAGCTGTGGGCCAAGGTTCTCTACAACGCAGCCTTGAACCCTGCCGGCGCGCTGCTCGGCGTACCCTACGGGCGTCTCGCCGCGGACCCCGACACGCGCGCCATCATGGACGCGGTGCTCGACGAGGCCTTCGCCGTGGCCCAGGCGTGCGGCGTGGCGCTCGCGTGGGCCACGCCGATGGAGTATCGGCAGGTGTTCTACGGACGGCTCGTCCCCGCGACGGCCGACCATCGCTCCTCCATGCTGCAAGACCTCGAACGCGGCCGTCCCACCGAGATCGACGCCATCAACGGCTACCTGGTGCGCCGGGGTGCCGCGCTCGGCGTCGCCACGCCCGTGAACGCCACCTTGGCGGGGCTGGTGCGCGCCCGCGTGCGGCGCGTGGCGGAGGGCCGATGACGGGCGGGCTGCGCCTCGAGCGGCGCGCGCTGGAGGAGATCTTCGCCCACGCGCGCGAGACGGCACCGGACGAGTGCTGCGGCGTGGTGGTCGAGCGCGGCGGCCGCGACGAAGTGTGGCGCATGCGCAACGTGCAGAACGAGCTGCACGCCCAGGATCCCGTGCTGCATCCGCGCACCGCGCGCACCGCCTACGCGCTCGGCCGGGAGGACATCGAGCGGCTCGACGCGGCCTCACCGAAGGTGATCTACCACTCGCACACCAAGACCGGCGCGTACTTCTCCGGGGAGGATCGCGCGCGGGCCATGTTCATGGACGAGCCGATGTACCCGGACGTGGCCTACGTCGTGGTCTCCGATGCGCGCACGCCGGGCGAAGCCCGGGCGTTTCGCTGGCACGCGGCCAGCAACGATTTCGTCGAGGTGCCGATCGAGCTCGTCTGAGCGACGCATGGGGGACCTGTCGACAACGGTGCTGGGCGTGCGGCTCCCGCTTCCGATCATGAACGCCGCCGGCGTCTACGGCACGCCGCGCGAGCTGGCGGCGCTGCTCGACTCCCCCGCCGGCGCGATCGTGCTGCCGACCAGCACGGTGCATCCGTTCGTGCACGCCGAGTTCCGCTCGCTGCACAACCCCGGGCACGACAAGCTCCTGCCGCTCGCGCGCGAGCTCACCGCCCGCGCCGGCGGACGGCCGATCATCGCCAGCATCGCCGGGGCGACGGCGGAGGAATACGGGCATCTGGCGCGCGTGTTCGCCGATGCCGGGGTGGCGCTGATCGAGGCCAATCTCGTCGACCCGTGGGTGGCGGCCACGCTCGGGCCGTTCGAGGAGGATGACGTGCTGCGTGCCGTCTGCCAGGCGCTGGCGCTCGCCCCCGTGCCGGTGCTGGTGCGCCTCGCCTCGGGCACGGCGCGCCGCTACGGCGCGATCGCGGAGGTGCTGCGCGGCGCCGGCATCCGCGGCGTGGTGGTCCGCAACGACTTCGTGGAGTTCGAGAAGTTCCTGCTCGAGGGGGGCCGCGACTTCGAGGTGGTGACCACGGGGGGCATCGAGTCGGGCCTCGACGTGCAGCGCACGCTCACCAAGGGGGCGCGCGCAGTGCAGCTCGACACCGTGCTGCTCCGGGAGGGACCGCGCGTGGTCGCGCGGCTCGAGCACGAGCTGCAGCAGGCGCGGCGCGTCCGGCGCTAGCGGGGGCGCGGGCGGCGGCGAGGCCCGCACCAGGCGCCCGCCGCCGCTTCGGCAGGTGGCTCAGTCGAGGAACGCCCCGCTCGGCGAGGCGGTGCAGCAGCTCCCGCTGCCGCCGCTGCCGCCGGCGGCGGCGCACTCGGCCTCGGGCAGCACCGAGCACTCGCGGCTGGGACAGTCGGCGTCGGTGGTGCAGGCGAGCGCCGGATCGTCGAGGCAGCTGCCCGCCTGACAGGTTCCGGCCACCGGGACGACGCAGGCGACGGCATCGCGCTTGCCGCAGGTCGAGCGGGCGGCGCAGGGGACGAGGAAGCGGCCGCAGTGCCGTTTCACGCCGAGCGAGCGAGCAGCGCTCCGCACCGCACGCGTGACGCAGCGGACGTACTGGCCGTGGTTCTTCCAGGCGATCGTGCCGCCCGCGCCGTCGTCGCGGCCGGCGCACGGGCAGCTCGCATCGACGAAGGCGCCGATGGTGCTGGCCGCTGCCTCGCAGGCGGCGGCGCCGCCGCCGCGTCCGTGGCCACCGCCGTGGTGTTCGCCCGGTCCACCGCCGTGCGGTCCGCGGTGCGAGCCGTACGCCTTGCCGTGTCCGGGCGGGCCGCCGGGGCCGTGGCTCTTGGCCACCGCGATGCCCACTACCATTGCGATCGCTGCGGCGCCTGCCGCCAGCGTCGCCGTCCAGCTGCTCCTCATCTCGTCGTCTCCTTGCGGCCGTCGTACGGCGCTGCACGCACCGCCATTCGGCGGTCACCGAACGATGGCCGCTCCGCGCGCAGCGCCGACGGGCCGCCGCATCGGCGGCCCCATGGGAGCAAGTCACGCGCCAGCAGCGACTGGAACGCCGCGAAGCGAGTGCGCGGTGCTGGAGTCGATACGCACCTGCACCAGCGAGCCGGCGGCGGCGGGGCCAGGGAACACGACCGTCTTCATCTGCGGGGTCTTGCCCACGAGCCAGCCGTCCGGACGGCGTGCGGGGCCCTCGACGAGGACCTCGACCTGCTGCCCGACGAGGCCGCGATTGATGTCGGCCGAGATGGCTTCCTGCAGCTCGATCACCTGCGCGAGCCGCCGTCCCTTCTCCTCCTCGGAGACGGTCTCGTCCCACTTGGCGGCGCGGGTGCCCTCGCGGCGCGAGTACTTGAAGAGAAAGGCGGCGTCGTAGCGGACGCGCCGGAGGAGCGCCACCGTGGCGGCGAAGTCGTCCTCGTCCTCGCCGGGAAAGCCGACGATCACGTCCGTCGACAGCGCGAGGCCGGGAACACGCTCGCGGAGCCGCGCCACCAGCGCCTCGTACTCCGCGACCGTGTAGTCGCGCTGCATGCGGGCGAGCACGCGATCCGAGCCCGACTGCACCGGCAGATGGAGCTGCGGCGCGATCGTCTCGCAGTCCGCCATGGCGTCGATCATGGCGTCGGTGGTCTCGGCCGGATGCGGCGACGTGAAGCGCACGCGCGCGATGCCCGGGACCGCCGCCACCGCACGCAGCAGCCTCGCGAAGTCCCAGTCGTCGTGGTGGTACGCATTCACCGTCTGCCCGAGCAGTACGATCTCACGCGCCCCGGCGTCGGCCGCGGCCCGCGCCCGCTCCACCAGCACCGGCCCGGGCAGGCTGCGCTCGCGCCCGCGCACGAAGGGCACGATGCAGAACGTGCAGAAGCGGTCGCAGCCGCGCATGATGGTGAGCCAGGCGCGCACGCCGCCGTTGCGCGCCACCGGTAGATCGGCGTACGTCTCGTCGGCGTCGAGCCGCAACCCGATGTGCGGATCGCTCGCGTCGTCGGCGAGCAGCGCCGGCAGGTGGCGGTAGCCGTCCGGTCCGACGAGCAGATCGACCAGCGGCGCCTGCTCGCGGAGCCGCTCGCGGAGATGCTGCGCCATGCACCCGGTGACCCCGATGCGCACGCCCGGGCGCCGCTTGTGTCCGGCGAGCGCGCCCAGCCGGCCGAGCACCCGCTCCTCGGCGTGCTCGCGGATGGCACAGGTGTTCAGCAGGATCACGTCCGCGTCGTCCGGCGACGCGACCCGCACGTAGCCGTGCCCGGCGAGCGAGCCCACGATCAGCTCCGTATCGGCCACGTTCATCTGGCAGCCGTACGTCTCCACGTAGAGGCGCGGCATACGAAGCCGAGAGTCTTACCGACGCCCGGTCGATGGCGCAACGCGCGAGGCCGGGGCGGCCCCCCAGGCCGGTCGCCCGGCGCGCCGGTGCCCGCGTTACGTTGCCGCGACCCACCCCACGCGCTACGCTCCACGCCACCTCGATGGGAGCGCACGAGCACCGCGCGCGCGGACCGAAACGGCTCACCGTGGCGCTGCTCACGGTGAGCGACACGCGGACGCCGGAGACCGACACCAGCGGCCGGCGCATGCGCGAGCTGTTCGAGGCGGCTGGGCACGTCGTCGCCGAGCAGGCCGTCGTGCGCGACGAGCCCGCGCTCGTGCGCGACTACGTCGCCAAGCAGCTCGGTCGCGCCGACATCGACGCGGTGGTGACGAGCGGCGGCACGGGGATCGCGCCGCGGGATACGACCTACGAGGCGCTCGCCGGGCTCATGGACAAGCGCATCGACGGCTTCGGTGAGCTCTTCCGCATGCTGTCGTTCCGCGACATCGGCGCCGCCGCCATGCTCTCGCGCGCCACGGCCGGGGTGGCGCGCGGGCGCATCCTCGCCTGTCTCCCCGGCTCGACGGGCGCGGTCGAGCTGGCGTTGCGGGAGCTGCTGCTGCCGGAGCTGCCGCACATGGTGCATCTCGCGCGCGGATGAAGACGCTGCAGATCGAAGTGTGCTTCTTCGCCGCGCTTCGCGAGCGGCTCGGAGAGCGCACGATGCGAGCGGTCCCACGAGGCACCACGCTCGCGGCGCTCTGGCGCGCCTTGGCCGCCGAGGCTCCCGGGCTCGAACGCCTCCCCGTGCGCTTCGCGGTGCGGGAGCGCTACGTGGAGCCGTCGTACGTGCTGCGGGCGGGCGATTCCGTCGCGATCTTCCCGCCGGTGAGCGGAGGCGCGTAGCATGTTCCAGATCAGTGCCGAGCCGCTCGACGCCGCCCGTGTGATGGCCGCGGTGCGGGACCCGGCGGCGGGCGCCGTCGTGGTGTTCACTGGAACCACGCGCCGGACGAACGCCGGGCGGCGGGTCGTCAAGCTGGAGTACGAGGCGCACGAGCGCATGGCGCTCACGGAGATGCGCCGGCTGGCGGCGGCGGCCAAGCGCCGCTGGCGGCTGCGGAAGGTCGCCATGGTCCACCGCATAGGGGTCGTGCCGGTGGGCGAGCCGAGCGTCGTCATCGCCGTCAGCGCCGGCCACCGGGACGAAGCGTTTCTCGCCGGCCGCTGGCTCATCGACCGGCTGAAGGAGATCGTGCCGATTTGGAAGAAGGAGCACTATCGAGGCGGTGCGGTCTGGATCGGCGCCCAGCAGGGCGGGCCGCCGCGCCGCCGTGCCATTTACCCTGCCAGGCGCGGCCGGTAGAGTGGCCGCACATGCGGTTGCTGGGGGTAGCGTGCGTGCTGGCGCTGGTGGCAGCCACGAGCGGCTGCGCCGTCACCCGGCGCCTGCCCTTCGGATCGCCGTTCAAGGGCCCGGTGACGGAGGTGCCCCCCGAGGCCGCCCCGCTCGGCCATTTCGTCCGCGGCCAGGCAGCGCTGAACGACAACGACGTGGACACCGCGATCGTGGAATTCGAGCAAGCGGTGGCGGAAGACCCCTCGTCGTCGCTTCTGCAGCTGCGGCTGGCGAAGCTCTACTTGAGCCGCGGCCGCCTGCACGAGGCGCTCGAGCACTGCCGGCAGGTGCTGGCGGTGCAACCGAACGACACCGAGGCGCTCGCGCTGGCGGCCGGCGTGCTCGCCGCGCTCGGACGCGACCAGGAGGCCATCGCCGCCTACGAGCGCGTGCTCACGCTCGATGCCGACAACCAGGAGGCGTACCTCTACCTCGGCGCGCTCTACGGGAAGCTCGGACGCACCGACGAAGCCACCAGCGTGCTGCGCCGGCTGATCGCCCGCAATCCGACGTCCATTCTCGGCTACTACTATCTCGGCCGGGTGCATGCCGGCGCCGGCAAGCTCGACGACGCCGAGCGCTACTATCTGGAGGCGCTCAAGCTCAACCCGCAGTCGGACATGATCCTCACGGATCTCGGCATCACGTACGAGCTGCAGGGCCACAGCGACAAGGCGATCGCGCTCTACGAGCGCATCCTCGCCACCAATCCCGAGAACACGCTGGTGCGCCGCCGCCTCGGCGGCATCTACATCGGGCAGCGCCGGCTCGACGACGCGCTCGCGCAGTTCCGGGCGATCGAGCAGGTCGCCGACGACCCGTCGGACGCGCGCACCAAGATGGGGCTCATCTATTTCGAGAAGGGCGAGTTCGACCGCGCCGCGACGGAGTTCAACCTGGTGCTGGCGGCGCAGCCCGACAACGCGCGTGTCCGCTACTACCTGGCGAGCGTCTACATGGAGCGCGGCGACCGCGAGGAGGCGCTCCGGACGTTCGACGGTATCCCGCCCGACTCCGAGTTCTACGTCGACGCCCGGCTCCGGCGCGCCTTTCTGCTCCAGAAGACGGACCTCGACGCCGCGGTGAAGGAGACGGAGGAGCTGCACGCGGCCAGGCCGGCTTCCGACGAGGTGGCGACGTACCTCGCCACGCTCTACCGCCAGCAGCGCCGGTACGACCGGGCGATCGCCGTGCTCGAGGAGCTGGTCGCCCGCTTCCCGAACAGCGACCGGCATCATTTCAATCTCGGCGCCGCCTACGACGAGGCCAAGGACAAGCAGCGGGCCATCGCCCAGATGCAGCGGGCGATCGAGATCAATCCCAACAACGCCGCCGCGCTCAACTACCTGGGCTATACCTACGCCGAGATGGGCATGCGGCTCGACGAGGCCGAGTCGCTGATCCGTCGCGCGCTTGCGATCGAGCCGGACGACGGCTTCTACGTCGACAGCCTCGGCTGGGTGTACTTCCAGCGCGGCGATTTCCATCGTGCCCGCCAGCACCTCGAGCGCGCGGTGGAGCTCGCCGGCGACGACCCCACGGTGACCGAGCACCTCGGCGACGTCTACGAGCGGCTCGAGATGTACGACGAGGCGCTGCGGATCTACCGCGACGCGCTGGCGCGCAGCACCGAGGCCGAGCAGATCCGGCGCATCAAGGAAAAGATGAGCGCCGTCGAGCGCGCGGCGCGACACGGCGCGCTCTAGCGAGGCATGCGGCGCGTCGCCCCGGTGCTGCTGGCGCTCGCGATGGCGGGCTGCGGGCTGCGCGGGCCGCGGCTCGCGCTGCCGCCCGGCGCCACCGTCGAGAGCCTGCTCGCCGGCCTCGAGGCACGCCGCGCGGCGGTGCGCTCGATGCGCGCCCGGGTGCAGATCCGCGCCGGCCTGGCGCAGGTCTGGGCGCGCGAGGCGGTGGTGGTGGAGCGGCCGCGGGCGGTGCGCGTCGATGTCCTCTCGCCCCTCGGCCTGGCGCTGGCGCTCGGCACCGACGGCGACCGGCTTTGGGTGTTTCCGCCGCAGGAGGGCCTGCGCTACGAGGGGCCGGCCACGCCGGAGAACCTGGCGCGCTTTTTCGGGACAGCCGTCACCAGCGAGGACCTGGTCGACGTGATGCTCGGGCTGCCGCCGCGGCGGGTGCCGGCGGCCACGCCGCGCTCCGAGCGTCTCCGCGGCGGCATGCTGCGGGTGGTGGTCCCCTTCGCCGACGGCGAGCAGCTCCTCGATTTCGGCGGGCCCCCCGCGCACGTCCGCCGGGCCGAGGAGCTGCGTCGCGGCAGCCTGGTGATGCGCATCGACTTCGACGACTATCGCGACGGCTTCCCGTGGCGCGTGGACCTGCACGGCGCCGACGGAGTGGCGGCGAGCGTGCGTTACATCCAGGTCGAGCGCAACGTGGCGCTCGACCCGGCCGTCTTCCAGCCTCCGCCGGCGCCACGGGTGCTTCCGCTGGAAGCGATCGAGGTGCGCCGCTGAGTCGTCAGCCGAGGGCCGCGCTCGCGAGCCGGGCGGCGCCAAGCAGCGCCGCCGCCGGCTCGAGCGAGATCTGGAGCGGCATGCGCGCCATGAGCTCGCGCTGCCGTCCCTTCGCCACGAACGCATCGTAGAGCGTGCCGCGGGTGAGCGCCGGGAGGATCTTCGGCGGGATGCCGCCCGCGATGAACACGCCGCCGAGCGCCAGCACGTCGAGCGCCAGGTTGCCCGCCTTGGCGCCGAGCACGCTCGCGAAGAGATCGAGCGTGGCGCTCGCGAGCCCGTCGCCTTCTTCGAGCGCGGCGCGCGAGATGCGCGCCGCCCGATCCGGAGCGGTCGCGAGGTCGGCGCGGACGGCGGCCGACTCGGCGATGCCGCAGGCGTCCCGCAGGAACTCGTAGATCGTGACGATGCCGGGGCCGGAGAGCACGCGCTCCCAGCTCACGTGCTCGTGGCGCTCGCGGAGATAGTGCCAGAGGGCGACCTCGCGCTCCGTGCGGGGCGCGAAGTCGCCGTGGCCGCCCTCGGAGGCCAGTGGATGGTGGCGCGCGCCGTCCCAGTAGAGGGTGGCGCAGCCCAAGCCCGTGCCGGGGCCCACGACGGCTACGTGTCCGCGGGGCGCCGGAGTCGGCGGTGGCGCGAGCGGCACCAGGCTCGACGCCGGTAGAAAGGGCATCGCGACCGCCGTCGCCGCGAGGTCGTTCACGATCCGCACCGGGACGCCGCCGGCCGCGGCGGACAGCTCGCGCGCGTCGAGCACCCACGGATGGTTCGTCATGGCGACGCGCTCGCCGAGCACCGGGCCGGCGACGGCGAAGCACGCCGCCCGGGGCGGCGCGTCCGGCCGCGCCGAGAGAAAGCGCTGCATCAGCTCGGCGAAGCCGACCTGCCGGTCGCTCGGCACGCGCTGCTCGTACACCGCGTGCAGCGCGTCGCCGTCGGTGCGAAACAGGCCGAAGCGCGTCTTCGTGCCGCCGACGTCGGCGGCGAGGACGACCGAGGCGTCGGCGACTCGACTCATTTACAGCTCCGCCCGCTCTCGTATAGTCTGCCGCCCCATGACGACGCCCGCAACGTCCGGCTCCACATGGCAGGACTTGCGCGTCTCGCTCGGCGCGGACGCCGAAGTGACGGGCAAGTTGTCGTTCTCCACCCCGACCCGCATCGAGGGCCGGCTCAAAGGCGAGCTCAAGTCGAGTAGCATGCTGGTGGTCGGCAAGGAGGGCGTCGTCCACGCGAGCGTGCAGGCGGATCAGCTGATCGTGCTGGGCGAGGTCCGCGGCGACGTGCACGCAACCGCTCGCGTCGAGGTGCATCCCGGCGGCCGCGTCATCGGCGACGTGCGCACGGGCTGTCTCGTGGTGAAGGAAGGGGCGGTGCTCGAAGGCGGCGTCAAGATGAACAACGCCGCGGCGGCGCCGCGCGCCAGCTCGACGGCCTGAGCCTCGCGGGCTCGCGACGCCTCAGGACTGCTCGGTCACGCGGGCCGCGCGGCCCGAGCGCTCGCGCAGGTAGTAGAGCTTGGCGCGCCGAACCGCGCCCTTGGCCACGACCTCGATCTTGTCGATGCGCGGCGAGTGAACCGGGAAGATGCGCTCCACGCCGACGCCGTACGACACCTTGCGGACGGTGAACGTCTCGCGCGAGCCCGTGCCGGAGCGTCCGATGACCGTGCCCTCGAACACCTGGATGCGCTCCTTGTCGCCCTCCGTCACCCGCACGTGCACGCGCACGGTGTCCCCAGGGCGGAAATCCGGGATGTCCTTGCGCCGCTGCTCGGCCTCTATGCGGTCGATCGGGTGCATGGAAAGGCGCCTCTCTTATCGGTCGCCGCGCAGTCGGTCAAGCATGATGGCCGCGGCGGCCCGGACGGAGAGGTGGTTGTAGTCGCCCGTTCCCCGGATGGGCTCGAGGATCGCGTCGGCTCGCTCCATGACCTGGGGGGCGAGGCCCCAGCCCGTGCCGAGCACCAGGAGGACCGCGGCGCCGGGCGCGTCCAGCTGCCGTCTCAGCTCGGCGAAGGGGAGGGGGCGCGGGCTCGGGCGTGCGGACGTCGCCACCACCCGGGGCAGCGTGCCGCTCTCCCGCTCGACGTCGGCCACGGCCTCGTCGAGGTCGGCCGCGAGCCGCACCACGCTCAGCGCATCCTTGCGCGTGGTGTTGTAGGTGGAGCCCGGCCCCGTCTCCCAGTGGCGCATGATGCGCGCCACCAGCCGGCGCAGCGTGGGCACCGGCGTACAGACGTAGAAGCCCCGGACCCCGAAGGTACGCCCGAGGCGCGAGATATCGTGCACGTCGAGGTTGGTGACCGCGGTGGTGACGATCGCCCCGTTCTTGTCGAAGACGGGATGATGGAGCAGCGCCACGTAGAGCTCAGCCACGGCCGCCTCGCGGAGTGCGGCGGCGGCGCCGCGCCGGCGGCTCGGCGCTCGGTGCCGGGGGCAGCAGGTCGGGACGCCGCTCGGCCGTCGCCTCGAGCGCGCGCTCGCGCCGCCAGCGCGCGATCGCCTCGTGGTCGCCGCTGAGCAGCACGGCGGGGACCTCCCGGTCGCGAAACCGCCGCGGGCGGGTGTACTGCGGGTATTCGAGGAGCCCGGCGGAGAACGACTCGTCGGCGGTCGACGCAGCGTTGCCGACCGCGCCCGGGAGCAGCCGGGCCACGGCGTCGATCACCACCGCGGCGGCCGCCTCGCCGCCCGAGAGCACGTAGTCGCCGATCGACACCTCCTCGTCGACCCAGTCGAGCACGCGCTCGTCGACGCCCTCGTAGCGGCCGCAGACGAGCAGCAGCGCCGGCTCGCGGGCGGCCTCGGCGACCCAGGCCTGGGTGAGCCGGCGCCCGCGCGCCGAGAGCAGCACGCGCCGCATCGGCTCGACCGCCGTCACGTGCTCGATGGCGCGCACCAGCGGCTCCACCTTGAGCACCATGCCTTGCCCGCCGCCGTACGGGACGTCGTCGACCGTGCCGTGGCGGTCGGTGGCGTAGTCGCGCAGCTGGTGGAGGCTCACCTGCAGCACGCCGAGCTCGCGCGCCCGGCGCACCGGGCCGATCGCGAGCGGCGTGCCCAGGGCTTCCGGAAACAAGGTGAGGACGTGGATGTGCACCTCAGTCGAGCAGCCCGGGCATGGGCGTGATGAGCACGCGCCGCTCCGCGCGGTCGATCGTGGCCACGACGTCGCGGATCACGGGGATCAACCGCTCGCCGGCGGGGGTGTCCACGGCCCACACGTCGGTCGTCCCGGTGTGCATCGTGTCGGTGATCACGCCGACCGGTTGGCCGTCGACCGTCTCGACCCGATAGCCCGGCATCTCGTGCCAGTAGAACTCCCAGGCGCCGGGTGCGGGCAGCTCGGCCACCGCGACCAGCACCGAGCTGCCGGCGAACGCCTCGGCCTGGGTGCGGTCGCCGACGCCGTCGAGCTCGACCAGCAACTGCCCGCTGCCGTGCGGCACGACGCGGGCTATGGTGTGCCGGCTCACCTCGCCGTCGCGGCGCAGCGTGACCGCTCGTCCCGCCACGAGGCTCGTGGTCTGGCCGCCATGCGGCCGAAGGCGCAGCGCCCCGCGCAGCCCATGCGCCCCGGCGACGCGGGCGACCGCCAGCAGCCCGTCGTCCGCGACGGGCAATGCGTGCGACGCGCCGTCGTCAGCCCTCTTCGATGATCTCGAGGATGACCTTGCGGTTCGTGCGGGACGCCGCCGCATTGAGAATTGTCCGGATCGACTTCGCAGTCCGTCCCTGCTTGCCGATGACCCGTCCGATGTCCTCCTTCGCCACCTTGAGCTCCAGGACCGAGGCGGTTTCGCCTTGGGTTTCCCTCACCTCCACGGAGTCCGGGTTGTTCACCAGTTGCTTGGCCAAGAACACGACGAGCTCTTTCATAAACCCCGCTCCTTCGGTGGCGAGTGGATGAGCGCCTAGCGCTCTGGATTACGAGGCCGCACCGGCGCCGGCGCGACGGATGAGCTGTGAGACGGTCTGCGTGGGTTGCGCTCCCTTGGCGAGCCAGGCATGCAGCTTGGCCGTCTTGAACTCGACCCGCACCGGCTTGCTGGTGGGGTCGTAGATCCCCACCTGCTCGATGAACCGGCCGTTTCGGGGGGACTCCGAGTTTGCGACCACGATGCGGTAGACGGGTCGCTTCTTCGCCCCGTGCCGTGCGAGTCGGATCTTTACCATCGTTTCTCCTTCGCGTGCCTCTGTACGCCTAGCGGCGAAAGCCCGGCAAGCCCTGCAGCAAGGGGCCCGATCCGAGCTTCTTCAGCACCTTCTTGGTTTGCGTGAACTGTTTGAGCAGCCGGTTCACCTCGGACACCGACGTCCCGCTGCCTTCGGCGATACGGCGGCGCCGGCTGGCGTTGATGATGAGGTGGTTCGCCCGCTCCGCCCGCGTCATGGAATTGATGATGGCTTCGACGTGCTTCAGCTCGTCCTCGGCGCCCGCGAGGTCGGCGCCGCCGAGCAGCTTCTTCATGCCCGGGATCATGCCGAGCAGCTCGGTGACCGGGCCCATCTTCTTCATTGTCTGGATCTGCTGGCGGAAGTCCTCGAGGTCGAACTCGTTGCGGCGCATCTTGCGCCGGAGCGCCTCCGCCTCCCGCTGGTCGTACGCCTTCTCGGCGCGCTCGATCAGCGACAGCACGTCGCCCATGCCGAGGATGCGCGACGCGATGCGCTCGGGATGGAAGGGCTCGAGCGCGTCGAGCCGCTCGCCGGTGCCCGCGAACAGGATCGGACAGCCGGTGACCGCCCGTAGCGACAGCGCCGCCCCGCCGCGGGCATCGCCCTCGATCTTGGACAGCACGATGCCGGCGAGCGGCAGCCGCGCCGCGAAGCCCTGCGCGGTGGCCACCGCGTCCTGCCCGGTCATGGCGTCGGCCACGAGCAGCACGTGCCGCGGCGAGAGCGCCGCGTGCATGCGGGCGAGCTCGTCCATCAGCTCGGCGTTGACGGTCTGGCGTCCCGCGGTGTCGACGATGACGGTGTCCGCGCCGTGCTGCACGGCCTCCGCGACGCCGGCGCGCGCGATGGCCACCGGATCGGCCGCCTCCGCGCCGTCGCCGGTGTACACGCCGACCTGCAGCTGGCCCGCCAGCGTGCGGAGCTGCTCCATGGCGGCGGGACGGTGGACGTCGGCGCCGACCAGGAAGGGCACGCGGTTCCGCTCCGCCTGCGCCCAGCGCGCCAGCTTGGCGCTGGTGGTGGTCTTCCCGGCGCCGTTCAGCCCCACCATCATGACCACCGTGGGCGAGGCGCCGCCGAGCTCGAAGGGCGCGCTCTGGCCGCCGAGCACGCGCACCAGCTCGCGGTGCACGAGCTTGATGAACTGCTGCTCGGGCGAGAGGCTGCGCAGCACCTCCTGCCCGAGCGCGTCGCGCTTGACGGCCTCGACGAAGTCGCGGACGACCCCGACGTTGACGTCGGCCTCGAGCAGCGCCAGCCGCACGTCGCGGAGCGCGTCGTCAATGTTGCGTTCGGTGATCCGGCCGTGGCCTGCGAGCTTGCGGCGGAGGGTGTCGAGCTTCTCGCCCAGGGACTCGAACATGCCGATGCCTACCAGTCCGAAACCGGCGTCAAGGGAGCGACGCTACTGCGGTGCCTGTGGGCTGTCAAGAAACCGGATTCTCGTTCGAGGCAAAACGACGCGCCCCCGAGGCCGCGAGCGACCTCGGGGGCGCGATCGAAACGGACGGTCGACTGACCGCCGGGATGTCACATCATGCCGCCCATTCCGCCCATGCCGCCGCCGGGCATGCCCGGGGTGGCCGGCTTCTCCTCCGGCTTCTCGGCGACCATGGCCTCGGTGGTGAGCAGCAGGCTCGCCACCGACGCGGCGTTCTGGAGCGCGGTCCGCACCACCTTGGTGGGATCGATGATACCGGCCTTCAGCAGATCCTCGTACTCCTCGGTGGCGGCGTTGAAGCCGAACGCGCCCTTGCCCGCCTTCACCTTGTCGAGGACGATGGCGCCCTCGAACCCGGCGTTGCTGGCGATCCAGCGCAGCGGCTCCTCGACCGCGCGGCGGATGATCTGCACGCCGTAGCGCTCCTGCTCGTTCACCCGCAGCTTGTCGAGCGCGGCGCTGGCCCGGATGAGCGCCACCCCGCCGCCTGGCACCACACCCTCCTCGACGGCCGCCCGGGTCGCGTGCAGGGCGTCCTCGACCCGCGCCTTCTTCTCCTTCATCTCGACCTCGGTGGCCGCGCCGACCTTCACCACGGCCACGCCGCCCACCAGCTTGGCGAGCCGCTCCTGCAGCTTCTCGCGGTCGTAGTCGGAGGTGGTCTCCTCGATCTGGGCGCGGATCTGCTTCACGCGGCCCTCGATGTCGGCCTTCTTGCCGGCGCCGTCGATCAACGTGGTGTTGTCCTTGTCGGCCACCACGCGCTTCACGCGCCCGAGGTCCTTCAGCGTGACGTTCTCGAGCTTGATCCCGAGCTCCTCGGAGATGACGCGGCCGCCGGAGAGGATCGCGATGTCTTCCAGCATGGCCTTGCGGCGGTCGCCGAAGCCGGGGGCCTTCACCGCGAGACACGAGAGCGTGCCGCGGATCTTGTTCACCACCAGCGTGGCCAGCGCCTCGCCTTCGACGTCCTCGGCGATGATGAGCAGCGGCTTGCCGGAGCGCGCCACCTGCTCGAGCACGGGGAGCAGATCCTTCATCGACGAGATCTTCTTCTCGTTGATGAGGATGTAGGCGTCCTCGAGCGTGCACTCCATGCGTTCGGGGTCGGTGACGAAGTAGGGCGAGAGATAGCCGCGGTCGAACTGCATGCCCTCGACGACGTCGAGCTGGGTATCGAGGCTCTTCGCCTCCTCGACCGTGATCACGCCTTCCTTGCCGACCTTGCTCATCGCCTCGGCGATGATCTCGCCGATGGTCGGGTCGTTGTTGGCCGAGATGGTGCCGACCTGCGCAATCTCCTTCTGCTCCTTGGTCGGCTTGGAGAGCGACTTGAGCTCGTCGACCATCGCCGCGACCGCCCGATCGATGCCGCGCTTGAGCGTCATCGGGTCGTGGCCGGCGACCACCATCTTGAGGCCCTCGGTGAAGATGGCGCGGGCCAGCACGGTGGCGGTGGTGGTGCCGTCGCCGGCGACGTCGGAGGTCTTGCTGGCGACCTCCTTCACCATCTGCGCGCCCATGTTCTCGAACTTGTCCTCGAGCTCGATCTCCTTTGCCACCGTGACGCCGTCCTTGGTGACGTTGGGCGCGCCGAACGACTTCTCGAGCACGACGTTGCGACCGCGGGGGCCGAGGGTAACCGTCACCGCGTCTGCGAGCACGTTCACGCCTCGCAGCACCCGGTCGCGGGCATCCTGGCTGAATTTGACGATCTTGGCTGCCATCGCTGTCTCCTCTCAGCCTTCGAGCACGCCGAGGATGTCTTCCTCGCGCATGATGAGATGTTCTTCGCCTTCGATCTTGATCTCGGAGCCGGCATACTTCCCGAACAGGATGCGATCACCCACCTTGACGTCGAGGGGGATCACGGTGCCCTCTTCGTTGCGCCGTCCCTTGCCGACGGCGATCACCCGGCCCTGCTGCGGCTTCTCCTTGGCCGTATCCGGGATGATGATGCCGCCCTTGCTCTTCTCCACCTCTTCTTCGAGGCGCTTTACCAACACGCGGTCTGCCAGTGGCCTGACCTTCATCTGAGTGCGACTCTCCTTTCCGAGCGAATGCCGGACCTGTACCCTTCCCTGTGAAAGGCGGCCGCCAAGCTAATCACCGACCCAGGTGTGTCAAGGCAAAGCGGGGTCAGCGATCGCCGAGTTTGCGGCGTTCCTCCTCGTAGAGCTTCTTGTAGAGCACGTCCCATTCGCGGCTGCCCGGAGGGACGCGCTTCGGCATGCGGGCGCGCACCAGGCGATCAAGCCGCTCGTCGGTCGAGAGCGTGTCGGTGAGCGCCTGCTTGACCAGGTTGAGGAACAGGCGCTCGTTGCGTACGCGTACCAGCTGCTCGCTCCCCAGGGCTTTCAGCACGAGGTGGGCGAGGTGCGACAGGCGGCCCTCGGACAGGGTCACAGGACGAAGCCCCGCTCCTTCGCGAGCCGCTGTTTTACCAGGAGCTGCACCCGCCGGAGGTCGAGATCCTCGCGGCGCATGCCCGGCGCACCCTGGCGAATCAGCTTCTCGGCCTGCTCCTCGGCCTCGGCCTCGAGCCGCGCCTCCTCGGCGAAGTTCTCGGTGAGGATCCGGACCACCCGCTCGCGAATCTTGTTCTCCGGCGCCAGCAGATCGACGAACTCCGCGGCGGCCAGGCGCTTTACCAGCACGGTGGCAAAGCGCTCGATGAGGGCCGTCGGTGGACGCATGACTCACCCGACCCTTAGGTGTGGCGCTGCAACATTGCAAGGCACGTTGACTTTCTCCAGGCTCGCTTCATATGGGAGACGGGTGAGTGCGCCGCCGGCCTCGCGGCCGAGTCGAGTTGGTCCCGCGGATACCGTCGGTGTGGTGGCGCCTTCCGGAGCGGTCGATGCGGGACGCCTGGCGCGCGGCGTGGCCGTGCTGGAGAGCTGGGGGCTGCGCGTGCGTCTCGGGCGCGCCATCGGGGAGCGCTGCGGCTATCTGGCGGGCCCGGACGAGCGCCGGCTCGCCGACTTGCAGGCGATGCTGGACGATCCGGACGTGCGGGCCGTGTTCTGCGCGCGGGGCGGCTACGGCAGCCAGCGCATCGTGCCGTCCGTCGACTGGAGCGGGCTCGTGCGCTCGCCGAAGCTCATCATCGGCTACAGCGATGCCACGGTGCTCCTGGCTGCCGCGCTGCGTGCCATCGGCACCGCGGTGCACGGGCCGATGGTGGCGGACGACCTGGCCCGCGGGCTGGCGGCGCCCGCGGTGGAGCGGCTCCGCCGCCTGCTGATGGAGCCCGACTACCGGTGGCACGACGACGTGCCGGTCTGCGTGCGTCCGGGGTGCGCCGAAGGCCGGCTGGTGGGCGGCTGCCTCAGCGTGGTGGCGGCGACGCTCGGCACGCCGCACGCGCTCGACGCGCGGGGCGCGATCCTGTTTCTGGAGGACGTGAACGAGCATGCCTACCGCCTCGATCGCCTCCTCCTGCAGATCCGGCAGAGCGGGCTGCTCGACGGCGTGGCCGGCGTCGTGTTCGGGACGTTCGAGACCTGCGCCGCACACGACGGGGTGACACCGCTCGACGTGGTGCGCGACCACTTCGCGGACGCCCGGGTCCCCGTCGCCTACGGGCTCGCCGCCGGCCACTCGCCGGCGCCGAGCGAGGTGGTGAACATGGCGCTGCCGCTCGGCATCCGGGTGCGGCTCGACGCCACGGGGGGGCGGCTCGCGGCGCTCGAAGCCGCCGTCGCCTGAGCCGATCATGGACGCGAGCGGCGTCACGGCCGTGCTGGAGCGCGGCGTGGCTAGCGGAGCCTTTCCGGGGGCCGTCGTGCTGGTGGCACGCGGCGGCGAGATCGTGCTGCACGAGGCCGTGGGGTTCCGCAGCCTCGAGCCGACGCGCACGCCCATGCGGCGCGACACGGTCTTCGACCTGGCGTCGCTCACCAAGCCGCTCGCCACCACGCTCGCCGTCATGCTGCTGGTCCGCGAGGGCAAGCTCCGGCTCGACGAGCGAGTGAGCCGCGTGATTCCGGGGCTTGCCGTGCACGGCAAGGACGCGATCACGATCCGCCACCTGCTCGCGCATTGTTCGGGGCTGGCGGCGTGGCGGCCGTTCTACGAGCAGATCCGGCGCATCGAAGCGGACGGGCGTCCGAACTTCGTGGCGACCCGCGGCGCGCGGGACTTCGTGTACGAGGCGGTGCATCGCGAGCGTCCGGAGCACCCGCCCGGCACCGCGGCGATGTACAGCGACCTCGGCTTCATCCTGCTGGGCGAGCTCGTGGAGCTCACGGCCCATCAGACGCTGGCCGACTTCTGTCGCGCGCGCTTCTACCGCCCGCTCGGTCTCCAGCTGCTGGACTTCGTCGATCTCACGCGCAAGCGCCGCGAGCGGCTCGAGCCCGCGCCCGACGCCGTGGCGCCGACCGAGCGCTGTCCGTGGCGCGGCAAGATCCTCTGCGGCGAGGTGCACGACGACAACGCCTGGGCGATGGGCGGGGTGGCGGGCCATGCCGGGCTGTTCGGCAACGCGGCCTGCGTGCACGCGCTGCTCGTCATGCTGCGCGCCTGCGCTCGCGGCGAGCCGGGCCCGCTCACCGCCGGGCAAGTCCGCGAGATGTGGCGCCGCGACGACACCGTGCCCGGGTCCACGTGGGCGCTCGGCTGGGATACGCCGTCGCCCGAGGGCTCGAGCGCCGGCAGCCGCATCTCGCCGAACGCGGTGGGGCACCTGGGATTCACCGGCACGTCGGTGTGGCTCGACCTCGAGCGCGACTGCCACGTGGTGCTGCTCACCAACCGGGTCCACCCGACCCGGCGAAACGAGGGTATCCGAGATATCCGACCGCAGCTCCACGATGCGGTCTTCGAGGCACTGGAACGATGAAGGTTCACATGATCGCGGCTTGCGGGGTGGGGATGAGCGCGCTGGCGTCGCTTTTGCGCGAGGCCGGCCACGAGGTGACGGGGTCGGACGAGGGGGCATATCCCCCGGCGAGCACGCTACTCGAGTCGCTCGGCATCCGGCTGCAGAAGGGCTACGACCCCGCGCGGCTCGACGGCGCCGACGTCGTCATCTGCGGCAATGCCGTGCGCAGCACGAACCCCGAGGCGGTAGCCGCGCGCGAGCGCAACCTCCGCGTGATGTCGTTCCCGCAGGCCCTCGAGGAGCTCTTCCTCGAGAGCCGCCGGCCGGTCGTGGTCGCGGGCACGCACGGCAAGACCACCTCGGCGTCGATGCTCGCCTACGTGCTCGGGCGCACCGGACGGGCGCCCGGCTATCTGATCGGCGGCGCGCCGCTCGATCTCCCGACGGCGGCCGCCCTCGGACGCGGCGAGTGGTTCGTCATCGAGGGCGACGAGTACGATTCGGCCTACTTCGACAAGGAGCCCAAGTTCCTCCACTACCACCCCGCGCTGCTGGTGCTGACGGCGGTCGAGTTCGACCACGCCGACATCTACCGCGACGTCGACCACGTGAAGGCCGCCTTCCGGAAGCTCCTCAACGGGCTTGCGCCCGCCGTGCCCGTGATCGCCTGCACCGACTTTCCGCACGTCCGCGACCTGGTCGACCAGCGTCCCGGGGCGCTCCGACGCTTCGGGCTCGACGATCCCGCCGAGTGGCGCGTGAGCGATCTCGTGGACGACGGCACCACGCACTTCGTCGTGCGCGAGCGGGGCCGCAAGGTCGTCGACGTGCGGCTGCGCGTGCCGGGCGCGATCAACGCCCGCAACGCGCTCGGCGTGCTGCTGGCCGCCCGCGAGATCGGGCTCGAGTGGGACGAGGCGGCGGGCGCGCTCGCCGACTTCCGCGGCGTGCGGCGACGGCAGGAGGTCGTGGCCGAGACGGGCGGCGTGGTGGTGATCGACGACTTCGCGCACCATCCGACGGCCGTGGCGGAGACGCTCCGCGCGCTCCGGCTCCGGTATCCCGGCCGCCGGCTGCGCGCGGTGTTCGAGCCGCGCTCCAACACCAGCCGCCGCCGCGTCTTTCAGCGCGAGTACTGCGACGCGCTCAGCGGGGCGGACGAGGCCGTGCTGGCGCGCGTGTTCAGCAAGGACAGCGACCCGATCCCCGTCGAGGAGCGCCTCGATCCGGACGCGATTGCGAGCGAAGTCAGCGCGCGCGGCACGCCGTGCCGCACCATCGACGGCGTCGATGCGATCCGGGACTACCTCGTCGCCTCGGCGCGGCCGGGCGACGTCATCGTGGTGATGTCGAACGGCGCGTTCGGCGGCTTGCCGGGCTCGTTGGCGAGGGCGCTCGGGGCGTAGAGCGACCGGTAGACCTGATAGTTCTCGAGCACGCGCTTCACGTAGTGCTTGGTCTCCCGGTAGCTGATCAGCTCGACGAACTCGTCGTCGTCGCGCCCGCCGTAGCGGCGCTCCCACTTGCGCACGGCGTCTTCCCCCGCGTTGTAGGCGGCCAGCGCCTTGATCTCGGAGCCGTACGTCGCGAGCAGCCGCCGCAGCAGGGCGGTCCCCAGCATCACGTTGGTATCGACCTCGGTGAGCCGCGCGCGGTCGGGCGGCGGCAGCCCCCGCTCGAGCGCCACGTCGGACGCGGTGCTCGGGAGCAGTTGCATCAGCCCCTGCGCGTCGACCGGCGAGACGGCGCGTGGCGCGAACGCGCTCTCCTGACGGATGAGCGCCTGCACGAGCAGCGGATCCAACCCCTCGCGCTCCGCGCTCGCCCGGACCACGTCCCAGTAGCCGAGCGGATACAGATGCCGCCGGGTGCGATCGCTGCGCGGCAGCGACGCGGCCAGCTGCACCGCGGCCTCCGGCGCGCCGATCGCCTCGTACGCCCGCACCAATACCTCGGGATCTTCGGTGCCGCGGAGCGCGTCGACCTCGCGGCGCGCGAGGTGCGGGAGCCCGAGCGCGAGCAACGTCCGGGCGCGCCGCGCGTGCGGGCTCGTGAGAGTCTCCGGGAACGGTGGCGGTGGCGGCGCCTCGATCGCCGCGCTGCCCGCTGACGGCAGCCCGAGCCGGCGACGCGCCATCCAGCCGTAGTAGGTGTCCGGCTCCGCGGCGGCGAGCCCCTGCAGCAACGCCGTGCCGGTCGGGTCGCCCGCACGCTCGAGCGCGCGCGCCTGCCAGTAGCGCGCGGCGAGCGTGTCGGCGTCGCCGCGGGCGGCCAGCGCCGCGAAAGCGGCGGCCGCCTGCTGCCAGTCGCCGGCGAGGAAGCACACCCACGCGGCGCTCCACCGTGCGGTCCGCGCGAGCGCCTCGTCGCTGCTGCGCGTGGCACGCCGGTACTGCGCCTCCGCTCGCGCGAAGTCGCCGCGTTCCTGCGCGATGCGCCCAAGCGCATACGCGGCCTGCATACCGGCCGGTGAGTCGGGCGCCCGTTTCTCCGCGCGCTCGAAGAGCAGCGCGGCGCCGGCGTCGTCGTCGGCGTTCCAGCGCCAGCGTGCGGCGAGTGCCAGCGCCTCGGCCGCCAGCGGGGGAGGCGCCGTCTGCGAGATCAGCTTGCAGGTGGCCTCGG
>DATMAZ010000148.1:0-20451 GCA_035559675.1 Candidatus Limnocylindria bacterium
CCGCCGCTGAAGTCGGGCTGGGCCCGGACCTTCAGCTTGATGCGGCCCGTCTTGCGGTTCACGCTGACGGCGATCAACCGCACGTCGGGCGGGGCGCGGAAGACGTACTTCTTCCCCTTCTTCACGAGGTCGCCGCTGGCGAGATTCTGGCTCCAGACGGCGGATCCCGAATCCCGCACGGTGAGCGCCAGGCGGGCCTGGGTGGGATCGAACGAGCTCGCGAGCCCGCCCGGATCGAGCTCGGCCTGCAGCGTGAGCGTGTCGGCCTTGGTGCTGGTGCCGAGCTTCACGCGCGCGCGCTTGACCGAGAAGCTCGACGGCGAGGCGACGAAGAGCCCGTTTTCGATGGCGCTGCCGGCGAGGCTCGCGATGAAGGCCAGCGTGTTGTTGGTGCTGAGCGCGGCACGCTGGTTGAAGCTGGAGAATCGCCCGCCGAGCGGGTCACCGTTGGGATACTCGAGCGGCGCGGCGTCGCCGATGCTGACGAAGGGTACGACGCCAGCCGCGCTGGTGAGGTAGAAGCCGCCGACGCCGCCACTGTTCGGCTCGAACGTCGTCCGGACCGCCGCGCGCCCGGCCGGGCTCACGGCCGGCCGGCCGAGCGAGCGCACGACGCCGCCCGAGGGGAGCTCGTCGCCCACCCGGACGACCGGCTCGAAGAAGGCGGTGTTGCCGCGCAGCAGCGCGGCCCGCTCGTTGCCCGGGGTGCCGATGCGACCCAGCATGGTGACGGCGCCGTCGCGATCGATGCTGGGACGGCCCGAGAGCGCGCGGAGCGAGCCCTCGAGCGCCTGGCCGACGATCGCCACCGTGCCCATGCTCGTGAGATCGGCGACGAACAGGCCTTCCTGCTCCGCCTCGTCCTCGCCGAGCGTGGCAGTGAACGCGACGCGCACGCCCTGCCGTAGCGACAGGTCGCGGAAGCGGAAGAACGGCAGCACCTCGGGCGAGGGATCGGTGGTGATGGCGAGCGCGCGCACCTGGCTGCCGGAGCGCACGAAGATGCCGTCGCGCCGCCGCGTGGCGCCGCCGCTGTCGGTGAACTGCACGCGGCCGCGGAAGGCGACCGCGCCGTCGTTGGAGATCGCCGGATTGCCGACGATGGCGACGAAGGTCACGTTGGTGCCGAGGCCGGCCGGACCGGCGTCGCCGACGACGGCCACCCGCGCCATGCCGTTCGGTCCGGCGGTGTAGACGCCGCGTCCGAGCCCGCCGACGACGGCCGAGAACGCCACCGTCCCGGCGTCGTTGAGGTCGTGCTCGCCGACGATGTTGGTGAACGGCAGGTTCCCGGGCACGGGCGCGGGATCGCCGACGCGCACCAGCGGCGCCGTGGCACCGTTGCGCCACCGGTAGAGCCCGAGGCCCGCCGGGCCCTGGGCGACAAAGGCGCGAAAGACGACGTCACCCTGGTCGTTGGCCGCCGGGTTTGAGAACGGCGGCCCGGCGTACATGCCGCCGAGCGGGTTGGGGGTGGCTTCGCCCGCCACGATGAACGTCACGGCGCCGGCGGCCGGCATGTAGATGAGCGCGTCGCTCGCCGGGCCGCCCGCCAGCCGGGCGAACAGCGCGATGCCGTCCGCGTCGTCGATCGTGGGGGTCCCCGCGGCGGTGAGATACGTGCCGCCGATCGGGCTCGGGGTCGGGCTCGCCCCGCCGAACACGATCACCGACGTCGGCGGCTGGCCGGGACCCTCGATGCGCGCCAGCACCTCGCTGCTGCCGCCGTTCAGCGCCGCGTAGCCGAGCACGTCGCCGTCCGACGCGAACGAGGCGCCGGGCGGCTCGGTGGCGAACTCGGACTGCAGGCGGACGTCGCTCACGCGGCCGCGCGTCTCGAACGTCTGGCCCGGGTACAGCAGCGTGCCGAGCGGCCCGGCGCCGGTGCCGAAGAGCAGCCCGAAGCTGCCGTCCTCGGGATCGAGCGGCGGCGCGTTCGGCTCGACGAAGGTGAAGTCGAAGAGCGGGGCGGCGACGAAGACCACCGCGTCGTCGTTGCGGATCGCCACCGCGTCGCCGAACTGCAGGAGGATCTGGTCGTGCGGCTCGGGCTCGGCGGTCGTCACCTCGTCGCCGTTGCGGGCGATGGTGGTGAGCGCGCCGTTCTTCCAGCGAAAGACCCCGTCGATCGGACCGCCCCCGGTGAGCCGGCCGCGGAACGCCACGGCGCCCCCGGCGTTGATCGCGGGCGGCCCGAATCCGATGAACGTGCTGCCGCCCACGCTGTTGCCCGTCTCGGCGACCACCTGCAGGCTGCCGACCGCCGGCAGGCGGAAGACCGCGCCGCCGGGCGTGGTGGCATTGACCCGCGTGGCGGCGGTGAAGGCGAGGTCACCAGCGTCGTTCAGCGCGGGGCTCCGCCCGTCGAGGTTGACGTCGGCCGAGCCGTCGAACGACTCGACGAAGGCGATCGGGCCGGCCGGGCTCGACGCGCGCGCCCGCACGCGCGCGGTGAGCGTCTTGGTGCTCTTGTCGTAGACGAAGAGCGCCGCGGGCGCAGGCTGGTTCGGCACCTCCGGCAGCTCTGTCGCATTGCGCAGCGTGGCGACGAACGCGACGTCCCCCTCGGCGTTCACGCTGGGATTGCCGACGAAGCTCGCGAAGGTGCCGAGCCCCTCGCCGGCCGCCTGACCGACGAACGCCACCACCTCGCTGGTCTTCGTGCCGGCCTCCATCGTGGCCAGCACGATCGCTTCCGGCGAGGAGCCGTCGGCGATGAGCGAGCGGAACGCCACGTAGCCGTTCCCGGCCGCGGCGGGGTTCCCGACGAACCCCGTGCCGGCGAAGATGCCCCCCCCGGGGGCGGGGTCGGTGAGGCCGGCGATCAAGCGCACGGATGCGGCCTCGGCTTGACAGGCGGCCAGAAGGATGGTGGCGATCACGAACGTGTGACGGGGGGAGCGGCGCAATGACATGGGGCGGGGATTGTGGCCGAAACCGAGGGTCGCTGCCAACCGAATTCCGCCGAGGCGGATGACCGGCTAGGATTCCGCCGCAGCCAAACGCACGGCATTCGCGAGGAACAATCGATCCATGAACATGGCGAGTATGTGGGAGGCAGTGGTCGACCGCCTGCCCGACAAGACGGCGCAGATCTGCGGCGACCGCCGCACGACCTTCCGCGAGTTCGACGAGCGCGCCGCCCGCCTGGCCTCGGCGCTCGCCGCTGCGGGGGTCGGTCCCGGCACGAAGGTCGCGCTCTATCTCTTCAACTGCAACGAGTACCTGGAGACGGTCTTCGCGGCCATGAAGCTTCGCGCCGTGCCGGTGAACGTCAACTACCGGTATCTCGCCGACGAGCTGCGCTATCTCCTCGAGAACTCCGATGCCGAGGCGCTCGTCTACCACGGGGCGCTTGCCGAGCGGGTGGGCGCCGTGCGCTCGTATCTTCCCCGGCTGCGCACGCTGGTGCAGGTGGTCACCGCCGAAGAGGACCGGGTGCCGCTGCTCGCCGGCGCGCACGGCTACGAGGATCTGCTTGCGGCATATCCGCCTGCGCCGCGCATCGAGCGCTCGGGCGACGACTACGTGTTTCTCTACACCGGCGGCACGACCGGGCTGCCGAAGGGCGTCATGTGGCGCCACAAGGCGCTCTACGCCCAGCTCTCCGCGAGCTACATGGTGCTCGGCGGGCCGCCGCCGGCCACGCTCGACGAGGTCGGCGAGGCGGCCGTCAAGCTCGATGCGATGGGGCACGGCGGCCCGGGGCTGGCCGCGGCGCCGCTCATGCACGGCATGGCGTGGTTCAGCTCGATGGGGCGGCTCATGAACGGCGGCGCCGTGGTGAGCCTCACCAAGCGCTCGTTCGATCCGCACGAGTTCTGGCAGAACGTGCAGCGCCACCGCGTGGGCGCGGCGACCATCGTGGGCGACGCGTTCGCGCGCCCGCTGGTGGCGGCGCTCGAGGAGGCCGAGCGTCGCGGCGAACCGTACGACATCGCCTCGCTGCAGATGATCGTCTCCGGGGGCGTTATGTGGACGCCGCCGTACAAGCAGCCGTTTCTCGACCGCGGCGTGGCGCTGCTGATCGACGGGCTCGGCTCGAGCGAAGCCACCGGCGCCGCCATGATGATCAGCACGAAGGGCCAGGACCTCGGCACGGCACGCTTCCAGCTGAATCCGGGCACGCGCGTGCTCACCGAGGACGGCCGGGACGTCGTCCCCGGCTCCGGCGAGATCGGGGTGCTGGCGATCACCGGCGACGCGCTCCCGGACGGCTACTACAAGGACGCCGCCAAGACGGAGGCCACCTTTCGGGTGGTCGACGGCAAGCGCTACGCCATCCCCGGCGACTACGCGCGCGTGGAGGCGGACGGCACGCTCACGCTGCTCGGGCGCGGCTCGGTTTGCATCAACACCGGCGGCGAGAAGGTGTACCCGGAGGAGGTCGAGGAGGCGGTGAAGCTGCATCCGGCGGTCGAGGACTGCACCGTGGTCGGCGTTCCGGACCCCGCGTGGGGCCAGGCGATCACCGCGGTGGTCTCGCCGCGCGACGGTCAGGCGCTCCGGCCCGACGACGTGATCGCGCTCTGCAAGGGCAAGCTCGCCGCCTACAAGGCGCCGAAGCACGTGGTGGTGGTCGAGCGCGTGCTCAGGAGCCCGGCCGGCAAGGCCGACTATCGCTGGGCGCTCGAGGTGGCCAAACGCGCGCTGGGGACGGGCTGACGGGCGGCGCATCATGACGCTCGACCCGCCCGCGCCGCTCACGACCGCCGATCACCGGCGCAACCGGCTCGGGCTCACCTACGTCTACCCCGTGGTGTCGCGCCGCTCGGGCGGGCTGTCGGTCGGCGTCAATCTCAATCCGAACCATGCCTGCAACTGGCGGTGCATCTACTGCCAGGTGCCGGGGCTGGTGCGGGGCACGGCGCCGCCGATCGATCTCGTGCTGCTCGAGCGGGAGCTCGCGGGCCTTCTCGAGGACGCGCTGCGAGGCGATTACCTCGCCCGCAACGTTCCGGCCGACATGCGCCGGCTCGCCGACATCGCCCTCTCGGGCGACGGCGAGCCGACGAGCGCGCGCGAGTTCGACCGCGTGGTCGAGGTGATCGGCCGCGTGCGGCGCACGGCGGGCGTGCCCGCGGGCGTGAAGACCGTGCTCATCACCAACGGCAGCCTCGTCCAGCGGCCCGAGGTGCGCTCCGGGCTCCGGACGCTGGCGACGCTCGAAGGCGAGGTGTGGTTCAAGCTCGATCGGGCCACCGCGGAGGGCATTCGCGCGGTGAACGACGTGTCGCTCACGCCCGAGGCCGTGCGCCGCAACCTCGAGACGGCCGCACGGCTCTGCCCCACCCGGGTGCAGACCTGCGTCTTCGCGCTCGACGGCGCGCCGCCGAGCGACGACGAGGTCGAGGCGTACCTCGCCATGCTGCGCGGCGCGCTCCACGACGGCGTACCGCTCCGCGGCGTCTTTCTCTACGGGCTCGCGCGTCCGTCGATGCAGCCCGAGGCGCCGCGGCTGTCGGCCGTGCCGGCCGACTGGCTCGACGCCTTCGCCGAGCGGGTGCGCGTGCTCGGCCTCCCCGTCACCGTCGTCCCGTAGGTCAGTCGATCTTCGTCGTCGCCTCGTGGGTGAAGCACCGGGTGCCGACGGTGAGCGTCAGCACCGTGCTCGCCGCCGGCCGGTTGGCGGTCGCCGTCGCAAACCAGCGCTTGGCCTTCACCTTGACGAGCCATTGGCCGGGCAGACGCTGCTTCAGCAGGATCTTCTGCACGCCCAATCCGCCCCGGGCAAGGAGGAGGTCCGGATCCTTGCTCACGAGACGCGTGGTGCCGAGCGCGCGGTCCCGCAGGTAGACGTCGGAGCTGGGGTCGGCATACCTGACGAGCCAGCGCGATTGCAGCAGCGGCGTTTGCCGCCCGAAAGGGTCGAGCTCAGCCGAGGGCCTTCGACGCGCGCAGCGCCGCGATGCGCGCCTCGTCGTAGCCCAGCACGTCGCGCAGCACGGCATCCGTGTCGCGGCCGACTTCGACCGGTGCCCGAGCCGGCACGGGCAGCGACTCGCCGAGCAGGTTGATCGGGCAGGGCATGAGGTCGGTGCCGTGCTGCTGGTACGGCCGAAGCGGGAGACGGTGCTGGAAGTGCGGATCGCGCGTGATTGTCTTCACCGTGTTCACCGGGCAGATGGGTGTGTTCACACGCGCTCCGAACTCCACCCACTCGGCCGTGGTGCGGGTGGCGAAGATCGCCGCCAGCTCGCGCCGGAGCGCCACGTTGCCGCGGGCGTGGTCGGCGACGCGCGCGCCCGGGTTGGCCGCGAACAGATCGGGGCGGCCGACGCCCTCGCAAAAGTTCTTCCAGAACTCGCGCTCCGACGCCATGAAGAGCACGATCCCGTCCGAGGAACGGTAGTACTGATAGCGGACGGCGTCCTTCATGCTGTCGTCGCCCACCGGCCGGCGCGGACCCTTGCCGTCGCCGTCGTTGCCGGTGACCTCGTTTTCCGGCCGCTCGTAGGCCTTGTTGCCTTCGATGCCGTTCCAGTTGAAGGCGGCGGCGGCGTCGCACTGCGCCACCTCGAGCTGGCAGCCGCGGCCCGTCTCGCGCGCACGGATCACGCCGGCGAGGATGCCGAGCGCCGCGTAGAGCGGCCCCGCGTTGATACCGACCGCCGTGTAGCTCGGAAGGCTCGGCGTGCCGTCGGCGTCGAACGTGGGGCGTGCGACGCCGGCCCAGGCGTCGTAGGCGATGCCGTGGCTCGGCATGTCCTTGTACGGGCCGCTCGCTCCGTAGCCGGAGATCGAGCAGAAGACGATTCGTGGATTCGCCTCCGCCATGCGCGCGAAGGTGAGGCCGCGGCGGGCCAGCGCCCCCGGCCGCATCGCCTCGATCACGACGTCGGAGACGCGGACCAGGTCGAGATACACGGCGACACCGTCGGGCGTGCGGAGGTCGAGCGCAAGCGAGCGCTTGCCGCGGTTTAGGTGCCAGTGGAGCAGCGAGATGCCGTCCACGATCGGAAAGGCCATCTGCCGCACGTAGTCGCCCGTCCCGGGCGGTTCCACCTTGATCACCTCGGCGCCGAGATCGGCGAGATGCATGCCGGCGGCGCCGGGGCCGAGCAGCGCCGACTCGATGACACGGAGGCCGGAAAGCGGAAAGGGACCGGAGGGACGGGTCGGCGCGTGCATGCCGCTCATCACTGCGCAGAAAACGGCGGGCAAGTCGAGCCGCGCGGCGCCCGAGCGGGTGGTCGACGCGGACCGGCGCGCCGCGCTACGACACCGCCAGGAGCGACGTCGGCCTCTATGCCGCCATGCGCGCTCCGCGCCGTGCGCCGGCTACGCCCCGATCCCAGTGCCGCGAACGTGCTGCGCCGCGTGCTCGCAGCGGCCACCTGGGCAGCGAGCGGTGGCAACGTGCAGCCGTGGCGCACGATCGTGGTGAGCGAGCGGAACGCCTGCGGCGGGCGGGCGACTCCCTCGCCGCGCACTTCGCAAGCGTGCCCCAGGACGTTCGCCGAACGTTGGAGGCAGCACGTTCCCGCGAGGCGAGACTGCGTCTCGGCTCGCGGGAAGGAGCGAGAGTGAGACGTCGCGCGGGACGCGAACACCCTCGCCCCCCGAGCCAAGACGCAGTCTCGGCTCGGCAGTCCCCTCGGCTTAGAGCATTTCGACGATCGTGGCATTGGCCATGCCGCCGCCTTCGCACATCGTCTGAAGCCCGAAGCGGCCGCCGGTGCGCTCGAGCACGCCGAGCAGCGTGGCCATGAGGCGCGCGCCGCTGCAGCCGAGCGGATGGCCGAGCGCGATGGCGCCGCCGTGCTGGTTCACCTTGGACATGTCGGGCTTGAGCTCCCGCTCCCAGGCGAGCACGACCGGCGCGAAGGCCTCGTTGATCTCGATCGCATCCATGTCCGTGATCCGCATCCTGGCGCGCTCCAGCACCCGCTGCGTGGCCGGAATGGGCGCGGTCAGCATGATCACCGGATCGCAGCCCCCGAGCGCGAAGCTGTGGAAGCGTGCCCGCGGCTTGAGACCGAGCTCCTTCGCCTTCTGGCGTTCCATCACGAGGACGGCGGCGGCGCCGTCGGTGATCTGGCTCGAGTTGCCCGCCGTGATGCGGCCGTTCTCGCGGAACGCCGGCTTGAGCGAGGCGAGCTTCTCCATCGACGCGTCCGGCCGGATGCCTTCGTCCGTGGCGATCGTCTCACGGCCGCCGTCGGCGTGCTTGAGCTCGAGCGGCACGATCTCCTTCGCGAACCAGCCCTGGCGGGTCGCCTCGGCGGCCTTCTGGTGCGATCCGAGCGAGAAGCGATCGATCTCTTCGCGGCTGAGGTTCCACTTGTCGCAGATGATCTCGGCCGAGATGCCCTGCGGCACGAGCCCGCCCGCGCCGTAGAGGTTGGCCTCCTGGTAGCGCTTCAGCATCTTCGGGCCGAAGGGGGTGCCGCCGACGGTGGCGCTGGTGCCCATGGGGACGCGGCTCATCGACTCGACGCCCGCGGCGATCACCACGTCGTAGGCCCCAGCCATCACGCCCTGGGCGGCGAAGTGCAGCGACTGCTGGCTCGACCCGCACTGCCGGTCGACGCTCGTGCCGCACACCGTCTCCGGGAAGCCGGCCGCCAGCGCCGCGTTGCGGCCGACGTTCACGCTCTGCTCGCCGACCTGCATGACGCAGCCCATGATGACGTCCTCGACGAGCGCCGGGTCGATCCCGGTGCGGTCCACGAGGGCCTTCAGCGTGACGGCCGCCAGGTCGACGGGGTGCCACTGGTGGAGCGCGCCCGTCTGCTTGCCCCGGCCGAGCGGCGTTCGAACCGCATCCACGATGACTGCTTCGCGCATCTTCGAGAGACCTCCTCCTTGGGTTGGAGGGTGACCCTAACCCGGCAGGCGAGACAGGTCCACCGCGGCGGGCGGGTCAGAAGTGCACGCCGAACGGGCCGCCGGTGTGTCCGATGGTGTTGCGGCTGCCGTCGGCGTTGGCCGCGTCGGGATCGGGATCGCCGGCGTTCGCGGCGGGGTTGCGGGCGAGCCTGCCGAGCGCGAAGTCGGCCGCGGTGGCCTTGCTGGCGCGACGCGGGGGCTTCCGCCCGGCGAACCGGAGATTGCCATCGAGGTTGGCCTCGAGGTCGGGGTCCTGCAGGACGCGCTCGGCCACGCGCACGCGCCGGTAGTCCCGGTCGCCGCGCAGCAGCGCCGCCACGCGGTTGCGGTGGAAGAGGTTGTAGCGGACGACCGAGCCGGGGCTGAAGTCGCAGATGCCGCGCCCGCGCTTGCCCTCGCCGGCGACGACCGAGCCGTTCCACGCGAGGATGTTGTTCACGATGCGTGCCGAGGCGACGACGGGCCGGGCGCCGGCCGCGCTAGCGGCCCCAACGCTTCGTCACTTTAGCCAGGATGATCGTCGCGCGGTAGTCGTTCCGCGCCATGCGCGGCTGCTCGTAGTTCACCATCCGGAACTCGAGGCTGGGCTCCAGCCACGGGTGCAGCAAGCTCACGAACACCCCGCCGTCCACGCGGTCGAGGTCGTGGAAGGTATGGGTGCCGGGGCCGGGCTCGAGCTTCGGCGCGAGCTTCTGGCGGCTCGCGACGTAGAGGAAGTCCGCGCCGGTCGTCCAGCGCTGCTTCCAGAGGCCGAACGCGTAGGTGACGTTCGCCTGTACGACGTTCTCGTCGCCGCTCTGGATCGAATTGATCACGTCGTAGGTGGGGGCCGTGTAGATGTCGGCCTCGTTGGCGAGGCTGCGGAACGAATAGGCGAAGTAGCAGGAGAGCCCGTCGAGCGGGTCGAGGGCGAGGGCGAGCTGGTTGCCATAGGCGCGGCTGCGGCCGGCGAACGACGAGTTCGTGCGGCTGTCGGCGAGAAACGTGTAGTGGAGTTGCGCCCAGGACGCCGCCTGCAGCCGAAAGCCGGCGCTGCCGCGGTTGACGAAGGTGAGCGCGATGTCGCGCTGCGGGAGCGGCGGTGCGGCGAGCGGCGCCCCCGCGCTGACATAGGGATCGTCGATGTGGGCGCTCTCGTAGCGGCCGAAGAGCGACAGGCGCTGCCACGGCCGATAGCGCACGTCGGCCACGCCGCCGATGGCGTCGGTGACCAGGCTGCGGGTCGCCGTCGACACCCCGGCGTTGCGCTGCGCCCAGCGGAGCCCCGCGCGCACGCGGAGATCGTCGCGCGGCTGCGCCTCCACCTCGCCCGTCACCCGGTTGATGCGCACGTGGGCGGCGGTGTCGAGGACGAGCACGCCGCCGGTGCCGAGCTGCGCGAGATCGCCGTCCTGCTGCTGCTCGTCGTAGCGGTAGGAGAGGTGCAAGCCGACGCGGTCGGTGAGCCGCCAGCTGCCGGTGAGGTCCGCCACCTGGGTGTCGAGGCTCGCGCTCGCGTTGCCCCGGCTGCGGTCGACCTGCGGCACGGCGGGGTTGTCGCGCGTGGCGTTCAGAAACGACGTCTGCTCGGCGTCGAGCTCGGCGTGCTGGTAGACGTACGCGCCCGTCACTTCGCCGCGCTCGCCGATCGGGCGCCGGAAGCGCGCCGTGGTGGTGGGCGCGTCGATCGTCTCGTCCTGGTGCACCGTCTCCTGCAGCAGCGTGGACGGATCGGTGGGATCGACGCCGGCGGCCGGCAGCCCGGCGGGACCGTTGCGGTCGAGCGCGCGGGCGACGTGCCGGGAGTCTTGCTGCACCAGAAACGACGCGCCCAGCGCCTCGAACTCACCGGCGAGGCGGCCGACGTTGGTGTCGGAGTCGATGGGCGCGCGCACCAGGAAGGTGTCGCCGCCCGGTACGAAGACGGTGGTGACGCTGTCGCCGTGCCGCTGATAGAGGCGGTAGCCGGCGATGAGCGTTGCGGTGTCGGTGAGCCGGACGCGGAGATCGACCACGCCGTCGCTGCGGGTCGTGTCGAAGTCGTGGAGGTCGTCGAGCCGCACGTCCCCGGGCACGGGCTCCTCCCAGAGCTGGGGCACCTCGTAGAAGTACTTGGACCGCACCCAGGAGGCGCGCAGCTCGTAGCGGCGCGCGTCGCTCGCGGTCAGCAGGAAGTGCGAGACGGGCTCGTCGTGCGGCGTGTCGACCTCGAGATGGAAGCGGTCGACCCACTCGGCGTCCTGGTCGGTCGCCCGGCCGGTGAGCTCGACGGCGAAGAGCCGGCCGCCCGAGCGCAGGTTGTAGTCCTCGCGGTATTTGTCGCGCGAGCCGTCGATGTCGACGTTGCGATAGCCGGCGGTGACCAGCCCGTCGTAGCGGTAGGGTGGCGGGGCGGGCTTCGGCGCGTCGGTGGGCTCGTCGGCACGGGCGACCGCCGCGGCCAAGGCGACGACCAGCCCCGTGAGCACCCAACCGCCGATCCGCATCGTCTAGCGCTCCAGGAACAGCGGGTTGAAGTTGGAGCCGTGGATGGCGGTGTGGCAGCGCGTGCAGTCGCGGAAGCTCGGCTGCACGTGGTCGGATGGCGTGACGGTGTGGCACTCGTAGCAGAGTTGAGCCACCTGCTGGCGGACGAGCAAGTGGCGGTTCACGCTGCCGTGGGGATCGTGGCAGCGCTCGCAGCCCTCCACGAAGAGCCCGGCGTGCTCGAAGACGTACGGGCCCTGCAGGTCGGCGTGGCAGCGCTCGCAGCGCTCGCGCGCCTCGCTGCCGCGCATGAGGGCGAAGCGCCGGTTGCCGTGCGGGTCGTGGCAGTCGAGGCAGCCGATTACGCCCTCGGGCACCTTGTGGTGCTCGGGCAGCGCGAACTTGGCCTTGATGTCGAGATGGCAGCCGTAGCAGAGCTGGGGTTGCGGCCTGGCGAGCAGCTTCTCCGCCGAGGCGTGCACGCGATGGCAGTCGGTGCACGCCACCCCGGCGAGCGCATGCTCGCCGGTGCGGAAGTCGTGGAGCTTGGAGGCGCCGCCGTGGCAGGCGAGGCACGGTCCCGTGCGCTCCGCCGGCGGGGTCTTCGCCCCGAAAGTGCGCATCCCGTCGAAAACGGCGCCGGCCTCCTCGGCGTGCGAGGCGCCGGGCCCATGGCACGCTTCGCAACCGCGCAGCGCCTCCGGACGCGCCGCCTCGGAGAGCACGCGATGCGGCGAGGCGGCGATCGTCGTGGCCTGGTCGTCGTGGCAAACCGCGCAGGTGTCCTCCCCGGCGTAGGCCGGCGCGGGTTTTTCATTGGTCGGCGGGGCGCCCTTCTGGGGCGCCTCGGCTGCCTGCGCCGTCCCGGCGAGGAGTACGGCCATCCAGGCCAGCACGACGGCACACCTCATCGTGGCGCGAACCCGTCGGAGTGCCGATGGCACGGGAGACACGACAGCGTGAAGTGGCCCGCGGGCCCGCTGCCGTCGGCGCGGTAGAAGGCGGTCGTCGTGTGACAGACCTCGCAGATGCCGCTGCCGGGCGCGCTGAGGCTCGCGAAGCTGCCGTCCGCCTGGCCGGCGAGACTGTCGAAGCGGATGGGCACGCGGGTCTCCTGCGTCGTCTCGAGCTCCTCGCGGACGAGCGCCAGGTTGGCCGTTCCGTGGGGCTCGTGGCACTGCGCGCAGGGCAGCGCCGCCCCGCCCGGCGCGTGCGTCGCGTTGTCGTGGCAGGCGGCGCACGGGCTGATCGCGCGATGGCCCGGCCCGGGCGTCGGCTCGATCTCGGCATGGCAACCGGTGCACTCGAACGTGCTCGAATGCCCGCTCGGCAGCGCGAACCGGGCCGCCTCGGCCTCGTGGCAGAGCGGGCAGCTGTCGGGGCCGGTCGCCACCTGGAAGCCCGCGTGGTGGTCGTGGCAATCGGCACACGGCGCGGTGAAGTGAGACTCGCCGCTCCCGTCGGCGCGGTAGTAGCGGGTGGTCCGGTGGCACACCTCGCAGAGCCCGGTCCCCGGCGCCTCGGGATTGGTGAAGCCTCCCGGTGCCGCGCCCGCGACCGAGTCGAAGCGCATGGGGATGAAGCGCCGCCGAACGCGCATGGTGGTGCGGACGAGCACTGCGTTCGTGGATCCGTGGACGTCGTGGCAGCGGCTGCAGTTGCGGATTTCGGCACGCCGGCCCCGCGCCTTCGTGCGCGGCGGGTGGCCAGCTTCGTCGTGGCAGTCGGTGCACCGCGGAATCGAGCGATGGTTGTTGCCGACCTGTCCCGGCCGCCGGTCGGCATGGCACGACTGGCAGTCGACGACGGCGGCATGGCCGCCGGTTTCGAGCAGCGGCGCCGTCTGCGAGAGATGACAGTTGACGCAGGCGCCGGCCTGCTCGATCGTAGCCGCCCGCGCCCCCACAGCGGGCGCACCGACGAGCAGTGCCAGCATCAGCACCGCGACGGCCGGTCGAGCCTTGCTCGGCGACACGCGGTCGAGCAATAGCCTTTCCGCGAGCACTTGGCCAAGGAGAAACCTCATGAAGCTGGAATGAACCGGAGCGGTGGTGGCGGCGGCGATCTCGATCGCGTGCTCCGTGGCGCAGGCCGACGATGCCAAGGCTCTTTATGACAAGAAATGCAAGGTTTGCCACAGCCTCGGGGGTGAGGGCGGCAAGTTCGCGGACAAGGGCGGGCCGCTCGACGGCGTCGGGAGCAAGCGGGACGAGGCCTGGCTGCGCGCGTACTTCGCCGACCCGAAGTCGAAGATTGCGGACGCGAAGATGCCGAAATTGAAGCTCACCGACGCCGAGTGGGACGCGCTGGTCGCGTACATGCTGTCGCTCAAGTAGACCTGCCTGACCCGGATACTCCGGATTTCGATGGGCCGGAAAGATCGTCGGGCGATTGCCGCTGCGATGAGAAAATCCTGGCAAATGACGGCATGGCCTGTTCGGCATGACCGATGCTTGCGTGAACCGAACGCATTTCGAGGGGTGACCATGTTGCGACGGACGGTGACTGGATTCGTGGTCTTGGGGCTGCTCGGGGCCGCCGGAGCGGCGACGATCCCGGGCGGAGGATCGAAGCGCAACGACTGTGCGGTCACGCTGCAGGCCGACGGTCTTGCCTTTCCCGCCGGCAAGGCCCGGGTCTCGGGGGTGAGCTGCGCGGACGGTGGCCCCTGCGACGCCGACGGCGCAATCGATGGGGTCTGCCATTTCCTGGTGGCTTTCTGCACCAACACCGAAAGTGAGGCCCTGGCGGCCTGCGGCCCGAGCGAGGTACGCGCGCTCGCGGTGCAGAGCGGCAAGCTGAAGGGCGGCGGGAGGCTCGATCTCACCCAGCTCGACGGGGCTGCCGCCTCGCTCGGGCTGCCGACCTCGGAGACGGTCTGCGGCACGCCGGCCACCGTCGCCGTTCCCGTGCGTGGACCGGACCAAAAGGGCGAGCTCGCCAGCGGCATGGGGAAGATCAAGACCGTGGCCGCGACCTCGCGCGGCAAGGACAAGGATCAGTTCCAGCTCGTGTGCCGTCCGTCCAACGCAAGCGCCACCACCACGACGACCAGCGTGCCCGCGACCACGACCACCAGCACGGCGCCCACCGGGACGCCGGGTCCCGGGCTTAACGCCGCGATCCAGAGCGCACAGGTCGACGCCGCCGGCACGGTGACCGTGGTCTTCTCGCTCACCGACGAGGCGGGAATCCCCGTGACGCCACAGAGCGCGGCGATCGATCCGCCGGACGCGAGCAAGGCGCGCGTGCGCTTCGCCATCGCCCGCCTCGAGGTGGTCGACGAGACAGTGGAAGGATTCACGACCACGTTCACGCGCTGGCAGAACTACGTGCTGAACTCGCGCGGCATGCCGGCCTACGACCAGGGCGGTGCCACCGCCTTCGCGCCGGCCGGCGAGCCCGGGCTGTGGACGTACACGTTCCGCACGCAGCTTCCCGCGGGCTACGACGCCACGCGCACGCACCGCGTGGCCGCGCAGATCCAGCGCACGGTGGGCAGCGAGGGCCTGGTCGCCAATCCCGTCTTCGATTTCGTCCCCGCCGGAGGCGAGGTAACGATCGAGCGCAACGTCACCAGCACGGCGCAGTGCAACCAGTGCCACAATCCGCTCCAGGCGCACGGCACCGGGCGGCGGGAGGTGCGGCTCTGCCAAACCTGTCACACCGACCAGTGGTCCGACCCGGACACCGGCGCGTCGATCGACTTCAAGAACATGATCCACCGCATCCACCACGGCAAAGAGCTGCCGTCGGTGACCGAGGGCCCGCTGGGTGCGGCCTACGGGTTCGGCAACACGCACTTCGGCGAGAAGGTCGCGGCCTGCCAGGGCGGGGCGCTCGCGGGGCTCCCGTGCATGGTGGACGCCGACTGCCCGAGCGGCACGTGTACGGGCGAGACCACGGTCGGCGTCGGCTTCCCGCGGGACATCCGAAACTGCACGACGTGCCACGCCGTCACGCCGGACTCCGAGCAAGCCGACAACTGGAAGACGAAGCCGTCGGCGCGGGCGTGCACCGGCTGCCACGACGACGTGAATCCGGGCGAGCAGGCGACGGACGCCGGGGCGCCCGGTACGAATCACGTGGCCGGTGACCAGCCCGACGCGCTGTGCCGCCTGTGTCATGCCGCCGTGGCCGGCGAGGAGTTCGACGAGACGGTGCCGGGAGCGCACGTGATCCCGGCCCGCTCGGCCGAGCTCGCGGGACTCCGGGGCGAGATCGTCGCCGTCTCGGGCTCGCCGGGCGGCCCCATCGCGCTGGAGCTCAGGCTCATCAACGGCGACGGTTCGCTCGTCACCTCGGTGGCGGGCTACACGATCGCGCTCACGGCGAGCGGCCCCAGCACCGACTTCGGCGCCACGACCCCGCCGTTCGTGCGCGCGACGATGCTCGGCGGCGGTGCCACCGGAACGTTCACCGGCCCGAACAGCGCCGGCAACTTCGAGTACACGAGCAGCGTCGTGCTGCCGGCCGACGCCGCCGGCACCTGGCGCATCGGCCTCGAGGTGCGCCGTCCCGTGACGCTGGCGGGCGGCCGAGTCGTCACCGAGTTCGCGCAGAACCCGGTGGCATCGTTCAGCGTCGACGGTTCGCCGGTCGGGGAGCGGCGCGAGGTGGTGGCGCAGGAGAACTGCGCCTCGTGCCACGGGACGTTCTCGGTCGACTTCAGCATCCACGGCGGCGCGCGCAACCGGGTCGAGTACTGTGTGCTGTGCCACAACGCCAACGTAACCGATTTTGACCGCCGCCGTCGGGCGGTCGGGCTCGGCGTCGATCCGGTGAACGAGCCCATGGCGTTCAAGCACGTCATCCACAAGATCCATCGCGGCGAGGACCTCGAGCACCGTCCGTACGTGGTCTACGGGTTCGGCGCCGCGCCGGCGAACTTCACGCCGCACGACTTCGCCGAGGTGCTGTTCCCGGGCGACCTGCGCGACTGCACCACCTGCCACACGGACGGCTCGCAGCTTCTCCCGCTCTCCACCGGCTTGCTGCCGACGCGCACGAGCACCGTCGACACGAGCGGAGGCCCCGCCGTGGAGCTCGTGACGGGCGTTATTCCACCGGTGCAGGACGCCTGCCTCTCGTGCCACGACTCCGATGCGGCGGCCGCGCACGCCGAAACCAACACCACGAGCTCGGGCGCCGAGGCGTGCAACGTCTGCCACGCCGAGGGATCGGTCGTCGCCGTGAGCGAGGCGCACGCCCGCTGAGCGACACCTGGCCGGCCGCGCCCGCTCCGGGTGCGGCCGGCCGCCTCACTCGGGCGCGTGGCAGTCGGGGCAGAGCATGCCCTCGATGGCGTCGCCGACGTCGCCGGGATGCTCGAAAGGCAGACCCTCCGGCTGCAGGGAGAAGGCCATCTCGTCGGGCCGGCCCTGCCCGATGATCACGTGGCAGGAGTTGCAGTCGGCAGTCACGACCTTGCCGTCGGCCGAGCGGTGCTCGCCGTCGTGGCAGCGGAAGCAGCCGGGGAACTCGAGGTGGCCGATGTTGTTCGGGTACACGTCCCAGCGCGCCTTCATCTCGGGGAAGAAGTTCTTGCGGTAGATCTCCTGGAGCGCGGCGATCGCCTGCTCGAGGTCCGCCCGGCGCGTCTCGGCAATCTCGGGGTACTCCTCCTGGTAGTGGCGCAGGATGCCGTCCTGGATCGCCGTCATCGCCTCGGGCACGGACGAGTAGGGCGCCTTCAGCAGCTCGACGCCGGTCTCGACGATGGACGGGAGCGACGGGTCGATGTCGCCGAGCTGCAGCGCGCGCGAGATCGACTCCTTCGGGGAGCGCAAGATGTGGGCCGGGCGGTTGTGGCAGTCCATGCAGTCCATCACGCGGACGTTTAGGGTGGCGAGCTGCGCTTCGGGGATCGGCGTCCCCTTCGTGTAGACCGTCGTCTCGCCGGTGGCCCTGTTGGTGGCCCGGATCCATGGGATCTGTTGCCGGTCCTGGTCGGTGGCCACGTACTCGATGCGGTTGTCGATGTTCATGTGCCAGTGAATGCCCTGGCCCTGCTCGCCGATCGACTGCGTGCCGCCGGTCTTGACGAGCAGGCTGATCTCCCAGCGCGTGTTCGTCTCGTCGGCGAGATAATGCACCCGGCGGAGCTGCTGGGAGCCGAAGAACTTGTCGGGCCAATGGCACTGCTCGCAGGTGTCCTGGGCGGGACGGAGCTTCGCGATCGTCCCCGGGATCGGCCGCGGGAACTTGTCGAACAGCACCGAGTACACCTGATAGAGGCCGTTGAGCTTCGATTTGACGTACCAGTCTGCGCCGGGGCCGACGTGGCACTCGACGCAGCGCACGCGCGCGTGGGGCGAGTTCTGATAGGTCGTGTACTCCGGCTCCATCGGCACGTGGCACGTGGTGCCGCAAAAGGCGACCGACTCCGTGGCCTCGTAGGCCTCGAAGCTCCCGAACGCGCTCAGGAAGAGCAGCAGCACCGAGCCGCCGGCGAACAGCACGACCGCGTTGCGGTGGTGCGGCAGGTTGAGGTCGATCACCGGAAAGCGCGGGATCGAATGCCGGCCCGTGCGCCGGGCCTGCCGCCATTCGATCAGCATGCCGATCGGCACGAGCGCCAACCCCACCAGCATCACGGCCGGGAGCACGACGAAGGTGATGATGCCGGCGTACGGCGCCTCGCCGCCGCGGAGGGAGATGAGCAAGAACAGGAAGGCGATCGCCGTCAGCGCCAGCGCGGCGATGGCGGCGCCGGCGTAGCTCACCCAGTTGTGCAGCACCGCAGGAAGCTGCAAGCGTCTCACGACTCTCTCACTCCCTCCCGGAGCAGCATGCGCAGTCCGATCAAGCACGACGGCGCACGTGCGCCCGAGCCGCCGAGAGCGCAGCTCGGACGCAGCAGGTCGAGGAATCCCTGGCGGGTTGGCTCTACCGACTCGGACAAGGCAGCCGGCCGGTCAGGCACGGGCCGCGATCGAAAGCGCCTCGGAGGGGTCCAACGCGCATCGAATCACTTGCCTGCTCCGACCAGCCCGAGGAGGTAATCCGTGAGGGTGTCGATCTCCTCGGCAGACAGCTTGTCCTTGTAGCCCTTCATGCGCGTCTTGCCGGTGTCCTTGTCGACGATGCCGTCGGCGATCGCCTGGCGGACCTTGTCGTGCGTGAGGCCGGCCTTCACGTCGGCCGCCGTCAGGTCCTCCACCTTGGTCATCTTGCCGGCCTTGGTGTCGCCCTTGCCGTCCGGGCCGTGGCACGACGCGCAATGCTTCTCCCAGAGTGCGGCGCCGTCCGCCGCGTACGCGCCGGCGGCGCCAGCGAGCGTCGCGAACAGAACCGCAGCTGCGGTGGTCCCACGAAGCATCATCCGTCCCTCCTCGTGCGGCGGCGGATCACGCCGGCGCAACCCGGCCCTGTCATCCAGCCATCCGGAAGGGGAGTCAAGCGCCGGCGCTCCGCCGTTGCGGGCCGGGGGGCTGTAACCGGGGGAGCCTTGTGGCATCTCTCCCGTGAGATGTTCGCGCGCACCATGAAGGCGGCGGTCGTCGCGGCCGCCGTCCTCGGCTGGTTTACCGCGCCGCCCGCCCAGGGTGCGGTCGCGACCTTTGCGGGCGGCTGCTTCTGGTGCATGGAGCCGCCGTTCGAGAAGCTCGACGGCGTCTCGAGCGTGGTGTCGGGGTATGCGGGCGGCACGGAGCCGAATCCCACTTACGAGCAAGTGTCGTCCGGTGCCACCGGGCACTTCGAGGCGGTGCAGATCACCTTCGATCCTGCTCGCGTGAGCTACGAGCAGCTCCTCGACGTCTTCTGGCGACAGATCGACCCGACCGACGACGGCGGGCAGTTCGTCGACCGCGGCCCCCAGTACCGCAGCGTCGTGTTCGTCCACGACGACGCGCAACGCACAGCCGCCGAGGCGTCGAAGCAGGCGTTGGCGGCGAGCGGGCGCTTCGCGAAGCCGATCGTCACCCGGATCGTGTCGTTTACCACCTTCTATCCGGCCGAGGAGTACCACCAGGACTACGCCAGGAAGAACCCGATCCGGTACCGCTTCTACCGCCACGGGTCGGGGCGCGATCAATTCCTCGAGAAGCATTGGAAGACGGATCCGCCCGCCGCGCCGCCGGCGCCCGGCGCCACGGCGAGCAAGCCGTCCGACGCTGAGCTCCGCGCCCGGCTGACGCTGCTGCAGTACGAGGTGACGCAGCGCAACGCCACCGAGCCGCCGTTCCGCAACGAATACTGGAACGAGCACCGCGACGGCATCTACGTCGACGTGGTGAGCGGCGAGCCGCTGTTCAGCTCGCGCGACAAGTTCGATAGCGGCACGGGCTGGCCGAGCTTTACGAGGCCGCTGTCGCCCGACGCGGTGGTCGAGCGCGAGGATCGCAGCTGGTTTAGCGTGCGCACCGAGGTACGGAGCCGCGGGGCCGACAGCCACCTGGGCCACGTGTTCGACGACGGCCCGCCGCCGACGGGGCGGCGCTACTGCATCAACAGCGCGGCGCTGCGCTTCGTGCCGAAGGAGGAGCTCGAGGCGGCCGGCCTCGGCCGCTATCGCGCGCTATTTGACGACTGACGCGGGGCGCCATGCCACGCGCTCAAGTCGGGATCCGTTCGCGCCGATAGACGATACCGGTGATCTCGCGCACCAGGGAAGCCCTTGCTGCGCTGCTGTTCGCGGGCAGCGTCGGCGTCTCGGGGGCCGCGGACCTCGAGCGGCAGGCCGCGGAGGCCGTGGCGGCTCACCGGCTGGTGAAGGCGCGCAGCCTCTATCGCCGGTTGGCGACGCAGCACCCGGGCGTCCTCGAGCACGAGATCTGGGTGGGGCGCCTCTCGAGCTGGCTCAACGACTACGCCGCCGCCACCGCGGCCTTCGACCGCGTGCTTGCCGCCGACCCGCGCAACGTGGACGCGCTGGTGGGCAAGGCGTACGTCGCCATGTGGCAGGATGAGTTCGACACCGCCGCGGAGCTGCTCGCCCGAGCCGAGGCGGCGGCGCCGGATGACGCGCAGGTGGCGCTGGCGCGCGCTCGCAACTGCCATTTCCAGGGTAACGATCGCGAGGCCGCCCGGCACGTGGCGCGCGCGCTGGAACTCGATCCCGGCAGTACCGACGCCCGAGAGCTCCATCGCCGGCTGACACCTGCACCCGATCCGCCGGGCTTCCTCGCCCGGCTGCGGCGGTTTCTCACCGGCCGGTCATGACCGATCGGT
>DATMAZ010000149.1:0-21329 GCA_035559675.1 Candidatus Limnocylindria bacterium
GGCCGGCCGCGGGCGCCCGAGCGGCCGGGCGAACAGAGCGGCCATGCACTCCGTACAGCCGCCGGCGAGGTGGGCCTGCACGACGCGCGCCCGCGCAATGTCGAGCATGCCGGCCGCATAGCTCGGCAGGCACGCGACGATTTCGTCGTGCCCCAACCCGTCCACACCACCCTCGCGGGCCGTCGTGTAGCAGAATTCCCGCCCGCTGGCGATCCGGCCTGGTGCTCTTACGTCGCAGTGCGCTAGGTAGGCGACCACGATGCTCGACTACTCGCCCGCCGCCGTCGAGCAGCGCACCCGCGCCTGGCTGGAAGAGCGCTTCCGCGAGGGCGTCAAGCTCGGCTACGACCGACCCGGGGGCGTGTTCGCGCCGGACGGGCGGCCCTGCGCGGTCACGCTGTACGCGTTTCAGCTCCTGCAGCGCAAGCTGAAGATCTTCCGCCTGCTCGATCGGCTTCAGTTTCGCTCATTCGTCGACGTCGGGGCGGGGTTCGAGGACTACCCGCGCCTGGTGCGCGACCGCTACGGCGCGGCCGCCTACTACGTCGACCTCAATCACCACGCGAACCTGCCCGTCGACGGCTCCGAGTCCGATCGCCTCGACCATGCCGTCACGGCGAGCCTGGCGCGGCTGCCGTTTCCGGACGGCGCCTTCGACGTGGTGCTCTGCTCCGAAGTGCTGGAGCACCTGGTGCGGCCGGTCGAGGCCATAGCGGAGCTGCGTCGGGTGGCGCGCACGGCGGTGATCGTCACCAGCCTCGAAGCACTGGAGCCGCGCACGCTGCGCCGCCGCTGGCTGCACTTCCGGGTCGACGTGACGGTGCCGCACATCGAGCGCAACTTCCTCTCCATGCGCGAGCTGTGCGCGCTGTTCGGGCCGGACGCTCACTACGAGAGCCTGCTCGACTCGACGACGCTGCCGGCGTCCATGACGGCCGACCGCGCCGCGCAGGACGCGGTTTATGCCCGTCTCCAGGACGCGGACGAGCTGGCCCAGGCGCTCTGCCGGGCGGCCTCGAGCCGCGATCCGTTGGCGCGCCATGCGGCCGGCATCGTGATCGCCACCGGCCTCGGCGCAGGCGGCAGCGGTTCGAGCAGCACCGACGAAGCGGCGCTGGCCCGCTGGCTCATCGAGCGCAGCGCCACATTGGAGCGCGAGCGGTTCGAGGCCATGTGTCGAAACGCCTACGTGGCGGTCACGCTGAAATGCCGCGAGCCCACGCTGTCCGCCGCCGCACTGACGGAGCGACTGCTGGCGATCACGGCCCCGGCCCGCGACCGTCCGGTGGCCGCGGCACTGCTTGAGCGGCTTGGCTGCCCGGACTGTCGCGGCACGCTCTCGCCGGCGACCGGCGGCGTTCGCTGCGCGGCCTGCGACACCCATTTCCAGGCCGACTACGGCGTCCCGGTACTGTATCCGCGGCGGCGCCGGCCCGACACGAACACCCTCGACCCGGCGGTGCTCGCGGCCTTCGATGCGGGTGACTACAGCAGGCGCCGCACGATCCGCCGGCTGGTCCGACGGCTGCGGCGCAACGAGCGCCCGGCGGGCCGGTTGCGGCGCGCCGTCTGGGCGCTGGCGGAGGGCCGCCGGCCGCGGCAAACGGGGTAGCGACGCATGGAAGCGCATCAATCCCGCGTCTTCGATTGCCTGCTGCGCGATGGGACGTCGGTCCGCATCCGTCCGATCGGGCCGGACGACCGCGACGCGCTGGTGGCGCTCTTTGGCCGCTTGTCGGCGCAGTCGATCTATTACCGGTTCTTCAACGTGAAGCGCCGCCTCACCGACGCCGAGCTGCGCGACTTCATCGAGGTCGACGGCGTGAGCCGGGCCGCGCTCGTCGGCACCATCCGGCGGGACGGCGGCGAGCGGATAATCGGCGTCGCCCGCTACGTGCGGACGTCGCAGGAGCCGCCGCGCGCGGAGGTGGCGTTCACCGTCGACGACGCGTGGCAGGGCAAAGGCCTCGGCACGCTGTTGCTCGAGCAGCTCGCCGTCGTGGCCCGCGCCAACGGCATCAGCGAATTCGAGGCCGACGTCCTCGGCGACAACAACCGGATGCTGGAGGTGTTCGCGGAGAGCGGCTTTCGCGTGGAGCGCTCGCTCGCCGGGGGTGTGATCCATGTGCGCTTCCCGACCGCGGAAACCGAGGAGCTGCGCCGGGCCCACGTGCGCCGCGACCGGCAGGCGGCTGCCGAGAGCGTGCGCGCGATCCTGGCCCCCCGCTCCGTCGTGCTGGTGGGCCCGTCGCGCTTGCCGGGCACGATCGGCGCCGCGCTCGCCCACAATCTGCTGGCGGCCGGCTTCACCGGCCGCCTGTACTTCGTCCACCCCTCGGCCGACTCGATCGAGGGCATGCCGGTGCATCGCAGCATCAGCGCCATCGGCGAGCCGATCGACCTCGCCGTCATCGCGGTGCCGGCCGCCCAGGTGCTCGACGTGGCGGCGGAGTGCGCACGAGCCGGCGTGCGCGCCCTGGTGGTCATCAGCGCGGGGTTCGGCGAGGTGTCCCCCAAGGGTCTCGCCATGCAGCGCCGGCTGGTCGACCTGGCGCGGTCGGCCGGCATGCGCCTGGTCGGCCCCAATTGCCTGGGCGTGCTCAACACCGACCCGTCGGTGCGGCTGAACGCCACCTTCGCGCCCACCTGGCCGCCCGCCGGCAACGTCGCCATGCTCTCGCAGAGCGGTGCGCTCGGCCTCGCCATTCTCGATCGCGTGCGCGACCTCCACATCGGCATCTCGAGCTTCGCGTCGGTGGGCAACAAGGCCGACGTCTCGGGCAACGACCTCATCTCGTACTGGGCCACGGATCCCCAGACGCGCGTCATACTCCTGTACCTCGAGAGCTTCGGGAACCCGCGCCGCTTCGCGCACATCGCGCCGCAGGTGGCGCGCGAGAAGCCGATCGTCGCCGTCAAGTCGGGCCGCTCCGCCGCCGGCACGCGCGCGGCGCAGAGCCACTCCGCCTCCCTCGCAACGCTCGACATCGCGGTCGACGCGCTCTTCGAGCAGGCGGGCGTGATCCGCACGGCGACCCTTGAGGACCTGTTCGACGTCGCCGTGCTGCTGTCGACGCAGCCCGTCCCCGCCGGCCGCCGCGTGGGCGTGGTGACGAACGCCGGCGGCCCCGGCATCCTGTTCGCGGACGCATGCGAGGCCGCCGGCCTCGAGCTGCCGCTGCTCGCCCCGGAGACCACCGCCGCGCTGCGAAGCTTCCTTCCGCCCGCCGCCAGCATCGGCAACCCGGTCGACATGATCGCGTCGGCGACGCCGGAGCACTACGCGCAGGCCATCGCCGCAGTCGGCAACGACCCCAACGTCGATGCGCTGGTGACGCTGTACGTCCCGCCCATGGTGACCGACCCGGAGGCGGTGGCCCAGGCGATCGCCCGCGGCGCGGGCGCCCTTCCGCCGGACAAGCCCATCTTGACGGTGTTCCTCTCCGCGCGCGGTGCGCCGCCCGTGCTCGGCGGCGGGCCGCGGGGCGCACTCCCCTCGTACGATTTCCCGGAGAACGCCGCGCGCGCGCTCGCCGCCGCCGCGCGCTACGGCACCTGGAAGGCCCGTCCCCCCGGCGAGGCAATCACGCTCGATCCGTTTGCGCGTGACGCCATTCGCGCCGTCGTCGAGCGGACGCTGGCCGATGCCGGCGGCCCGCACTGGCTGGCGCCGAGCGACGTGGCGACGGTGCTGCGGGCCGCCGGCATCCCGCACCTCGAGACGGTGACGGCCGCCCCCGAGGAAGCGCTGGAAGCGGCCACCCGCCTGGGCTTTCCGCTGGTCGCCAAGGCCGCGTCGCCGGGTTTGATCCACAAGACGGAGGTGGGCGGGGTCATCCTCGACATCGAAACGCCCGAGCAGCTGGCGGCCGCCGTCCAGCGGCTCCGCGAGAACCTCGCGGCCGCCGAGCGGCGCCTCGACGGCGTCCTTCTCCAGCGGCACGTGCCCCAGGGCATCGAGGCCCTGGTCGGCCTCACCACCGATCCGACGTTCGGCCCGCTGCTCGTCTGCGGGCTCGGCGGCACGCTGGTCGAGCTGCTGCGCGACGTGGCCCACCACCTCGTCCCCGTCACCGACCGCGACGCCGAGGAGATGCTGGGCCGGCTGCGCACGAGCCGCCTGCTCGACGGCTATCGCGGCGCGCCGGCCGGCGACCGCCCGGCGCTCATCGACGTCATCTGCCGCGTCTCGGCGCTCGCCGAGGTGGTGCCCGAGATCGTCGAACTCGACCTCAACCCGGTGAAGGTCCTCGAGCCCGGGCGCGGCGCGATCGTGGTCGACGCGCGCATCCGCCTGGGTTGATCGGAGGAATGGAGAGCGGGTGACCGGGGTCGAACCGGCGACCTTGTGCTTGGCAAGCACACGCTCTAGCCAACTGAGCTACACCCGCGAGAGCGGAGGTTCTTGTATCCGCTCGCCTTTCTCGGGTCAACCAACTCGGGGCGCGGCCGGCGCGTCAGCTGAGGTCGATCCGGCGCAGCACCTTCCAATGGTAGTCGAGGCCGGACCACACCGAAAGCACGAGCGCGACCCAGAGAAAACGCATGCCCGCGGCATAGAAGTCGACCTCGACGCCGAGCAGCGGCACGCGCACGGTCTCGGCGAGCAGCAGCCCCTGCAGCGCGAAGATCTGCGTCAGCATCTTGTACTTGCCGAGCTCGTCGGCCGGCACGGCGAGACCACGCTGCATGGCGATGGCACGGAGCCCCGTCACCGCCAGCTCGCGTGCGATGATGACGGCCACGATCCAGGCCGGCACGCGGTATCCGTCCGGCGCCGCGACCAGCATCACCAGTACCGCCGCTACCAGGAGCTTGTCGGCCAGCGGGTCCAGGAACTGCCCGAGCGTCGAGACGATGCCGCGCCGCCGCGCGAGGTAGCCGTCGAGGTAGTCGGTGATGCTCGCCGCCAGGAACAGCAGCGCCGCCAGCCGCCGGGTCGTCGTCGTGGGCGCCACCAGCAGCCCGATCACCAGCGGCACGCAAACAATGCGGAAGAAGCTGAGGACGTTCGGCAACGCCCCGATGCCCACGGACGTGACCGCCGGGCTAACGACGTGCCTGGAGGACACCGCCGCCCTCCGCCTCGAGGTACCGTTTGCGATAGCGCAACACCTTGAAGACGTACGCTCTCGTTTCCCGGATGTTGGGGATTCCGCGGGCCGCCTCCACGCGCGCCTCGCCGGCGTTGTAGGCGGCGAGCGCGAGCGGCAGGTTGCCGCCGTAGCGATCGAGGAGCTGGCGGAGGTGCCGCGCGCCGCCATCGACGTTGTCGCGCGGACGGAAGGATTCGCGCACGCCGTGCATGCGCGCGGTCGCCGGCATCAGCTGCATGAGCCCGCGCGCGCCCTTGCGCGAGACGGCGAAGGGATCGAAGCCCGACTCCGCCCGCACGATGGCCTTCACGAGGGCGAACTCGAGGCCGTGGCGGTCGGCCACCTCGCGGATGAGCTCGTCGTAGCGGCCGTCGTCCGGGACGGGCGTGAAGGACGGTCCCCAATACGCGGCCGGCACCGTGCCGACCGCCACCGCCGCCGCGCCCGGCGTGTCGGCATAGACGCGCTCCGTGGTGGCCGTCTCGCTCGCCGCGGGCACGTTGGTCAGCACGATGGTCCCCGAGGGATCCCGGACCACGTACACATCCGCATGCGACGGCCCCGCCGGAGCCATGAGCATCAGCACGGCACCCCCAACAGCAGCACGCCACCCCGCCCGGCGCGACATCTCGACAAAAAGCATACGGGGTGGCCCCCGGAGGGTCAATCACGCGGTGCGCCGAGGCCCCCGGCTCTTGACGTGGCCCGACGGCCGTAGGCAGCATTCGCCCTTCTCGTGGCGCTGCAATCCGACGTGCTGGTGATCGGCAGCGGGCTCGCCGGCATGCTGTGTGCGCTCCGCTGTGCCGAGCACGGGCACGTGCTCCTGGTGACCAAGGACCAGCTGCCCGAGAGCTCCAGCCGCTACGCCCAGGGGGGCATCGCCTCGGTCTGGGGCGAGGACGACACCTTCGAGTCGCACATCGAGGACACGATCACCGCGGGGGCCGGTCTCTGCCGCCGCGACGCCGTCGAGACCGTGGTCCGCGAAGGCCCCGAGCGCGTCCGCGAGCTGATCCGCCTCGGGGTACACTTCGACGTCACCCCCGACAGCGAGCACCCTTCCTATGATCTCGGCCGCGAGGGCGGACACTCCCACCGGCGCATCCTGCACGCGCTCGACCAGACGGGCAACGAGATGGTGCGCGTGCTCGGCGAGGCGGTTCGGGCCCAGCCGAACATCCAGCTGATCGAGAACCATCTGGCTGTCGAGCTGATCCTTGACCGCCGGGGCCCCAGACCCGTGTGCTGGGGCGCCTACATACTCGACCGGGCCACCGGCCGCATCCACCGCATGCTGGCGCGCGCCACCATTCTCTGCACCGGCGGCTCCGGCAAAGTGTATCTCTACACGTCGAACCCGGACATCGCGACCGGCGACGGGCTCGCCATGGCGTATCGGGCGGGCGCCCGCGTCGCCAACATGGAGTTCTTCCAGTTCCATCCGACCTGCCTGTACCACCCGCAGGCCAAGTCGTTCCTGCTGACCGAGGCGCTGCGTGGCGAGGGCGCGTTGCTCCGCCGCCCGGACGGCGAGCGCTTCATGCCGCGCTACCACCCGCTCGCCGAGCTGGCGCCCCGCGACGTGGTCGCCCGCGCCATCGACAGCGAGATGAAGCAGCACGGCTTCGACTGCGTCTACCTCGACATTTCGCACCGCGACCCCGAGTGGGTGCGCACGCGCTTTCCGACCGTCTACCGCCGCTGCCTCGAGTTCGGGTTCGATCTGTCGACGCAGCCGGTGCCGGTGGTGCCGGCCGCACACTACCAGTGCGGCGGCGTGGTCACCGACCTCCACGGCCGCACCTCGATCGCACGGCTGCATGCCGCCGGCGAGGTCGCCTGCACGGGGCTCCACGGCGCCAATCGCCTGGCCTCGAACTCGCTGCTGGAGGCGCTCGTCTTCGGCCACCGCGCCGGGCGGGCCATGATCGCGCTGCTGGACACCGACGCCACACCCCCGCCGCCCCACCCGCCCTGGGACACGGGCTCGGCCACTGTCAGCACCGAGTCGGTCGTCGTGTCGCAGGACTGGGACGAGATCCGGCGCTTCATGTGGAACTACGTCGGCATCGTGCGCAGCAACCAACGTCTCGAGCGCGCCCGCAAGCGCATCGCCCTCCTCCAGGACGAGATCCAGAGCTACTACTGGAACGTGCTGCCCTCGAGCGATCTGATCGAGCTGCGCAACATCGCCACCGTCGCCGAGCTCATCATCACGTGCGCGAGCCTCCGGCGCGAGAGCCGCGGGCTGCACACCACCATCGACTATCCCGACCCGCTGCCGAGCGAGCAGCACGACACCGTGGTGCAGCGGGCGAACGGCCGCACGCCGGTCGCCCTGCCTCCCGGCTCCTGGCTCACCTGACTCAGCGGTTGCGTTGCTCGCTGGCCTCGAAGAGATGGAGCTGGCGGGCGCGCGGCGCCTCGGCGAGCGGTACGGGATAGTCGCCGGAGAAGCACGCGTCGCAGAAGCCGTCGTTGCGCCCCCGCGTGAACGCGTACAGGCCCTCCAGGCTGAGGTAGGCCAGGGAATCCGCCCCGAGATACCGGCGGATCTCCTCGATATCCTGCGACGAGGCGATGAGCTCGGCGCGGGTCGGCGTGTCGATGCCGTAGTAGCAGGGATTGCGCGTCGGCGGAGAGCTGATGCGCATGTGCACCTCGCGCGCGCCCGCCTGCCGCAGCATGGTGACGAGCTTGCGGCTGGTCGTTCCGCGCACGATCGAGTCGTCGACCACCACCACGCGCTTGCCGTCGAGCACGGCGCGCTGCGCGTTGAGCTTCACCTTCACCCCGAAGTGCCGGATCGAGCCGGATGGCTCGATGAACGTGCGGCCCACGTAGTGGTTGCGGATGAGCCCCATCTCGAACGGAATGCCCGACTGCTCGGCGAAGCCGATGGCCGCCGGGACGCCGGAGTCGGGCACCGGCGTCACGATGTCGGCGTCCACCGGACTCTCGCGCGCGAGCTGCCGCCCGAGCTGCTTGCGCACCTCGTAGACGTTGCGACCGAACAGCATGCTGTCGGGGCGGGCGAAGTACACGTACTCGAACACGCAGCGCCGCGCCGGCTGTGCGGCGAACGGCCGGACGCTGCGCAATCCGGCCGTCGTGATCTCCACGATCTCGCCCGGCTCGATCTCGCGCTCGTAGACGGCGTCGACCAGGTCGAGCGCGCACGTCTCGGACGCCAGCACCCAGGCGTCGCCGAGGCGGCCGAGCACGAGCGGGCGAAAGCCCGCCGGGTCGCGCGCGCCGATCAGGCGGTCCTCGGTCATCATGACCAGCGAATAGGCGCCCTGCACGCGCTGGAGCGCGTCGACCAGGCGGTCCATCAACGTGCCGCCCGCCGAGGCGGCGATCAGATGGATGATGACCTCGGTGTCCGAGGTGGACTGGAAAATCGAGCCGCGCTCCTCGAGCTCCTCACGCAGCACCTCGGCGTTCACCAGGTTGCCGTTGTGGCCGATCGCCAGCGCCCCGTGCGCCCATTCCACCACGAACGGCTGGCAGTTCTTCAGCACCGTGTTACCGGTCGTGGAGTAGCGGTTGTGGCCGATCGCGATGCTGCCCTTCAGCGTGGCCAGGGTCGGCTGGTCGAAGATGTCCGCGACCAACCCCATGGCCCGGTGGGAGATGAGCGCTTCGCCGTTGGACGATACGATGCCCGCGGACTCCTGTCCGCGATGCTGCAGCGCGTACAGGCCGAGATAGGCGAGCGTGGCCGCCTCGGGGTGCCCGAACACCCCGACCACGCCGCACTCCTCGCGAAACTTGTCGTCCATGGGCTGCGTCAGGGGCGCAGGAGCCGCGCCAGCCCGCTCCGCCACCGATCGTGGCACGTCTCCACCGACAGGTCGACCACGTCCCCGATCACGATGCGCCGGCCGCGCACTTCGCCGAGCGTGGTGAGCGGCACGCCGTGGGCGCCCGCCAGCTCGCGCAGGCTCACGAGGTCTCGCCGCCGCACGGAGACCAGGATGCGCGACTGGCTCTCGCCGAAGAGCCAGCAATCGGTCCGAATGCCCCCCTCGACCGCCACCCGCACTCCGAGCTGCGGCCCACCGAACGAGCACTCGGCCAACGCCACCGCCAGCCCGCCCTCTGCCACGTCGTGAGCGGAACGCAGCAGGCGGTCGCGGATCGCCGTCAGCACCACCTCCTGCAAGCGCTTCTCCGCCTCCAGGTCGATCCAGGGCGGCGCCCCCGCGCAGATCCCGTGCACCACGGCCAGGTACTCGCTGCCGCCCAGCTCCTCGCGCGTTTGCCCGAGCAGCACCACCACGTCGCCCTCGGCCTTCCACCACGGCGTCACGTGCAAATCCACGTTCTCGAGCAGCCCCACCATGGCGATCGTCGGCGTGGGCGGGATGCTCTGGCCGTCGGTCTCGTTGTAGAAGCTGACGTTGCCGCTCACCACCGGCGTGCCGAGCGCGATGCAGGCGTCGCGGATCCCGGCGATGCCCTGCTGGAACTCCCACATCACCTCGGGGTTCTCGGGGTTGCCGTAGTTGAGGCAGTCGGTCACGCCGAGCGGCCGCGCCCCCGTCACGACGCAGTTCCGCGCCGCCTCGACGACGGCCATCATCGCGCCGAGGTACGGATCGAGCCGCGTGTAGCGGCTGTTGCAGTCGACCGCCAGCGCGAGCGCGCGCCGCGTCCCCTCGACCCGCACCAGCGCGGCGTCGCCGCCGGGGCGGATGACGGTGTTTCCGCCGACGAGCTGGTCGTACTGCTCGTACACCCACTCGCGCGAGCACAGGTTCGGGCTTTCGAGCAGCTGGAGGAACGTGGCCGGGAGGTCCTGGGGCACGGGGATGCGGTCGAGGTCGAGCGTCTGCCGGGCGGCCAGGTCGACCGGCTCCACGGCCGGCCGCTGGTAGACTGGCGCGCTGTCGCCGATCACCGCCACCGGCAGGGCCACCACGTCCTCGCCGTGCCAGCGCACGCGATAGATGCCGTCGTCGGTGACCTCGCCGATCACCACGGCCTCGAGATCCCACCGCCGGAAGATCGCCTGGACGGCCTCCTCGCTGCCCCGGCGCGCCACCAGCAGCATGCGCTCCTGGGACTCGGACAGCAGGATCTCGTACGGTGTCATGCCCTCTTCGCGCAGCGGTACGCGGTCGAGTTCGAGCCGCAGCCCGGCACCGCCGCGCGCGGCCATCTCGACCGAGCTGCTGGTGAGCCCGGCCGCCCCCATGTCCTGGATGGCGACCACGTGATCCGTCGCCATCAGCTCGAGGCACGCCTCCAGCAGCAGCTTCTCGCAGAACGGATCGCCCACCTGCACCGCCGGCCGCTTGCCCTCGCCCTCGCTGGCGTCGAGCGCCGCCGACGCCAGCAGGCTCGCGCCGTGAATGCCGTCGCGGCCGGTGCGCGCGCCCACGTACATGACGGGGTTGCCCGGGCCGCCCGCGCTCGCGCGGAAGAGCCGGTCGCGCGGCGCGATCCCGATCGTGAACGCGTTCACCAGGATGTTGCGATCGTACCCGGCGTCGAAGAAGAGATCGCCGCCCACGGTGGCGACCCCGATGCAGTTCCCGTAGTGGCCGATGCCGCCCACCACGCCGCGGACGAGATACGGGGTGCGCGGCGCGCGCAGATCGCCGAACCGCAGCGAATCGAGAATGGCCACCGGCCGCGCGCCCATCGTGAAGACGTCGCGCAGGATGCCGCCGACACCGGTCGCTGCGCCCTGGAACGGCTCCACGAACGAGGGATGGTTGTGGCTCTCGATCTTGAAGACGGCCGCCAGCCCGTCCCCGATGTCGACCGCGCCCGCGTTCTCCCCTGGGCCCTGCAGCACGTGCGGGCCGCCGGTCGGCAGCTCCCGCAGGTGCACCTTCGAGCTCTTGTACGAGCAGTGCTCGGACCACATCACGCCGAAGATGGCCAGCTCCTCGAAGCTCGGGACGCGGCCGAGCAACGACAGGATGCGCTGGTACTCCTCGGCGGTGAGCCCCTGCTCGAGCGCCACCGCCTCGGTCACCTGCACGGGCACGCGCCCGCCGCCTGCCGGCTCGTGACCCGTGCGCGCCGGCGTCATGGCCCGGGCACCACCTCGGTGGCGCTCGGACCCAGCGTGCCGCGCCGCTCGAGCCAGGCGCCGACGGAACGCAGCACGCGCGCGCCGTCGTCGGAGCCGAGCAGGCGGTCCACCGCGTGCTCGGGGTGGGGCATCATGCCCACCACATTGCGCTCGGCATTGCAGATGCCGGCGATGTCGTGGAGCGAGCCGTTGGGGTTGCTCTCCGGCCCCACGCGGCCGTGGGCGTCGCAGTACCGGAACACCACCCGGTCCTCGTCGAGCAGCTCGCGCAGCGTACCCTCGCTTGCCACGTAGCAGCCCTCGCCGTGCTTCACGGGGACGGTGAGCACGTCGCCCACCCGGCAAAACGCGGTGGCGACCGTGGTGACCGTCTCCACGCGGACCCGCACGTCGCGGCAGACGAAGCGCAGCGTGCGGTTGGCCACCAACGCCCCCGGCAGCAGCCCCGCCTCGCACAGCACCTGGAACCCGTTGCAGATTCCGAGGACGGCGCCGCCCGCCCGCGCGTGCGCCACGACGGCTTCCATGATCGGCGAGAAGCGGGCGATCGCCCCGCACCGCAGATAGTCGCCGTACGAGAAGCCGCCCGGGAGCACGACGCAGTCGACCCCGCCGAGCGAGCGGTCCTTGTGCCAGAGGCGCACCGCGGGGTCTCCGAGCACGCGCGTGATGGCGTTGCAGGCGTCCCGGTCGTCGTTGGACCCCGGAAACGTGACCACGCCCCAGCGCACGTCAGCCCCCCGCGATCTCGACGCGGAAGTCCTCGATCACGCCGTTGGCAAGCAGCCGCTCGCCCATGGCCCGGACGCGTTCGTCGGCCTTCGCGGCCGTGGTGTCCCGCAGTCGCAGCTCGATGTACTTGCCCACGCGCACGTCGCCGACTTCCGTGAAGCCGAGCGCGTGCAGCGATTGCTGCACCGCCTTGCCCTGCGGATCGAGAATGCCCCGCTTCGGCGTGACGTAGACGCGCGCCGTCACGTCGCTCATGTGTCACCTTCCTTCATGGCGCGCTCGAACAACACCTCCGTGTAGCGCAGGTGATGGGACAGGTCGAACAGGGCGGCGAGACGCTCGGCCGGCAGGTGTCGCGTGATCTCGGGATCCGCTGCCAGCCGCGCCGCCAGCTCGCCGCCGGCGAGCGCATGGCGCTGCACCAGCCGGTACGCCTGGTCGCGCGCCACGCCGGCACGCACCAGCGCCAGCAGCACCTGCTCCGAGAAGATGGCGCCGCCGAGCCGCTCGAGATTCGCCCGCATCGCCTCGGGACGTACCTCCAGCCCGGCGACCACGCCGGTGAGACGGGCCAGCATGAAGTCGAGCGCGATCGTGGCGTCGGGCCCGATCACCCGCTCGACCGACGAGTGGCTGATGTCCCGCTCGTGCCAGAGCGCCATGTTCTCGTACGCCGCGCCGGCGTAGGCCCGCAGCAGCCGCGCGATCCCGCAGAGGTTCTCCGTCAGGATCGGGTTGCGTTTGTGGGGCATGGCCGACGACCCCTTCTGGCCCGCGCCGAAGGGCTCGGCCACCTCGCCCACCTCGGTGCGCTGCAGATGGCGCACCTCGAGCGCGATGCGCTCGCAGGCACCGCCGACCAGCGCGAGCTCCGAGAAGAAGCGCGCATGCCGGTCGCGCGGCACGACCTGGGTGGCGAGCGGCTCCGGCCGCAGCCCGAGCCGCGCCAGCACCGCGGCCTCCACCTCCGGCGGATTGTTGGCGAAGGTCCCCACCGCCCCGGAGAGCTTGCCGTAGGCCACGCTCTCGCGCGCCGCCGCGAGCCCGCGGCGCGCCCGCCCGAGCTCCGCGTACCACCCGGCGCACTTGAGACCGAAGGTCGTCGGCTCGGCGTGGATGCCGTGCGTCCGGCCGATCATCGGCGTGCGGCGGTGGCGCATCGCCTGCTCGCGCACGGCCGCGCGCAACCCATCGAGGGTCTCCAGCAGCAGATCGGCCGCATCCCGCAGCTGCATGGCGAACGCCGTGTCGACCACGTCGCTGGAGGTGAGGCCGAGGTGCAGGAAGCGGCCCTCGTCGCCCACCGTTTCGGCCACCGCGGACACGAACGCGATGACGTCGTGCTTCACTTCGGCTTCGATCTCCTGCATGCGCCCGACGTCGACGCGCGCGCCCCGACGGAGCGCCGCCGCGGCCTCGCGCGGGACCTCGCCGCGCTCCGCCAGCACGTCGACCACGGCCAGCTCGATCTCGAGCCACCGTCCGAGCCGCGCCTCCTCGCTCCACAGGCGGCCCATGGCGGGCCGGGTGTAGCGCTCGATCATGCGCGCGGCTCTCCGCCCGCGGTGCCCGTGCTCCCGAACCCGCCGCCGCCGCGCGCCGTCTCCGGCAGCGCCGGAACCTCCTCCCACTCGACGCGCACCACTGGCGCCACCACGAGCTGTGCGATGCGGTCGCCCCGCATCACGCGGATGGGCCCCTCTCCCAGATTCACCAGCAGCACTCGAACCTCTCCTCGGAAATCGGCGTCGATCGTGCCCGGCGCGTTCAGCACGGTCAGACCCTCGGCCGCCGCGCGCCCGCTGCGCGGCCGCACCTGCCCCTCATAGCCCGGCGGAATCGCGATCGCCAGTCCGGTCGGCACGAGCGCGCGTGCGCCCGGCGCCAGCTCGAGCGGCGCGTCGATGTCGGCCGCCAGGTCGAGCCCGGCGGCGTGCGGGCTCATGTACGACGGCAACGGCAGCGGCGTCGCGTGGCCGCGAACCCGGCTCACCTGCACGCGCAGCGTCGCGGCCGTCATGCCCGGCGCTACGCCGCGGCCGGCCCGAGCACGGTGACGTTCAGCACGTCGCTCGCCAGCACCCGCTGGGCGGCCGCCACGATGTCGTCGTTGCCGATGGCCTCGACGTCCCGGCAGACCTCGTCGATCGGCACCTCGCGCCCGAACACCAGCATGTTGCGGGCGAGCCGCATCATCCGGCTGTCGCTCGTCTCGAGGCCGAGGAAGAGGCCGCCCTTCATCTGCGTCTTCACGCGCGCCAGCTCGTCGCGCGCGAACCCCTCGCGGGCGACGTCCTCGAATGCGTCCCGGCACACGTCGACCACCTCGTCGACCCATTGCCGGCTGGTGGCGCAGTAGACGCCGAAGCAGCCGGTGTCGTGAAACGACGAGTGGAACGCGTAGACGCTGTAGGCCCGGCCGCGGCGCTCGCGGATCTCCTGGAAGAGACGCGACGCCATGCCGCCCCCAAGCGCGAGCTGCAGGAGGTAGACGGCGTAACGCTGGGCATCGGTGTGCGACACGCCCGGCACCCCGAGGCAGACGTGCGTCTGCTCGAGATCACGGGGCGTTTCCCAGCGCCCGCCCCGTGGGGCCGGCGGCACGAGCGGCACGGTCGCAGCCGTGCCGTCGAGGCCGCCTAGGTAGCGCTCGACGCCCTCCACGAGCGCCTCGTGCGTGAGCGCCCCGGCCCCGGCGACCAGGATGCGGTCCGGGCGGTAGCGCGCCTCCATGAAGCGCAGGAAATCCGCGCGCCCGAAGCGGCCGATGCTGTCGATCGAGCCGGCGATCGGCCGCGCCAGCGGATGGCCCGGCCAGAACGCGATGTTGAAGAGGTCGTGGACGTGCTCCTCGGGCGTGTCCTCCGTCTGCATGATCTCCTGCGCGATCACCGTCCGCTCGCGCTCGATCTCGTCCTCGGAGAACGTGGAGTGCACGAACACGTCGCCCAGCACGTCGAGGGCCACGCCCAGATGCTCGGGCAGCACCTTGGCGAAGTAGCAGGTGTGCTCCTTGCCGGTGAACGCGTTCAGCACGCCGCCGAGCGACTCCACCTCCTGGGCGATGTCGAACGCGCTCCGCCGCTCGGTGCCCTTGAAGAAGAGGTGTTCGAGGAAGTGGGAGATGCCCGCTTCCCCGTCCGTCTCGTAGCGCGAGCCGTTCTCGACCCAGATGCCGACCGTCACCGAGCGGAGATCGGGCGCGGCGTCCGACACGATGCGGACGCCGTTGTCGAGCCGGCTGGCCCGCATGCCCTCAGTGCGAGGCACCCGCTTCGCGCAGCGCTTCCTTCCGAGAAAGGCGAATCTTCCCGGACTTGTCGATCTCCAGCACCTTCACGTCGATCACGTCGCCTTCGCGGACGACGTCGGTCACCTGCCGCACGCGCTCGGGCGCCAGCTGCGAGATGTGCACCAAGCCGTCGGTGCCGGGCAGAATCTCGACGAAGGCGCCGAAATCCACCACCCGCCGCACCGTGCCGCGATAGATGCGACCGACCTCCGCCTCCGCGGTGAGCCCGCGGATGCGGTCGATCGCGCGCTGCATGGCCTCGCCGTCCGACGACGCCACCAGCACGGTCCCATCGTCCTCGACGTCGATCTTGCAGCCCGTCTCGTCGACGATGCCGCGGATCGTCTTGCCGCCCGGACCGATCAGATCCCGGATCCGATCCGGGTTGATCTTGATCGTCACGATGCGCGGCGCGTGCATCGAGAGCTCCTTGCGCGGCTCGGCAATGGCTGCGTTCATGATGTTGAGGATGTGGAGCCGCGCCGCCCGGGCCTGCTCGAGCGCCTGGGCCATCACCTCGCGGGTGACGCCCGCGATCTTGATGTCCATCTGCAACGCCGTCACGCCGGACGCCGTGCCCGCGACCTTGAAGTCCATGTCGCCGAGGTGGTCCTCGTCGCCCAGGATGTCGGACAGCACCCGCACCTCGTCGCCTTCGCGGATGAGCCCCATCGCCACGCCCGCCACCGCGGCCTCCACCGGCACGCCGGCGTCCATGACGGACAACGACGCCCCGCATACCGTGGCCATCGACGACGAGCCGTTCGACTCGAGCACCTCCGACACGATGCGGATCGTGTACGGGAACTTGTCCTCTGGCGGCAGCACCCAGGCCACCGCCCGCTCCGCCAGCGCGCCGTGCCCGATCTCGCGCCGGCCGGGGCTGCGCAGGAACTTTACCTCGCCCGTGGAGAAGGGCGGGAAGTTGTAGTGCAGCATGAACTTCTTGTACTGCTCCCCGACGAGCGCATCGATCCGCTGCTCGTCCGAGGAGGTGCCGAGCGTCGTCACCACCAGCGCCTGGGTCTCGCCGCGCGTGAACAGCGCCGAGCCGTGGGTGCGCGGCAGCACGCCGACCTCGCACGTGATCGGCCGGACGTCCTCGAGGCCGCGGCCGTCGATGCGGCGGCGGTCCTTCACGATCGCCTCGCGGAACACCTGCTTCTTCAGCTTGTCGACGAGCGTCGAGACCTGCTTCGCCCGGACCGGATCGTCCGCGGCCAGCGCCGCCACCGTCTCCGCGGTGACGGCGTCGAGCGCGGCGTAGCGCTCCTGCTTGCCGGTCTTCGCGAGCGCGTCGTGGAGCTTCGGCAGCGCCGTCTCGCGGACCGCCGCCTCCAGCGCGGCGTCGACGGCCGGCGGGGCGACCTCGCGCTTCGGCTTGCCGGCGACCTTCTGCAGCTTCTCCTGCAGGTCGATCAACGGCTGCAGCGCCGCATGCGCGGTGTAGAGCGCGTCGAGCACTTCGGCCTCCGGCACGCCGTGCGCGCCGCCCTCGACCATGACGATCGCGTCGCGGCTGCCCGCGACGATGATGTTCATGTCGCTCTCGCCGAGCTGGGCGGTGGTCGGGTTGATCACGAAGCTGCCCTTCACGCGCCCGATCCGCACCGCCGCGATCGGCCCCAGGAACGGAATGTCCGAGAGCGTGAGCGCCGTGGACGCGCCCAGCATCGCGAGCATGTCGGGATCGTTCTCCTTGTCGTGCGACAAGACGGTCGCGATCACCTGGGTCTCGCAGTTGAAGCCCTTCGGAAAGAGCGGCCGGATCGGCCGGTCCATCAGCCGCGAGGTGAGGACCTCCTTCTCGGCCGGCCGGCCTTCACGCTTGAAGAAGCCGCCGGGAATCTTGCCCGCCGCAAAGGTCTTCTCGACGTAGTCGCAGGTGAGCGGAAAGAAGTCGATGCCTTCCCGGGCCGTGCGCATGGCCGTCGCCGTCACGAGGACGACGCTCTCGCCGTACTGGATGAGCGCCGCGCCGCCAGCTTGCTTCGCCATGCGGCCGGTCTCGATGGTGAGGGTCCGACCGTGGAAGTCGACCTCGATTCGCTGTTGCATGTGTTTCATCTCCCCCGCGGCGGACTGCCGCAGTCGTAATTGGAGCGGGGACGGGAGAGAAGGGAGGGGAAAGCGAGCCGGTCCCGGCTCACTTCCGGATGCCGAGACGCTCGATCAGGTCTCGGTAGCGGGCGACGTCCCGACTACGCAGGTAGTCGAGGAGCCGGCGGCGTTGGCCGACCAGCTTGAGCAGGCCACGACGGGAATGGTGATCCTTCGGATGCGTCTTGAAGTGCTCGGTCAGATAGTTGATGCGCTCGGTGAGCAGAGCCGTCTGTACCTCGGGCGACCCCGTATCGGTCGCATGCCGTTGGTACTTCTGCCTGATCTCACTCGTGCGCTCTGCGAGCACTGCCATCCCGCCCTCTCTAGTTCCGTTCTTCTCGCTCTTCGTTTGTGTTGCGGCGCGTCTAACACGGGCTATGGGTCTTGTAAAGCTGCCCCTCGCAACATCCGTACCAGGCGCCAGTCGCCGCCGCCGGCGACTTCGATGACCGCTTCGACGTCTCCAGCCCCCTCAGACACGAGCAGCGCGGTCTGGCCGGGCCGTCCGTGGGGTAGCTGCCGCAGCGCGCCCTGCCGGCCGCGGCGCAGGTGTGCTATGGCGTCGCCGGCCAGGACGAACGTTTCGAGTCCCGCAAGCGCCCGGCGCACCGACACGAGCGGCCAGTCGGCCCGCGGCGTCGCGAGCAGCCGCGCCGCGGGCCACGCCTGCTCCACCGTGAACGGACCGACCGCCGTGCGCCGCAACGTCGCGAGATGTCCAACCGTCCCGAGCGCGCGCGCGATGTCGGCCGCCAACACGCGCACGTACGTTCCCTTCGAGCAGCGCACGGCGAGCGCGATGCGGTCGTCTGCGGCGCGTCGCAGCGTGAGCTCGCGCACCTCCACCGCGCGCGGCGCCCGCTCGACGGACTCGCCGCGCCGCGCCAGCTCGTAGAGCGGGACGCCGTCGCGCTTGAGCGCCGAGTACATCGGCGGCACCTGCCGGATCGCGCCCGTGAAGCGCGCGGCCACGTCGGCCAGCGCGGCGTCGTCCAGGGCCGGCACGGGCGCACACGCCACCACCGCACCGGTGCGGTCGAGCGTGTCGGTCTCGCTCCCGAGCTGAATGGTCCCCGCGTAGGCCTTGTCCTCCAGCAGGAGATAGCGCGCCACCTTCGTGGCTTCGCCCAGGCAGAGCGGCAGCAGCCCGCTGGCGAAGGGATCGAGCGTGCCAAGGTGTCCGGCCTTCACCCGCCCGAGCGCCCCCTTGAGCGTTCGGATCACGCCCGCCGAGGTGACACCCTCGTCCTTGTCGACGAGCAGCAGACCGCTGGTCACGGCTTCGGTTCCCAAGCCGCGCGCGCTCCGGCCAGCGCGACCTCGACCCGCGCGGCGTCGTCGACGACGGTGTCGTACTCGAAGCGCAGCTCGGGCACGTGGCGCAACCCGAGCGCCCGGCCAAGGCAGCCGCGGATGAACGGTGTCGCTCGCGCAAACCCCGCCAGCGCGGCCGGCGCGGCCTCGGGGCCGGCGAGCGTGCGGACGAACACGCGCGCCACGCGCAGGTCGGGCGTCATGCGTACGGCGCTCACGTGCACGTCGCGCAGCCGCGGGTCGCGCAGCTCGCGAAGCAACAGCCGCGCCAGCTCGGCCTGCACGCGATGCGCCACCCGCTCGGGTCGTCGCTCCATGTCGCCTCAGTAGTGCAGAAACTCGACGCGCTGCTCGCCCAGCTCGACGAGGTGCAAGCCGTCGATGAAGCCGGCCACCTCGCGCAGGCACGCGTCGACGTGCGGCTGGTCGGCCCCCACCTGCGAGACCCCCAACACGGCGCGCTGCCAGAGGTCGTGATCGTCGCTCTCGGCGATCGAGACGTTGAACTTGTCGCGCACGCGGCTCTTGATGGTCCGCAGCACGCTGCGCTTGCCCTTCAGCGAGTGGTTCTCGGGAAGGAAGAGCTCGAGGCGCAGCACGCCGACGACCACGGCATCTCCGTCAGGCGGGGCGATCCGCCACCTGCGTGGGCTGCCCGCTGCGCACCCCCAGCCGCCGCGCGACCTCCTCGACCACGTACGCCTCGATGACGTCGCCCACCTTGACGTCCTGGAAGTTCTCGAGCGCGATGCCGCACTCGTATCCGGCGACCACCTCGCGCGCGTCTTCCTTGAAGCGCTTGAGGCTGCCGATCTTGCTCTGCTGCACGACGACGTTGTCGCGCAGCAGCCGCACCAGCGCGGTGCGGGTGATCTTGCCGTCGGTCACGTAGCAGCCGGCGACCGTGCCGATGCCCGAGACGGTGAACGTCTGGCGCACCTCCGCGCGGCCCAGCACCTGCTCGCGCGTCGTCGGCTCCAGCAGCCCCTCGAGCGCGTCGCGCACCTCGGCCAGCGCCTCGTAGATGATCGTGTAGAGGCGGATGTCGACCCCTTCGCGCTCGGCCAGGGCGGCGGCCTTCGGCTCGGGCCGGACGTTGAAGCCGATGATGATGGCGTTCGACGCCGAGGCCAGCAGCACGTCCGATTCGGTGATGCCGCCGACCGAGCCGTGGATCACGCTCAGCCGCACGTCGGCCGTGGAGAGCTTGCGCAAGGCTTCGCCGAGCGCCTCGAGCGAGCCCTGCACGTCGGCCTTCAGCACGACCTTCAGCTCCTTCACGTCGCCGGTCTGGATCTGCTGGTAGAGCTCGTCGAGCGACACCTTCGCGGTCTTGGCCATGTCGGCGTCGCGCTGCTTGCCGTGACGGTGCTCGGCCACCTGACGCGCCTTCTGCTCGTCCTGCACGGCCACCAGCACGTCGCCCGCCGCCGGCACGCCGCCGAGGCCCTGGATCTCCACGGGCTTCGACGGGCCAGCCTCGGTCACGCGGCGGCCGGTGTCGTCCATCATCGCCCGGATGCGGCCGTACTCGGTGCCGCACACGAACGAGTCGCCGACCTTGAGCGTCCCTTCCTGCACCAGCACCGTCGCCACCGGACCGCGGCCGCGGTCGAGGCGCGCCTCGACGATGATGCCCTTGGCGAGGCGGTTCGGGTTGGCGCGCAGCTCGAGCACGTCGGCCTGCAGCAGGATCATCTCCAGCAGCTGCTCGATGCCCTCGCCCGTCTTGGCCGAAACGCCCACCACGATGGTGTCGCCGCCCCACGACTCCGGCGCGAGCCCATGCTGCGCCAGCGCCTGGAGCGTGCGCTCCATGTTGGCCTCGGGCTTGTCGATCTTGTTGACCGCCACCAGGATCGGCACCCCCGCGGCGCGGGCGTGGTTGATGGCCTCCACCGTCTGCGGCATCACGCCGTCGTCGGCGGCCACCACCAGCACCACGATGTCGGTGGCCTGCGCGCCGCGCGCCCGCATGGCGGTGAACGCCTCGTGACCCGGCGTGTCGAGAAAGGTGACCGACCGCCCGCCGACGTCGACCGTGTAGGCGCCGATGTGCTGGGTGATGCCGCCCGCTTCGCGCGCCGCCACGTTCGTCTTGCGGATGGCGTCGAGTAGCGACGTCTTCCCGTGGTCGACGTGGCCCATCATGGTCACCACGGGGGCGCGCGGCACCAGCTCGCCCGGCCCGCTGGTCTGCTCGGCCTCGAGCGCCTGCTCGACGTCGAAGGCGACGTTCTCGACGTTGTACTCGAACTCGCCCGCCACCAGCGCCGCCGTGTCGAAGTCGAGCGCCTGGTTGATGGTGGCCATCATGCCCATGTCGAGGAGCTTCTTGAGCACCTCGCTGGCCTTCACGCCCATGTTGCGGGCGAGCTCGCTCACCGTGATCACCTCCGAAATGCGGACGACGCGCTTGGAGGCGCGGGGCACCGTGATCTCGGTCTTCCGCTGCTCCTTGCCCGGCAGCGCGCGCCGCTTCTGCGGCCGCTTGCCCGCGCGCGCCTGGTCGCGCTCCATCAGCTCGGTGAGCTCGGCCTTCTTCACCACCCGCCGGCCCTTCTTGCGGCGCGCGGCACCGGCATCCGGAGGAGGCACGGCCGGGCCCGGCACCACCGCGGCGCCCGGGCTCGGCGCCGGCCGTCCGGCGGGCGGCGGCGGCGTGGCCTTCCGCAAGTCGATCCGCCCGAGCACGCGCGGGCCACGCTGGTCCTCGAACGCCGCCAGCGGCGGCGGC
>DATMAZ010000150.1:0-2648 GCA_035559675.1 Candidatus Limnocylindria bacterium
GGACGCGCCGGGCGACCTGCACGTGCGCCGGCTGCGCTACGCGTCGGCCGACGCGCTGGTGCGCGTGCTCTCGCAGCTGCTCGGCCTGCCGCTGCCGCCGCCGCAGCCCGAGCAGCCCACCGGCTCGATGCTGAGCCGCACCCTCGGCGCCGGGCGCGGCTTCCCCGACCGCCCGCGCGACGCCACGCCGCAGCCGATCAGCACCGGCACCGGCGACGGCCTCGTGCTCGAAGGCGCGGTGCACATCACGGCCGATCCCGCCACCAACGCGCTCATCGTGAGCGCCGGCCCGCGGGACTGGAACGTGCTGTCGTCGGTGATCGACCAGCTCGACGTGGCGCGCCGGCAGGTGTTCGTCGAAGCCATCATCCTGGAAGCGACGGTGGACAAGACGCGCGCCATGGGCATCGAGCTGTCCGCCGCCGGCCAATCGGGCAGCGCCCTCGGCCTCGGCCGGGTCGATCTCGGCACGCTGACGGCGGCCGAGTTCGATCCGACGTCGCTGCCGGGGCTCATCCTGGCCGCGCTCAGCGAACGCACCGTCACCTTGCCCGACGGCACCGAGGTGCCGGCGTACAGCGCGCTGCTGACGGCGCTCGAGCGCGACGGCGAGGTGAACGTGCTCTCGGCGCCGAACGTGGTCACCACCGACAACGAGGAGGCGGAGATCGTGGTGGGCCGCAACGTGCCGTTCATCGCCAGCCGCGCCACCGACACCACCAACCTCGACAACCTGTTCCAGACGATCGAGCGACGCGACGTCGGCATCACGCTGCGCATGACGCCGCAGATCACCGCCGACGACTTCGTGCGCCTCATCCTGTTCGAGGAGGTCTCCGACCTCGACGCCTTCGCCACCGAAGCGCTCGGCGGGCCCGATGCGCTCGGGCCCACCACCACGGTGCGCTCGACCAGCACGGTGGTCTCGGCGCGCGACGGGCAGACCGTGGTGATCGGGGGGCTCATCGCCGACACGCTGCGCGAGGAGGAGCGCGCCGTGCCGTTCCTGAAGGACGTGCCCGTGCTGGGCCATCTCTTCCGGCGTGAGGAGCGGCGGCGGATGAAGACGAACCTGCTCGTGTTCCTCACGCCGCACATCATCACCTCGGACGTCGACATGGCGGCCCGCAGCCAGGCGCAGCGCGCCGCGATGCCGCGGGCCATGCGCGAGCGGCCGGTGCTGCAGGGGCCGTCGTGGGAGCCCCCGTCCGGCGGAGCCCCGCATGCGCGCTGAGCCGGACATGCCGCCGCCGGCGCTGCTCGCGAACCTCCCCCACGCCTACGCCGAGCGGCATCTGGTGCTGCCGCTGGCACGCACGGAGGCCGGGGTCGAGGTAGCGGTGCCGCCCGGGGCGGATCTGGCGGCCCTCGACGACCTGCGCTTCCTCTACGAGGCCCCCATCGTGCCGGTGGAGGTCGCGGAGCCCGAGCTGCGCGCCGCGATCGCGCGCGCCTACGACGGCGCCCGCTCGATGGCCGACACCATGGAGGCGATCGAGGCGAGCGAGGTCGCGGACCTCCACGAGGCCCTCGAAGAGCTGCCCGATCTGCTCGAGACCGGCGAAGAGGCGCCGGTGATCCGGCTCGTGAACGCGCTGCTCTTCGAAGCGGCGCGTCTCGGCACGAGCGACGTGCACGTGGAGCCGGGCGAGCGCGACCTCGCCGTGCGCTTCCGCATCGACGGCGTGCTCCAGCGCGTGCTCTCTCCGTCGCGGCGGTTCCATGCGGCCATCGCCGCGCGCGTGAAGATCATGGCCCGGCTCGACATCGGCGAGCGCCGGCTCCCCCAGGACGGCCGCTTCAGCGTGCGCATCGGCACGCGCGTGCTCGACGTGCGCGTCTCGATCGTGCCGACCACCTTCGGCGAGCGGGTCGTGCTGCGCCTTCTCAACCGGAGCAGCGCGCAGCGGGATCTCCCCGCGCTCGGCTTCGACGACGTGCTGCTCGAGCCGCTCGGCCGCCTGCTGCAGGCGAGCCACGGGCTCGTGCTGGTCACCGGGCCCACGGGCAGCGGCAAGACCACCACGCTCTATGCCGCGCTCGCGCGGCTGGCGCTCGAGGAGCGCAACGTCATGACGATCGAGGATCCGGTCGAATACCGTCTGCCCGGCGTGAGCCAGATGCAGGTGGCCCCGGCGATCGGCCTCGACTTCGCCACCGGGCTGCGCGCCGTGCTGCGGCAGGACCCGGACGTGGTGCTGGTGGGCGAGATCCGCGACCGCGAGACCGCGGAGATCGCGCTGCAGGCGGCGCTCACCGGACACCTCGTGCTCGCCACGCTCCACACCAACGACGCCGCGACGGCGGTCACCCGGCTGCTCGACATGCGCCTCGAGCCGTTCCTGGTCGCCTCCTCCGTGCTCGGCATCCTCGCCCAGCGACTGGTGCGCCGCCGCTGCGAGCGCTGCGGCGGCGATAGCTGCACGGCGTGCGGCGGCCGCGGGCTTCGGGGGCGCACGGCCATCGGGGAGCTGCTCGTCGTGGACGACGCCGTGCGCGCGCTCGTGATGGAGCGCGCCGACGCGGCGGCGCTTCGGCGGTACGCGCGCGGGCGCGGCATGCGCTCGCTGCGGGACCACGGCGCCGCGTTGGCCGCCGCCGGCGTCACCACCGAGGGCGAGGTGCTGCGGGTCACGCGCGAGGACGAG
>DATMAZ010000151.1:0-5068 GCA_035559675.1 Candidatus Limnocylindria bacterium
CGGGAGATCGTCTCGGCGCTGCGCACGCTCGAGGCGCGCGGCGAGGTTCGCGGCGGCCGCTTCGTCGCGGGAACGACCGGCGAGCAGTTCGCGCTGCCCGAGGCCGTGGAGGCGCTGCGCGCGCTGCGCCGGCGAGCCCCGGACGGCGAGACGGTGATCGTCGCGGCCGCCGACCCGCTGAACCTCGTGGGCATCGTGGTGCCGGGCGGGCGCATCGCCCCCGCGTCCCGCGACGTCATCGCCTGGCGGGACGGCAGCGTCGCCGAGGTCGGCGAGCTGGGCGCCGTGCTGTCGCGGCTCCGGCGGGGCGCCCTCGGCGCCTGACCTCTCGAGTGGCAGCACGTTCAAGCGCGCCCGGTCACTCTGGGAGCGCGCGCCGCGACGGTGGGCGTGGGATGCCGTCCACGAAGCGTGCCGGTCCCGGCGGGCGGCGGCATCTTGTCAGCATCTCATGACGTGGTCGTGCGAGGCTCGATGGCTCGTGGCGACACGCCGCCAAGACCGCCGGCGGCCAGCGCGACACGAGGATGCGCGTTGGCTGGCGGCACGAGAGGTACTATGACCGGGGCGAGTGGCACGAGGAGCAGGTCGCCCCGGATCAGTAGAAAATCGAGGACGTCGCCGCCTGGCGGGCTGGCGAGGCACCCGAGGGCTCCGGCGTGTCGGGCGGCACGGAGTCCCCCGAGGACATCGTGGCGCACCGGACGGTGACGACGCGGGGGGCCAACCACTGCTCGACCTCGATGTCGGGCCTCGAGTTCAAGCTGGGGCACTAGCGTGCCGGCCAGGGGCGCTGCACCGCCAGCGCCAACGCGCAGCATCTGCACCTCATCCGGATCTTCCGGAAGCGCTTGCACGAGGTGCAGGAGCAGCGGGACGGGGCCGGCAGTGAGGCGGCGGCCCCGAACAAGCGCAGAGCGGCGCCGCGGCGCACCGGCAAGGCGCGGCGACTCGCGGCCTGAGCACCCATCCGTGAGCACGGGTGCGCTGCCCGAGCTCGCGGAGTATCACAGGCGGCGCCGCTTCCACGTCACGCCCGAGCCGGCGGGCGGCGCGCGCCGGCGGCGCTCCGGCCACACCTTCGTGGTGCAGAAGCACGCCGCCACGCGCCTCCACTACGATTTCCGTCTCGAGCTCGACGGCGTGCTGAAGAGCTGGGCGGTTCCGAAGGGCCCCAGCTACGACCCTGCCGAGAAGCGGCTCGCCGTGCAGACCGAGGACCACCCGCTCGAATATGGCGGGTTCGAGGGCATCATCCCGGAAGGCGAGTACGGCGCCGGCACGGTGATCGTGTGGGATCGAGGCAGCTGGGATCCGCCCGAGGATGCCGCGGCCGCGCTCGCCCGCGGTCACCTGAAGTTCCGGCTGCACGGCGAGAAGCTCGTCGGCGGATGGGCGCTGGTGCGGATCCGGGGTCGCGAACGGCGCGAGGCGGGGAAGAACTGGCTGCTGGTGAAGGAACGCGACGAGTACGCACGCCCGGGCTACGACGTCACGGCCGAGCGTCCCGAAAGCGTGCTCCGCGACGATCCGCCGCCTGGCACGGCGCGCGTCTGGCACTCGAACCGGCCGGCACGGCGGCGGCAGGCAAGCCGGCCGCAGGCCGTCCGCGCCGCCGCCGTCCCGGATCCGAGCGGCGTCGCCGGCGCGCGGCGCCGTGCGCTGCCTGCGCGTCCGGAGCTGCAGCTCGCCACCCTCGTCGACGCGCCTCCCGCCGGAGACGACTGGCTGCACGAGATCAAGTACGACGGCTACCGGATCGCCTGCCGCCTCGAGCACGGGGCGATCCGTTTGCTCAGCCGCAACGGCATCGACTGGACCGAGCGCCTAGGCGCACTCGCCCGGCGGCTGAGCCTGCTGCCCGTGCGCGCGGCGCTGCTCGACGGCGAGGTGGCGGTGCTCATGCCGGACGGCACCACGAGCTTCAACGCCCTGCAGAACGCGCTCTCCGGCACGCGGGCGCCGAACCTGGTGTACATGGCGTTCGACCTGCTCCATCTCGACGGCTGGGATCTCACCGGCGCCGCCCTCGAGGATCGAAAGGCCGTGCTGCGCGCGCTCGTCGAGGCGGCGGGGATCGAGCCGTGCCGCTATTCCGACCACGTGCGAGGCGGCGGCGCGGAGTTCCTGCGCCACGCCTGCCGGCTCGGCCTCGAGGGCATCGTGTCCAAGCGCCGCGACGCGCCGTACACGCCGGGGCGCGGCCGCAGCTGGCTCAAGATCAAGTGCGTGCACGAGCAGGAATTCGTGATAGGCGGGTTCACGGATCCGGCGGGCCGGCGCGCCGGCATCGGCGCGCTGCTGGTCGGCGTCAACGAGGCCGGCCGGCTGGTCTACGCGGGCAAGGTGGGCACGGGGTTCACCGACGCCACGGCCCGTGCCCTGCGCGCGCGGCTCGACGCCTTGGAGAGCGACCGCTGCCCCTTCGCCGAGCGGCCGGCGGGTGTGGCGGGCGCTCACTGGGTGCGGCCCGAGCTGGTGGCGGAGGTCGGCTTCTCCGAATGGACGCCGGACGGCCGGCTCCGTCACCCGTCGTTCAAGGGGCTGCGTGACGACAAGCCCGCGGCGTCGGTCGTGCGCGAGCGGCCCACGTCGGCGGCGCGTGCCGCACGCGCGGCAGCCGACGATCCCCCCGAGGTCGAGGTCGCCGGCGTGCGGCTCACCCATGCCGATCGCGTCGTCTATCCCGCGCTCGGCCTCACCAAGCTCGACGTGGCGCGCTTCTACGAAGCGATCGCGGAGTGGGTCGTGCCCCAGCTCCGCGACCGGCCAACGACGCTCGTGCGCTGTCCCGACGGCCTGGACGGCGGCTGCTTCTACCAGAAGCACGTGGGCTACTGGGCGCCCCCGACGCTTCGGCGGGTGCGCATCCGGGAGCGGCGAAAGAGCGGCGAGTATCTCGTGGTCGACGACCTGCCCGGTCTCATCGGTCTCGTGCAGATCGGCATCCTCGAGATCCACACCTGGAACTCGCGCACCGCCCACTTGGAGCAGCCCGACCGTCTCGTGTTCGACCTCGATCCCGGGCCGGACGTTCCGTGGCGCGCCGTGGTGGCCGCTGCGCGTCTCATCCGTGCCCGCTTGCGCGCCGTGGGACTCGAGAGCCTGGTGAAGACGACGGGCGGCAAGGGGCTGCACGTGGTGGTGCCGCTGGTCATCGGGCCCGGCTGGGACGCGTGCGCCGCGTTTGCGCGCGCCTTTGCCACCACGCTGGCGCGCGAGGTGCCCGAGGCGTTCACCGCGACCATGGCGAAGCGCGCGCGCGCCGGACGCATCTTCATCGACTATCTGCGCAACCTGCGCGGGGCCACGGCGGTGGCCGCGTATTCCACCCGCGCCCGGCCCGAGGCGCCCGTCTCCACGCCGCTCGCCTGGGACGAGCTGGACGTCCGGCACGATTCCGCGCACTACACTGTCCTCAATCTCCCGCGCCGCCTCGCCGCGCTGCGCGACGACCCGTGGGGCGACTACGAGCAGCTGCGCCGGCCGCTGCCGGCGAAGGAGGGGCCATGAGAGCGGTCTGGTCGGGGACGAGCGGACGGAGCGCGTAGCGCTCACCCTCGAGCGCGAAGCGCGCACGGCCGTCCTCGGCGTTGGCCGCGAAGTTCTTCACCACCAGGAGGGCGGTCGCATGCGATCGAACAGCGGGGCAACACGTATCCTCTCGCCAGGGAGCTGCGGTGCGGGCATGCTTCGTGACGATGGGTGGTTCGTTCGATCTACCTGCGTGCCGGCTGGGTCTCGGGCTGGCGGCCGTGGGGCGTCCGGCCTACATCACGCTTGGACGCGAGCGCGATCTCGGCACCGACCGCTCGGCGGAAGCGATGTACGCCCGGGCCAGCGCGGTGCTCGACGCGGCATGGCGGGCTGGCGTGCGTTACGTCGACGCGGCGCGTTCATATGGACGCGCCGAGGAATTCCTCGCCCGATGGATGGACGAGCGAGCGATTCCGTGCGGCGAGCTGGTGGTCGGCAGCAAGTGGGGTTACCGCTACACGGCCGGCTGGCGCATGGACGCCGCCGAGCACGAGCACAAAGAGCTGTCGCTCGAGCGTTTCCGGAGTCAGCTTGCGGAGTCGAAGGCGCTGCTCGGCGACCGGCTCGCCCTCTACCAGATTCACAGCGCGACGCTGGAGTCCGGCTGCCTCGACGACCAGCGGCTGCTCGCCGCGCTCGTGGAGGCGCGCGAACGCGGCGCGTACGGCGGCATCGGGCTCACGCTCACGGGGGACGGATCCCGGGCGACGCTCGAGCGCGCGCTCGAGGCGCGGGTGGGCGGTACCCGCGTCTTCGACGCGGTCCAGGCGACGTTCAATCTGCTCGAACCCTCGATCGCCGGCGGGTTACGCGCGGCGGCCGCTGCGGGGCTTCGGGTGATCGCCAAGGAGGTATTCGCCAACGGGCGCCTCACGCCCGCCAACGACCGGCCGTCGGACGCCCCGCTCGCAGCGACGCTCGCCGGCGTGGCGAAGCGTGCCGGCATGGCCGTGGATCAGCTCGCCGCCGCCTGGGTGCTGGCGCATCCCTTCGTCCACGTGACGCTGTCGGGAGCGGCGACGCCGGCGCAGGTCGCCTCGCATGCGGGCGCGCTCGACCGCGCGATCCCGGAGGAGTGCATGGACGAGCTGGCGCGTCTGGCGGAGCCGCCTGCACGCTATTGGAAGGAGAGGGCCTCTTTGCCCTGGGCATGAACGGTTGCACGGTGGACGCGACCCCAGGATGTCGAGGTGGAGCTGCTCGCCTCGATCGCGGTGGGCGGGCTAACCGCCGCGGCTCTCGCGCTCACCCCTCCTCGATGCGGAAGCGGATCGGCACGGTGACCGTGCTCTGGACGGGCACGCCGTTTCGCCGCGCGGGGATGAAGCGCCAGCGGTGGCGCACCGTATCGACGGCGGCGTCGTCGAGCACGCGATGCCCGGACGAGCTGCGGACCCGCACCGTCGCCGCGCGGCCGTCGGGGTCGACCACCACCTCCAGCAGCACGCGGCCCTGGATGCCGAGCCGGCGGGCCGCCAGCGGATAGGGCGGGTCGGGATTGCTGCCGTACGCCGGGCGCGCGCCGCCCGAG
>DATMAZ010000152.1:0-14417 GCA_035559675.1 Candidatus Limnocylindria bacterium
CCCGGAGCCGCCGCGCCCGCCGGCGGCCGCCGACGGACGGCTCGCGACGCTGCTCGGCGCCGCGATCTGGCTCGGCGGCCGGCACGAGGCGCGCGCGCTCGCCTGGATGCACGCGCACGGCAGCTGGATCGACTGGCTGGATGCCGAGACGGCGGCCTGAGCCGCGCCGCTCAGGGTGCCGAAAGCTGCGCCAGCAGCTCGCGCGCAGCCTCGTAGCCGGGGTCGCGCTCCAGCACCCAGGCGACCGTCGCACGCGCCTGGTCGGCGTGGCCGAGCCCGACGAGCGCCTTCGCGAGACCGAGCCGGGCGTCCAGCCAGTCGGGCCGCACCGCGATCACCTGCAGGTAGGCGTCGGCGCTCGCGGCGACGGCCCCGCGGCGGCGCAGCGCGTGCGCCAGGTTGAGGAGCGCCTCGGGATAGCCCGGGCGGATGGCGAGCGCGGCGCGGAACTCGGCGACGGCGGCCTCGTCGTCGCCGCGCTCCGCCAGCACCGTGCCGAGCCCGTTGTGGGCCTCGGCCAACCCGGGATCCAGACGGAGCGCCCGGCGGAAGTAGGCTTCGGCGTCCTCGAGCCGCCCGCTGCGGAGCCGCGCGTTGCCCAGATTGTTCTGCGCCTCGGCGTAGGTCGGGTTCAACCGTGCGGCGGCCTCGTAGTGCGCCACCGCCTCGTCGAAGCGGCCCTGCGCGGCGAGCGCCTCGCCGAGCTGGTTGTGGGCGAGGTAGTTGTCGCCGGCGACCGCCAGCGCGTGCCGGAAGACCGACTCGCTGTCGCGCCACGTCATCACCTGCTGCCGCGAGCGGACGAGCAGCAGCACCCCGCTCGCCGCGGCCGCTACGGCCAGCGCCGTGGCCCAGGCGCGCCGGCGCGGGACCACCGCATCGAGCGTCCACACGAGCGCGATCGCCAGGCCCACCGACGGCAGATACGCGAAGCGGTCGGCCATCGATTGGCTGCCGGCCTGCACGATGCCGCTCACCGGCAGCAACGTCAGCAGATACCAGAGCCAGCCGACGGTGACCCAGGGCGCGCGGCGGCCGAGCGCCAGCGCGCCCGCCGTGAGCGCCGCGACGACGAGGGCCGCCGCCGCGACGATGGACGCCGGCCAGACGCGATACGGATAGAAGATCGCGAGCTCGGACGGCCAGGCGATCAGCCCGAGGTAGCGCACGGCGGCCACGGTCGCGTTGGCGAGCCGCTGGCTCGGGGCGACGAGATCGCCGCCGGCCACCGCCCCGCCGCTCGCCTGCACGTGGTACGTGATCGCGGCCACCACCGCGGCCAGCACGGCGAACGGTACCTTTTCCAGGACGAGGCGCCGCCAGCCGAGCCGCAGCCGGCCGAGCGGCCAGAGGTCGAGCAGCAGCAGCACCCCCGGGAGCGTCACCATCATCGACTTGGAGCACACCGCGGCGGTGAAGCAGGCGAACGCCGCCGCGAAGCGGGCGCGGGACGGACGGCGGACCCACGCCGTCCAGGCGCCGATCGTCGCCCAGAAGAACAGCATGCTCAGCACGTCCTTGCGCTCGGCGATCCAGGCGACCGACTCGACCCGCGCCGGGTGCCACGCCACCAGCATCGCCACCGCCGCGCTCGGCAGCGTGCGGCCGGTGAGCGCGGCCAGCGCGCCGAAGCAGGCGAGCGTGCCGGCGGCGTGCAGCGCCACGTTCACGACGTGTGCGGGCCCAGGGCGGACGCCGAAGAGTGTGACGTCGAGCATGTGCGAGAGCGTGGTGAGCGGGTGCCACAGCCGGGCGTGCGGCTGCGTCAGCGCCCAGCCGAGGCCGCGCCAGGTGAGGCCGTCCCGGACGACCGGATTGGCGGTGACGTACTGCGGATCGTCGAAGTTGATGAACTCGAAGCGCGCGGCGGGCGCGTAGGCGGCAACCACGCCCGCGACCAGGGCGGCGGCGAGCAACCACCACGCACGCGACGGCGCGGCGAACGGTGCGGCCGTGTCCGGGGGTGGTGTGGGGCGCGGGCGCGCTACAGCTCGGGGCTGGCGGGCAGCCACGTGTGCCCCATGAGGTACGCGTCGACGCCCCGCGCGCACTCGCGTCCCTCCCAGATCGCCCACACGACCAGCGACTGGCCGCGCCGCGCGTCGCCGCAGGCGAACACGCCCGGCGTGCTCGTCTGGTAGTCGGGGCCCGCCTGCACGGTGCCGCGCTCGGTGAGCGCGCAGCCGAGCTGCGAGACGATGGTGTCGGTCTCGGGGCCGAGGAACCCGAGCGCCAGCAGCACCAGGTCGCACGGCAGCTCGAACTCGCTGCCCGGGATCTCCTTCATGACCGGTCGGCCGTTGTCCTGCGCCCAATCGAGCCGCACGGCGCGCAGTGCGCGCACGTGGCCATTGGCGTCGCCGAGAAAGGCCTTCGTGTTGATGCTCCAGTCGCGGAGCACGCCTTCCTCGTGCGAGCTCGACGTGCGGAGAATCATCGGCCAGTTGGGCCAGCTGAGCGGCGGCCGGTCCTTCGGCGGCTGGGGCAGCAGCTCGAACTGGTGGACCGACAGCGCGCCGTGGCGGTTCGAGGTCCCGAGGCAGTCGGACCCCGTGTCGCCGCCGCCCAGGATCACGACGCGCTTGCCGGTGGCGAGGATCTGATCGGGGACCGTGTCGCCGGCCACGACCTTGTTCTGCTGCGGCAAGAACTCCATGGCGAAGTGCACGCCGCGGAGCTCGCGGCCGGGCACGGCGAGGTCGCGCGGCTTGGTGGCGCCGACCGAGAGCACGACCGCGTCGAACTCGCGGCGGAGCTGCTCGCCCGTGACGTCGCGCCCGACGTCGACGCCCGTGCGGAAGGTGACGCCCTCGGCCGCCATCTGCTGCATGCGGCGGTCGATGTGATGCTTCTCCATCTTGAAGTCGGGGATGCCGTAGCGGAGCAGCCCGCCGATGCGGTCGGCGCGCTCGAAGAGCACCACGTCGTGCCCGGCGCGCGCGAGCTGTTGCGCGCATGCCATGCCCGCGGGCCCGGAACCCACCACGGCCACGCGCTTGCCGGTGCGCGGCGCCTGCACCGGCGTGACCCACCCCTCCGCGAAGGCCCGGTCGATGATGTTGCGCTCGATGTTCTTGATCGTGACCGGATCGTCGTTGATGTTGAGGACGCAGGCCTCCTCGCACGGCGCCGGGCAGATGCGGCCGGTGAACTCGGGGAAGTTGTTGGTCGAGTGCAGGCGCTCGATCGCATCCCGCCACCGCCCGCGGTACACGAGGTCATTCCAGTCGGGAATGATGTTCCCGAGCGGGCAGCCCTTGTGACAGAACGGGATGCCGCAGTCCATGCAGCGCGCGCCCTGGATCTTCAGCTGCTCCTCGGGCGTGGCGTGCTCGAACTCGCGCCAGTGCTTGAGTCGCTCGGCGACCTTCTGCTTGGCCGGGCCCTTGCGCTCGTACTCGAGAAATCCGGTGATCTTTCCCATGCTCCCGCTCTCGGCCGCGCTCAGACGGCGGCGACCCGTGCTTCGTCCGTGTCGAGGTGCGCCCGCGCGAGCACCTTGGCGTACTCCTCCGGCAGCACCTTGACGAACCGCTTCACCGCCGCCGTCCAGTCGGCCAGCAGCCGCGCCGCGACACTCGATCCCGTATACGCCTGGTGGCGCTCGACCAGCTCGCGCACCTGCCGGACGTCGTCGGGCCCGAGCGGGCCGAGGCCCACCATGCTCGTGTTGCAGCGGCTGGCGAACGTGCCGTCCTCGTCCAGCACGTAGGCGATGCCGCCGCTCATGCCCGCCGCGAAGTTCCGTCCCGTGCGGCCGAGCACCACCACGAGCCCGCGGGTCATGTACTCGCAGCCGTGGTCGCCCACGCCCTCGACCACCGCGGTGACGCCGCTGTTGCGCACGCAGAAGCGCTCGCCCGCCTGGCCGCGGAGGAAGACCTCGCCGCCCGTGGCGCCGTAGAGCGCAACGTTGCCGACGATGATGTTGTCCTCGGCCCGGAAGGTGGCCTGGCGCGGCGGGTAGACGATGACGCGGCCGCCCGAGAGGCCCTTGCCGAAGTAGTCGTTGGCGTCGCCCTCGAGCTCGACGGAGATCCCCGGCGCGAGCCAGGCGCAGAAGCTCTGGCCGGCCGAGCCCGTGAACTTGATCCGGATGGTGTCGGGCGGCAGCCCGTCCAGCCCGAAGCGGCGGGACACCTCGGCCGAGAGCATCGTGCAGACCGTGCGGTTGCGGTTGGTGATGGGGTAGGCGAGCGCGACGGGCTCGCGGCGCTCGAGCGCCGGCGCGGCCGCGGCGATCAGCTGCCGATCGAGCGCGCGCTCGAGGCCGTGGTCCTGCGGCTGCACGCAGCGGATCGGCACGTCGTCCGGCACGTCGGGACGGTGGAGGATCGAGGTGAGATCGATGCCCCGGGCCTTCCAGTGGTTGGAGACGTCGCGCACGTCGAGCATGTCGACGCGTCCCACCATCTCGTCGACCGTGCGGAAGCCGAGCTCCGCCATGATCTCCCGCAGCTCCTCGGCGATGAACAGCATCATGTTCACCACGTGCTCGGGCTTGCCCTCGAACTTCTTGCGCAGCCGCGGGTCCTGCGTGGCGATGCCGACCGGACAGGTGTTGAGATGGCAGACGCGCATCATGACGCAGCCCGAGGCGATCAGCGCCGACGACGCAAAGCCGAATTCCTCGGCGCCGAGCAGCGCGGCGATGGCGACGTCGCGGCCGGTCTTGAGCTGCCCGTCGGTCTCGACTCGGATGCGCCCGCGGAGGTCGTTCGCCACCAGGATCTGCTGCGTCTCCGCGAGCCCGATCTCCCAGGGGAGCCCCGCGTGCTTGATGGACGTGAGCGGGGAGGCGCCGGTGCCACCCTCGTAGCCCGAGATCAGCACCACGTCGGCCTTGCCCTTGGCGACGCCGGCGGCGACCGTGCCGACGCCCACCTCCGAGACGAGCTTCACCGAGACGCGGGCCCGATCGTTGGCGTTCTTGAGATCGTGGATGAGCTGCGCCAGGTCCTCGATCGAGTAGATGTCGTGGTGGGGCGGCGGCGAGATCAACCCGACGCCCGGCGTCGAGTAGCGGATGCGGGCGATGTACTCGTCGACCTTGTGCCCCGGGAGCTGCCCGCCCTCGCCGGGCTTGGCGCCCTGCGCCATCTTGATCTGCAGCTCGTCGGCGTTGACCAGGTAGTGGCTGGTCACGCCGAAGCGGCCGGACGCCACCTGCTTGATGGCGCTGCGGCGCGAATCGCCGTTCGGATCCGGGATGTAGCGCACGGGATCCTCGCCGCCTTCGCCGGTGTTGGACTTGCCGCCGAGCCGGTTCATGGCGATCGCCAGGTTCTCGTGCGCCTCGCGGCTGATCGAGCCGAGCGACATGGCGCCCGTCTTGAAGCGCGTGACGATCGAGGTGGCGGGCTCCACCTCGTCGATCGGAATGGGGTTGTTCTTCCGGAACTTCAGCAGCCCGCGGATGGTGCACAGGCGGCGGCTCTCGTCGTTCACCGCGGCCGAGTACTCCTTGAACTTGCGGTAGCTGCCGGAGCGCACCGCGTGCTGCAGCAGCGCCACGGTGTTCGGGTTGTAGGCGTGATACTCGCCGCGCCGCCGCCACTGATACTGGCCGCCGACGTCGAGGTCGCCGTCGAGCGCCGGCGACACCTTGTAGGCGTGGTCGTGCCGCATCTGCGCCTCGCGCGCGACGACGTCGAGGCCCACCCCTTCGATGCGCGACGGCGTCCCGGTGAAGTACCGGTCGATGACGTCGTGGGCGATGCCGATGGCCTCGAAGATCTGCGCGCCGCGATAGCTCTGCAGCGTCGAGATCCCCATCTTGGTCATCACCTTGAGCACGCCCTTGTCGACGGCCTTGCGGTAGTTCGCGATCGCCTGCTCGGGCGTCACGTTCTTCAGCACGCCGTCGGCGATGAGCTCGCGGATGGTCTCGTAGGCGAGGTAAGGGTTCACGGCCGCCGCGCCGTAGCCGGCGAGCAGGCAGAAGTGGTGGACCTCCCGCGGCTCGCCGGACTCCACGACGATGCCCACCCGCATGCGAGTGCCTTCACGGATCAGGTGATGGTGCACGGCCGCCGTGGCGAGCAGGCTCGGAATCGGCACCTGGTCCTCGTCGACGCCGCGGTCGGAGAGCACGAGGATCGTGCAGCCGTCGGCCACGGCGCGGGAGGCGGCCGCACAGAGCGTGTCGAGCGCCGTGCGCAGGCCCGCCTCGCCGCTGTCCACGGGGAACAGGGTGGACAGCGTGATCGCCCGGAAGCCGGGGGCGTCGATCTCCTGGATCTGCGCCAGCTCCTCGTTCGAGAGCGTGACGTGCTCGAGTGCGAGCTGCCGGCAGTGGATCGGCGTCTCCTCGAACAGGTTCTGCTCGGCGCCCACGGTGGTGGCGACCGACATCACCAGCTCCTCGCGGATCGGGTCGATCGGCGGGTTGGTCACCTGCGCGAAGAGCTGCTTGAAGTAGGAGAACAGCAGCTGGGGCTTGTCGGAGAGGCAGGCGAGCGGCGTGTCGGTGCCCATCGAGCCCACCGCCTCCTGGCCGTTGACGGCCATGGGCGCCATCAGCAGCCGCAGGTCCTCGAGCGTGTAGCCGAAGGCCTGCTGGCGGGCGAGCAGCGTGTCGCGGTCGTGCTCGGGCGCCACGCGCCGCGGCGCCGGGAGATCGGTGAGCCGCTTGCGATGCTGGGCGAGCCATTGCCCGTAGGGCCGGCGCGCCGCCATCGTCTCCTTGATCTCGTCGTCGCCGACGATGCGGCCCTGCTCGGTGTCGATCAGGAACATGCGGCCCGGCTGCAGCCGGTCCTTGTGCTCGATGCGCTCCGGCGGCAGGTCGAGCACGCCCACCTCGGAGGCCATCACCACGAAGCCGTCCTTGGTGACGACGTAGCGCGACGGCCGGAGCCCGTTGCGGTCGAGGACGGCGCCGATCACGCGCCCGTCGGTGAATGCGATCGACGCCGGGCCGTCCCACGGCTCCTGCAGGCAGGCGTGGTACTCGTAGAACGCCCGCTTCGTCTCGCTCATGCTCTCGTGGTTCTGCCACGCCTCCGGGATCATCATCATCATGGCGTGGGGCAGCGAGCGGCCCGTGTGGAGCAGCAGCTCGAGCGCGTTGTCGAACATCGCCGAGTCGCTGCCCGCGGGATCGATGATCGGAAAGATCTTCTGCATGTCGGGAAAGCGCTCGGAGCGGAACATCGCCTGCCGGGCGTGCATCCAGTTGATGTTGCCGCGCAGCGTGTTGATCTCGCCGTTGTGCGCCAGGTACCGGTACGGGTGCGCGCGCTGCCAGGCGGGGAACGTGTTGGTCGAAAAGCGCTGGTGCACGAGCGCCAGCGCCGAGACGAAGCTCGAATCGGTGAGGTCGTGGTAGAAGGCCGGGATCTGCTCCGGCAGCAGCAGGCCCTTGTAGCAGATGGTGCGCGCCGACAGGCTCGGCACGTAGAACGATTCGCTGTCGGGCAGGCCGGAGCGGCGCACCGCCTCCTCGACGCGCTTGCGGATCACGTAGAGCACGCGCTCGAAGGCGTCGGCGTCCGGCACGTCCTCGTCGCGGCCGACGAAGATCTGCCGCACGATCGGCATGTTGCTCTGGGCGAGCGACCCGGGCGCGCGGACGTCGACCGGCACCTGCCGCCAGCCGAGGAACGCCTGGCCTTCCTCGCGCACGATCTTCTCGAACAGCCGCTCGCACTCGTTGCGCTGATGGACGTCGCGCGGGAGGAACACCATGCCGACGCCGTAGTCGCCCGGCCCAGGCAGCTTGATGCGCGCCTTCTTCGCCTGCGCGCGCAGGAAGTCGTCGGGGATCTGCACGAGCATGCCGGCGCCGTCGCCGGTGAGCGGGTCGCAGCCGCAAGCCCCGCGATGCGTGAGGTTGCGCATCACCTCGAGCCCCTGCTCGATGATGCGATGGGACTTGTTGCCCTTCACGTCGACCACGAAGCCGACGCCGCAGGCGTCGTGCTCCACCCGGGGATCCCGGAGCCACCCGTTGGTTCGTGTCGCCATGCTCATCCTCTTCGTCCGTTGCCGTTGCGCTCGCCGCCCCGGCGCACCCGCTTGCCCCCGGCCGGCGGCACGGTGGGGTAGAGCTCGAGCTGCGAGCGCTCGGTGTGGGTCGACAGCACGACCAGCGTTTCGGTGCGCGCCACGCCCTCGATGCTCCGGATCTGGCGAATCAGCCGTTCCAGCGTCGACGTGTTCGCGGTCTTCACCTTGAGCAGCAGCGTGTGCTCGCCGGTCACGTGGTGGCACTCGAGCACCGCGTCGAGCCCGCCGATCTGCTGCTCGATGCGCTCGATCAGCTCCGGGCGCGAGGTGGAGACACCGATGAACGCGGTGACGTCGAGGCCGAGCAGCCGCGCGTCGAGCCGCGCGTGATAGCCCTGGATGACGCGCGCCGCCTCGAGCTTCTTGATGCGCTCGAGCACCGCCGGCGCCGAGAGCGACACCGCCTCGCCGATGCGCGTGAGTGAAACCCGGCAGTCCTCCTGCAGCATCGCGAGAATGCGGAGATCGATGTCGTCGAGCTCGAGCGCGCTGTGTTCGCCTAATCTCATAAGGTGAAATCGGGAGTTGACAGAACGATTAGTAGGATCAGGTAATCGAGTCAAACGAAACATTAGGCCCATGCGGGCTGCCTCATTGTTGTTGACCGAACAGTCAAAAACAGGCACCAGACGGCTTCGTGGGACGCCCCCGCAGCTACGCGTCGGCCGAGGTGCTGAGCGCTGCCATGCGGGCGTTTCGGCGGTACGGCTACGCCGGCACGTCGCTCGACACGCTCACGCGCACGACGGGACTCAAGCGCGGAAGCCTTTACAACGCGTATCCCGGCAAGCGCGCGCTGTTCGTTGCCGCGCTCGCGGACTACGCCAACGCCACGGTGGGCCACGTCGAGCGCACGCTGTCGGTGGCCGCTGATCCCCTCGCCGGCGTTGCCGAGGCGCTGCGGCGCGTGGCCCGGGCGGCGACGTCCGCCGACGGACGCCACGGCTGTCTGCTCGCCAACACGGCCGCCGAGCTGGGGGCGCGGGATGCCGAGATCCAGGCCATGGTCGCCGCCGCCTTCGCGCGGCTCGAGGCGGCATACGCCGGCGCGTTCTCGCGCGCGCAGCAGAGCGGGCAGCTTCGCGCCGATGCCGATCCGGCGACGATCGGCCGGCTCTGCGTCGCGCTCACCCACGGGCTCCGGGTGCTCGCCGCGAGCGGTGCCGAGGAGCGCGAGCTGCAGGCGGTGGTCGAGGCGGCGCTCGGGGCCGTTACTCGCTACGCGCCTTGAAGATCGTCGGCTCGTTTTTCAGCATGCCGGAGGGCGCGAACGTCGATCCCCAGCACTCGCCGCTGCTGGTCTGGACCTGCACCTGCACCGGCATGGCGAGCGGCAGCGACGGGTCGGGCAGATTCACGCCCTTGCCGCGCAGCCCGATGCGGCCGGGCTTGCCGTCGACCGCCTTGAGGCTGATCTTCACCATGCCGTCCGATCGGCCGGCCTTGTCCACGTACTTAAAGCCGACGGGCACGTCCTCCGCGCCCACCGCTCGCCAGCAGGGATTCTCGTCGCACCTACCGCCGGCCGGGACGTCGGCCCGATAGACCAAACGCGGCGAGCTTTGCTCCACGTCGTGGAAGATGCAGAGCGAGTAGGCCTCGCTGAGACTCGGGTTGCCAAAGGAGCCCGCGGAGACCTCCGGCCACTTGTTCCACTTCCATACGAGCAGATCGCCGGTATCCGGGGTCTTGTCCTTCAGCACCAGCTTGGCCTTGCGCGAGGCGGAGATGCGGCAGTCGAGGCCGGACCGCGGGACGGCCGGCGGAACCGGGGTGGGACGCGGGCCGATCACGCAGCCGCCCGAGACGGGATCGCACGTCTCGCAGCTCGGGCAGAGTACGGGTGCTCCCTCGCCGCACACGCCGTCAACGCAGTGCTCGCCGGACGTACACGCGTCGCCGTCGTCGCACGGCGCACTGTTCGGGACCCCGCAGGTGCCGCCCGCCGTGCAGACGTCGTCGGTGCAGGGATTACCGTCGTCGCTGCACGACGTGCCCTCGGGCTGGAACCCGTTGTCGGTGCAGCTACCGGCGCCGTCGCAGGTGTCCTGATTGCGACAGTCGGCGCCGGTGTCGCCGCACGGCGTGCCCGCTGGTGCGACGCCGTTGTCGACGCAGGTGCCGGCGCCGTCACAGGTGTCTTGGTTCAGGCACTCGGTTCCGGGTGCGCCGCACGGCGTTCCGGCCAACACGGGCTGGCAGGCCGCGGTGCAGCAGGGGCCGCCGTCGCAGGCCTCGCCCGCTTCGACGACTCCGTTGCCGCACACCGGGACGGTCGTCGTCGTGGTCGACGAGGTGGTGGTCGTGGTGGACGTGGACGTGGTCGGCGGCGGCGGCGGCGAGATGGTCGCCCAGAGACAGGCCGCGTTGTCCTGGCCCTCGCCGGTGACGAACGACGTGGACGGGTCGCCGGCCGGGGCGAGGTGGCAGTCGGCGTTGGTGAAGAAGCCCTGGATCAGCAGCGTGCGCGGTCCCTCGGGGCAGGTGAACACCGTCGCGGGCACCTGGTCGACCGTCACCCGGTCGTCGCAGCCGTTGCCGGTCGAGTCCCCGTAGGGGCAGGGCGAGGCGTTGTTGTTCGTCTCCTCGTGGGTGAAGGTGTACACGAACGACTGGGTGCCGCCCTCGGCGGGCGTCGAGTCGTCGTCGCACTGGAGCCCCGTCAGCGTGACGGTGAGGGTCGTGCCGGTGAAGCTCGTGGCGGCGTTGATCGGCCGGTTGTAGTGCGTGAAGCGACCGAGGAAGAACGGCTCGTCGGCTACGATCGAGCCCACGGCGTTGCTGCCGTTGAAGCCGTAGCCGCTCCGCGCTCCGTCGGACGAGCTGCCGTTGGACGGGGTGCCCCAGCGCACCTGGTTCTCGTCGCTGGTGGTGCTGGAGGGCGGGTTCTGCACGCCGGCGTTGCTCGTGCTGCAGGCCGTCGGGGCGCCCGCCGAGCCGCCGGTGACGTCTGGGGCGTAGCACCAGCGGAACGCCGACGTGCCCGCAGGCTGTGGGTTGCCCCACACGCCATCGACGCCGCCGGCGACCAGCGCCCGCGCCGCCACGGCGGCCACCGCGACGAGCCCAAGCGTGATGCCGCCGGTGCGCCTGAGTGTCCGTCCGATCTGCTCGTAGCGATTCCCTGCGCCGTTCATCGATGCGTTGCCGGACCTCCCTGCGCGCCGGATAGCGCAGGTGCGGGAACGTACCCCAGGCGAATCGGCCTTGACAACATTTTTGTGAGGCATTGCGCGGGGAACGGCGCGCGTGGCACCTAGCCCGCAATGCAGGCCCGGATCCTCGCAGCCCTCGTGCTCTTGCTGGCGGCGGCCCCCGGGGCGGAGGCGGGCGGCGGCGGGCCGGACGCCCGGCAGATCGGGGCCGGGGACACGGCGCTCCTTTTCGGAGGGGCCGACGCCGAGGGGGGGATCGGGGACTGGTACGTCACCAACGGCGTGGTCGAGGCCATCATCGACGATGCCGGCCCGGTCGCCGACCTGGCGGGGATCGTGCCCCCCGAGGACGTGCCGCCGAGACAGGCGTCGGCGGCGCCGACCGGCGGAAACCTCCTCGATCTCGGCCTGGTGGGGGCTGACAACGACCAGCTCTCGCAGATGTTCACGGTCGGCGGGCTCAGCACCAGCAACTTCGTCCTCTACGATGCCGTGACGGCCCCGGCACCCGGCGTGGTGCGCGCCTCGGGCGCCCTGCTGCTGCCGCCCGATTCGACGCCCGAGAATCCGTGCATCACGCTCGTGACCGACTACCGGGCGGAGGGCAGCGATCCGTTCCTCACCATCGTCACCACGGCGACCAATGGCTGCGCGGGCACGGTAAATGGCCTCACCGGTTTTCTCGACGCGTTCGTCTGGACGCAGCGCGCCAACATCCCGTTCAGCGCCGGCGTGGCACCGAGCGGTGGCCGTGGCTTCGATCACGCCGTCCTCGACCTCGCGAATCCGGCCCCGTCGCTCGAGGTGCCGACGTTCATGGCGGCGCCCGGCACGCTCATGCCGCGCGACGGCGTGATCGATCCGGCGACCGGGACGGCGAGCGGCGAGGTGTGCTACGGGCTGCTGCCGGTCGAGATCGCGGTCGACCTCGACGGCGCCGGCAGCGAGCCGCCGATCGTGACCCCCGTCAACTCGCTCTTCGGCGTGAGCAGCACGCTCGCCTCCGCGCTCGGCAATCCGCTGATGGCGGTCCCGCTGCCGCCGGGCGGCTCCTACTCGTACACGCGGCGGTTCTACGTCGGTGGCCGCAACGACGTGCGCAGCGTCTCGGATCCGATCGTGACGGCGCTCGCCGACCGCACCGGCTTTGCCACCGGCACCATCTCGGGCGACGTCGACGCGGCCGACACGCTGGATGTGGAGGCGGGGTTGCTCGTGCGCCGGCTTGGACGCTGCGGCGGCTCGGGCAACGGCTGCGCCTCGAGCGCCGAGTGCGGCGGGGCGGCGTGCGAGGATCCGGTTCCCACGGCCGGCTTCGGGCCGGGCGGTTACGTGACGCACGTGCGGACCGACGCCGACGGCACGTTCGACGGCGTGGTGCTGCCGCAGGGCGACTACGAGGTGCGTATCTCGGCGGCGGAGCGCGACGACGTCGTGATCTCGCCGGTCACGGTGGGCCCGGGCGACACGGCGCTCGCCGTGCCGGATCTCACGGCCCGCGGGCTGCTGCGCTTCACCGTGCGCGAGAAGCGCAAGGGCAAACCGGCGCTGCCGGCCAAGCTCGTGATCCACGGGACCGGCGGCACGCCGGATCCGCGGCTCGGGCGCCGCTTCACGGCGCGGCTCGGCGGCGAGGACGTGCGTGCCGAAACCTTCGGCGGCACCGAGCGCGGGCCCGAAGGCGGCGCGCGGGGGCAGGGCAACGTCGTCTACACCACCACCGGCAGCGGCGCGGTCGCGCTGCGCCCGGGCACCTACGAGGTGTGGGCGTCGCGCGGGCCGGAGTATGGGATCGCGCGCGAGTCGGTGACCGTCACCGCTGGCGCCGCGGCCGAAGTGTCGTTTCTGCTCAAGCGCGTGCTGAAGGCGCGCGACGCGCTCTCGGCCGACTTCCACGTCCACTCGGTGCGCAGCTTCGACTCTTCGACGCCGCTCGAAGACCGCGTCGCGTCGTTCGCGGCCGAGGGTGTGGAGGTGATCGTTTCGACCGATCACGACAAGCATCTCGACTACGCCCCCGTGGTGGCGGATCTCGACCTGGTCCCATTCGTGCGCGCGATCCCGGGGGTCGAGGTCACCGGGTCGGTGCCGAACCCGCCGGCGTTCCCGAACTCCTTCGGGCACATCAACGCCTGGCCGATGCCCGTGGTGTCCGACGCGCCCCGCGACGGCGCCATCGACGACGAGTACGTGGCGCCGAACTGGCTCTACTCGCGGCTGCGTGCGCGCGGCGGGCCCGACACCGTGATCCAGTACAACCACCCGCGGGCCGGCGTGGCCGGCCTCACCACCATCGGCTTCTTCAACTCGATCGGCTGCCAGCGGTGCGCGAACGCGATCGATACGCCGTGTGTAGTGGACGAGGACTGCCCGGCCGGCCCCGAGCGCGAGTGCACGTGCGTCGGCTACCAGCCCGATCGGCCGCTCGACGAGCCGCCGAACGACGTGCTGCTCGACAGCGGCGTGCTGGGTCCCGGGTCGCCGGCGAATCCGGACGGCGTCCGCAACATCGACTTCGACGTGCTCGAGATCGCCAACGGCGCGCGCGCGGGCGACTTCCCGGCCCTGCTGCAGATGCGCGCCGACTGGTTCTCGCTGCTGGCGCAGGACGTCCGCAAGTTCGGGACGGCGGTGTCCGACTCCCACCGGGCCACGCTGGAGCACGCCGGCTGGGGGCGGACCTTCGTGCTCGGCGCCGGCGACGACCCGGCCGCGCTCGACGTCGCGGCTTTCAACGCGCGCGTGCGGGCCGGCGCCATGGTGCTCTCGACCGGGCCGTACGTCGAGCTCACCGCGCGTGCCGGCAAGGCACGCGCGGGCGTGGGCGAGGAGCTGGCGGCGGCCAGCGGCAAGGTGCGGCTCGCCATTCGGGTGACGAGCCCGGCGTGGATCCCGGTCGACGAGGTGCGCGTGCTCGTGAACGGTGCGGTGGTGGAGCGCTTCGACGCCACCACCAAGCCGCGCGTGCGCCCGCTGCCGGCGAACCCCGAGTCGAGCGGAAAGACGCTGCGCTTCAAAGCGACGCGCAAGCTCGCGCTGGACGCCGACGCGTTCGTGCTGGTCGAGGCGGGCGTCCCGCTGCCCGCCGAGGGCGCGCCCGGCCCGACCACGCCGGAGCCGATGAACCAGGTGGTGGACGGCGTGGTGCCGTACGCGGTGACCAACCCGATCTTCGTCGACGTGGGGGCGGACGGCTACACCGCGCCCGGGCTGCCGGCCGCCGCGCTCGCGCGCGCCGGCCGCATGACGGGC
>DATMAZ010000153.1:0-16591 GCA_035559675.1 Candidatus Limnocylindria bacterium
TCGCGCCGCCCGCGCCGCGCGCCACCGCCGGCACCGGCGTGCCGCCCTGGGGACGCACGACCACCGTGGCGCCGCTCAGCTCGACGGTGTCGATGCTCGCGCGGTGTGCCATGAGATCGATCTCGTCGATGGCGACGCCGAGGTGCTTCCAGGCGAGCGCCGGGGTCTCCACGTCCGAGACCCGCACGGTGACGTCGTCGAGCGTGACGGTGCCCGTCAGCCGGTTGCGCTGGCGCGGCTCCAGGCGGTGGACGAGCGAGGCGCCGAGCGTGCCGCCGAGCTCGCGCCAGCCCACCTCCGGGACGTACAGGCGCACGCGCTCGAGCGGCATGCGCCGGGCACGCAGCGTGGTAGCAAGTGCGACGCCGCCGTCCCGCAGCCAGACGCGCGTGTTGACGCGCAGCCGGCCCTCGTCGACGCGCACGTCGAGGCTGGTCCGCGCCGGGCCGCCGTAGACGCCGGGAGCGAGCGCCACGTCGCGCACGTCGACGGTCGGCAAGCGCACGTCCACCGGCTCGCTCCCCTCCTCCTGCACGGCGAAGTCGCGGAAGCGGACGTTGCCGGCGCGCAGCACCAGCCGGTCGATGCCGACGCCCCACGGCGCGCCTTCCTCCGCCTCGTCCGCCGGGGGCGCGTCGGCCGCTTCCCCGGCGGGCACGAAGGCGAGCAGGTTCAGCTCGCCGTCGGCCAGGCGGTCGAGCGCCACGCGCGGCTCGTCCAGCTCCACCGTCGAGAAGCGCACGACCTTGCGGGCGAGCATCCACCAGCGAAGGTTCACGGCAAGCCGCCGCCACGCGACCACCGGCGGCTCCGCCGACTCGGCTGGCTGCGCCTCGACCGGCGCGGGCGCCCCGCCGGCCACGGCCGGCCGCAGCGCCACGTCCTCGAGCGCCACGGCGCCGCCGAGCAGCCCGAGATCGACGTCGCCCACCTGCACGCGGGCCTGCAGCAGCTCGGACGCCCGCGTCTCCAGCTGGCGGCGGATCACCTCGGGCAGCGCCGCACGGATCAGCAGCACAAAACCGACGACCCCCACCAGCCACCAGCGTCGCCGCCTCCAGTGCATCGCTCGTCTCCAGGCAAGCTCAGCACTGGTGCCCGACGGGTGCAAGACCGCACGGCGTTCTGCTAGGAAGAGCCCGGAGCGTCCCGTGACAGCCGATCTGTTCAATCCGAGCGACGAGCACCGGGCGCTCCGGCAACTGGTGCGCGAGTTCACCGAGCGGGAGGTCGACCCGCAGGCGGCCCAGCACGACCGGGAGGAGCGCTTCAACCTGCCGCTGTTCCGCCGGCTCGGCGACCTCGGGCTGCTCGGCATCACGGTGCCGGTCGAATACGGCGGCGCCGGCATGGACGCGGTCGCGGCCGTCATCGCGCACGAGGAGCTGGCGAGCGCCGACCCGGGGTTCACGCTGGCGTACCTCGCGCACGCGATGCTGTTCGCCAACAACCTGGCCCGCAACGGCAGCCCCGCGCAGCGCGCCCGCATCCTGCCCGCCGTCTGCCGCGGCGAGCGCATCGCCGGCATGTGCATGAGCGAGCCCGGCGCCGGCACCGACGTGCTCGGCATGCAGACGAGCGCCCGGCGGCGCGGCGACGAGTACGTGCTGAACGGCACCAAGATGTGGATCACCAACGGCGCGCTGGCCGACGGCGAGCTGGGCGACGTCTTTTTGGTCTACGCGCGCATGGAGGGTGCCGGACCGCGTGAGCTCTCGCAGTTCGTGGTCGAGAAGGGCATGCCGGGCTTCCAGCTCGGCCAGCGCATCCACGACAAGCTCGGCATGCGGGCCTCGGGCACGGCCGAGCTGGTGTTCGACGACTGTCGCGTGCCGGCGGCGAATCTGGTCGGGCGCGAAGGCACCGCGATGCTGCACATGATGCGCAACCTCGAGATCGAGCGGCTCACGCTGGCGGCCATCAGCCTCGGCATCGCGCGGCGCTCGATCGAGATCATGAACCGCTACGCGAAAGAGCGGCGCGCCTTCGGCCAGCCGATCAACCAGTTCGGCCAGATCCAGCGCCACATCGCCGAGTCCTATGCCGAGTTCATGGCCGGCCGCTGCTACGTCTACCACATCGCGAGCGGGCTCGACCTCGACGACCAGGGGCACCGCATCGAGTCCGACGGCGTGAAGCTCTACTGCGCAACCATGGCGAAACGGGTGGCCGACCGCGCCATCCAGGTGCTCGGCGGCTACGGCTACGTCGGCGAGTACCAGGTCGAGCGGCTCTGGCGCGACGCCAAGCTGATCGAGATCGGGGGCGGCACGCTGGAGGCGCACCAGAAGAACATGACCGCCGACCTCGCCCGCGGCGACGGCGTGATCCGCTAGCGACGCGCTTCGCCCCGCGCCACCACCACCGCGGCGGCGAGGTCGCCGGTGACGTTCACCGTCGTGCGGCACATGTCGAGCAAGCGGTCGACGCCGATCACGATGCCGATGCCTTCCGGCGGGACGCCCACCATGCCGAGGATCATCGCGACCACCGGCAACGACCCCGCCGGTACGCCAGCCGTCCCGATCCCGCCGAGGATGCAGATGCACACCACCAGCACCTGCTGCGGGAGGGCCAGCGCGACGCCGTAGAGCTGCGCCAGGAAGAGCACCGTCACGCCCTCGAAGAGCGCGGTCCCGTTCTGGTTCGCCGTGGAGCCGAGCGTCAGCACGAACCGGCTCACGTGCGGCGGCAGCCGCAGGTTCTCTTCGGCCACCTGGAGCGCCGTCGGCAAGGTCGCGTTGCTGGACGAGGTGGAGAACGCGGTCACCATGGCGGGACGCACGCCCCGGTAGAAGGCGCGCGGCGCCATGCCGCCGAGCCAGCGCACCGCGAGGGCGTAGACGCCGAACTGGTGCACCGCGAGCCCCAGCACCACCGTGACGACGAACCAGCCGAGCTGTTGCAGCACGTCGTACCCGAGGCGCGCCGTGGCCGTGAACATGAGGCACGCGACCGCGATCGGCGCCAGCCGGATGACGACGTCCAGCAGCCGCATGGTGACCTCGTAGAGTCCCTGAAGCCCGCGCTCGAGGCTGCGCGCCGGGGCGCTCGGCGTCAGCACCAGGCCAATGCCGAGAAAGAGCGCGAACACCAGCACGGCCAGCATGTCGCCGTCCGCCATGGCGCGGACCACGTTGCTCGGCACGAGCCGCACCAGGAAATCGATGCCGCTCGCCGCCGCGGGTGCCGCGTCGACGGCGGCGTTCGAGGCGCGCGCGGTGAGCCGCGCCCGGGCGTCGGGGTCGAGCCCGTCGCCCGGGCGCACGACGTTCACCATGGCGACGCCGATCGCGACCGCGATGCCGCTCACCGTCACGGTGTAGGCGAGCGTCCGGTAGCCGATGCGGCCGAGCCGCCCGAGGTCGCGCAGCTCCGCCACGCCGAGCGCCAGCGCGGAGACGACCAGCGGCAGGACCAGCATGAAGAGCAGCCGCAGGAAGACCGTCCCCACCGGCTCCGTGCCGTAGCGGACGACCGCCGCCAGCACGGCGCTCTCGCCCCACAGCACGTGCGCGACCGTGCCGGCGAGCGCCCCCGCGAGCAGACCGACCAGCATCCGCCTCGAGAGCCCCACCCGCATGGCGCGGCAGTATGGGAGCGGAGGGCCCCGCTCCGCAATGGCAACGGCGGCGTGTCTAGAGGAACGCTCGCGACGGTGACCCCGCACACGGCCAGGCGGCGCCGCCGAGCATCACGCGGGGTGGTCCAGGCGGCTCAGCCCTTGGCCGGCGTGTCGCGCTCGAGGAAGTACGCCTGGCAGGCGTGCTCGAGCGTCTCCGCCGTGAGCTCGGGCTCACGCTGCTCGTAGCGCGCCCGCCAGACGATCTGGTGCAGCAGGTCGCGCGGGTAGCAGGCACGCAGCGGCTGGCGGTAGCGGTTCTCGATCGTGTGCAGGACCGTCTCCACCTGCGCCTCGTCGTAGACGAGCCCCATCATGTCGCAGGCCCGCCGGAAGATCTCGTGGAAGATCTTCGGGCTCACCGCCCCGAGCTTGATCTTGGTCTGGATGCGGCGCAGGAACGCCTCCTCGACCACGAGCGCCGGGTCGAGGTTGGTGGCGAAGACCACGAAGAGGTCGAACGGGATCTCGATCTTCTTACCGCCGACCAGCGTGAGGAAGTCGATCCGGCGGTCGAGCGGCACCACCCAGCGGTTCAGCAGCTCCGCGGGAGGAATGCGCTGGCGGCCGAAGTCGTCGACGATGAGGAAGCCGTTGTTGCCGCGCATCTGGACCGGCGCGGTGTAGAAGCGCGAGAGCGGATTGAACTGCAGGTCGAGCATCTCGATGGTGAGCTCGCCGCCCACCATGACGCGCGGCCGCCGGCAGCGCACCCAACGCGGGTCGCCGAACGACGCGCCGCTCGCGTCGTCGTCGACGCGCTCGTGCACGTGCGCGTCGAACACGGTGATGATCTGGCCGTCGACCTCCACCGCGTAGGGGATGTAGACGGTGTCCTTGCGGAAGACGTCCGAGAGCTTCTCCGCGATGCTCGTCTTGCCGGTGCCGGCCGGGCCGTAGAGGAAGATCGCGCGGCCGGAGACGACGGCGGTGCCGAGCTGCGCCAGCGTGCCCTCCTCGAGCACGAGGTCCTTGAAGGTGAACTGCATCTCCTGCGGGGTGACTTCGATGTCCCGCACGCTCTGGCTGCGCACCCGCATGACGTAGTCGTTGAGCGAGACGGGCACCGGGCCGACGTACGCGTCGATCGCGAGCAGCTCGGCCGCCCGCGTACGGCCGGCCTGCGTGAGCGCGATGCGGTGCATGCCGACGGTCATGCCGGTGGCCTGCGCGAGCTGCTCCTTGCGCAGCCGCGCGAAGATGTTCTCCACCACCGAGCGGTTGATGCACAGCTGCTGCGAGAGCTCCTGCACGGAGGCTTCGCCCAGATAGTAGAGACTCTTCAAGGTGAGCGCCTCCACGAGGCTGCGCCGGATCCCGAGTCCCTCGATTACGGTTCCTTCGGCTTCGGAACCCGCCCCCGAACGCATCTCACCCATGCCCATGATGATTCACTCCCACTGCAGGATTTCGGACGTGACTTTCAATGTAAAGCAGGTTTCATGCCGCTCGCCGCCACACGCGTCAATGCGTTGGCTCGCGCACGCGCCTCACGCCGGTGCGCGTCCGCCGCGCAGCAGCCGCCCGGGCAACGGACCGTCGCTCGTCACCCGATCGACGTTCCGCTCGCGCACCGGTGTGCCGTTGACGATCACGGCCTCGAGGCCGTGTGCGTCGGCGACGAGCCGCGCCGCGCCGGCGGGCAGGTCGCGCACGCGGCGGAGCGGCCCGGGAGCCACGCGGGCCGGATCGAAGACCACCACGTCGGCGGCGAGCCCGGGCACGAGTCGCCCGCGGTCGCCGATGCCCATCACGTCCGCCGGGCGGCCCGTCAGCATGTGCACCGCCTGTTCCAGCGTGAGCGTGCCGCGCTCCCGCACCCAGTGCCCGAGCAGATGGGTGGAGAAGCAGGCGTCGCACAGCTGGCTCGCGTGCGCCCCCGCGTCCGAGAGGCCGAGCACCGTGTCGGGATGCGTCAGCAGTTCGGCGACTTCGTCCTCGTCCACGTTGAGGATCGCCATACGGAAGCGCGCCCCGAGGTCACTCTCCAGCGACAGGTCGATCATGCAGTCGAGCGGCGTGGTGCCGCGGGCGCGCGCCACCTCGACGAGCGACCGCTCCGCCAGGGCGGGATCGCCCGGCACGTGCGTCACCACCACGCGCTCCCACGGCATGGAGAACGGCCCGCTACGGCCCGGCTCCAGCCCGGCGCGCAGCGCCGCGCGGAACTCCGGATCCGCGTAGAGCCGCAGCTTGCCGGCATGGTCGGCGGCCGAGATCGGTCCAAACGCCGGCACGCTCTCGAACGGGAACGGCTCGGCGAGATCGAATTCGAAGTTGAGCGGGCGGCACGATACCTGGGGCACGACGCGCGCGCCCGTGGCGAGCACGCGCGCCGACCAGTCGAGGAAGCTGCGGTGCGAGCCGGGACCGAGCAGCCCGGCCAGCAGCGCCGTCCAGGTGATCGGCCGCCCGGTCTCGCGCGACAGCGCCGCCAGCTCGTCGATGAAGAAGCCCGATCCGACGGTGGCCTGCACGACGCCGCGGCCGGCTTCGCCGAGCGCCCCGGCCAGCGCCCGGATCTCGCTCAGCTCGGCGGCACGACTCGGCACCGGGCGGCCGCGGAATCCGACGTGCGTCGGCGACTTGGAGGTCGCAAAGCCGAGCGCGCCCGCGTCGATCGCCTCGCGCACGAGCCGGCGCATGGCGGCGACCTCGTCCTCGGTGGCGGGGCGCTCGATCGCGTCCTCGCCCATCACGTAGAACCGAAGCGGCGTGTGCCCGAGCAGCGCCGCCACGTTGATGGCGCTGCCGCGCCGCTCGACGGCGTCGAGGTACTGCGGAAAGGTTTCGAACGGCCACTCGTCACCGCAGCCCGCCATGAGGCACGCGAGGCTCATCCCCTCGACCTTCTCCAGCGTGCGCAGTACCAGCTCGCGATGCGCGGGCCGCGTCGGCGCAACCCCGAAGCCGCAGTTGCCCATCACGACCGTGGTGACCCCGTGCCAGGGCGAGATGCTCAGCAACGGGTCCCACAAGATCTGCGCATCGTAGTGGGTGTGCAGGTCGACGAACCCCGGCGCCACCACGAGCCCGGACGCGTCGAAGGTCGTCCGCGCCGCGCCGCCGAGCGCACCCACCGCCGCGATCCGACCGCCGACGATCCCGACGTCCGCCGCCCGCCGCGGAGCCCCCGTCCCATCGACGACGGTCCCACCCCGAATCGCGAGATCGTACTCCACAACCCGACCGTACCGCGAAGCCACCCGATAAGCGAGGAAGCGAATTCGGGAGATCGCGCGCCGCAAGGGGGGGTAGCGGGGCCTCGGGCGTCGCGGGGACCGAGCGCAGCTGGCCCGCCGCAGCGGTCCAACCAAGCGCGCCGGACCCCGCGCGCCACGTTTGACCCCCCACCGGCGCCTTCCTAGAACAGCGCCCCATCGCGCTTCTCCGCCGCATCATTCGCGAGCCGCTGCTCCACTTCGTCGTCCTGGGGTGCGGCGTTTTCTGGCTCTACGGGCGGGTCGCCCCGCACGACGCCACACGCGTGATCGAGCTGTCGGCCGCGGACGTCGAGGCGTTGCGCCAGGATCACACCCGGCGGCTCGGGGTGGAGCCCACGCCCGCCGAGGACGCGGCGCTGGTCGAGCGATACGTCGACGACGAGGTGCTGTACCGGGAGGCGCTCGCCATGGGCCTCGATCGCGGTGACATCATCGTGCGGCGGCGGCTGCTCCAGAAAATGGAGTTCCTGCTGGAAGGGCTGCACCCGGTTCCCGAGCCGACCGACGCCGAGCTCGAGGCCTACCTCGAGGCCCATGCCGACCGCTATCGCACGCCGGCACGCATCGACCTCGTGCACGTGTTCGTGAGCCGCGATCGCCATGGCGACGGCGCCGGGGCGGTCGCCGCTGCGCTGCGCGAGCAGCTTCTCGCGGGCGCCAATTTCGCCGCGCTGGGCGATCCGTTTTTGCGGGGACGGGAGCTGCGCGCCCAGAGCGAGCAGGACCTCGCCGGCATCTTCGGCCCGGCGTTCGCGCGCGCGGTGGTCGAGCTGCCCGTCGACACCTGGTCGCCGCCCATCGCCTCGAGCTACGGGCTCCACCTCGTGCGCGTCCGCGCGCGCAACCCGGCCGCGCTCCCGCCGCTGGCCCGCATCCGTGCGACCGTGCAGCAGGACTGGGTGGACGAGCGCCGGCGCGCGACGCTGCGCGCGGCGGTGGACGAGCTTCGGCAGAAGTACGTGGTGCGTGTGGAGCGCGCGGCGGACGGCTCTCCATGACCGGCGTCGCCGCGGCGCTCGCGTGGGTCCTGCTGCTGCCGGCGGCGCCGGCGCGCGGGCACGCCTTCGACCCCGCGCTGCTGATCCTCACCGAACGCGAGCCCGCCCTGTTCGACGTCGTCTGGCGCACCTCGCCGGCGAGGGTGCCGCCCGGGCGCACGGTGGCGGACGATCCGCTGGTGCCGGCCCTGCCCGCGCACTGCCGCCGGGTCTACCCCGCCGATCCGCCGGCGGCCGAAGCGGGCGCGCGGGTGTTCTGGCGGGTGGCCTGCGACGGCGCGCTCCGCGGCGAGCGGCTGGTGAGCGCGGGCAGCGACCCCGGCCAGACCGACGTGGTGGTGCGCGTCCACTGGCTCGACGGCACGACGTTCACGGGCGTGCTGCGGACCGACGCGCCCGTTCTCGAGCTGCCGCACGACGCGGGCGCGCTGTTCGGCGGCGCCCCGGGGCCGCTCGCCTGGGGGTATCTGGTCCTCGGCGTGCAGCACATCCTCGAGGGCGTGGATCACCTGCTGTTCGTGCTCGGGCTCTTCCTGCTGGTCCATAGCGGCGCGGAGCTGGTGCGCACGATCACCGCGTTCACCGTCGCGCACAGCATCTCGCTGGCCCTCGCCACCGCGGGCGTGCTCACGCTGCCCGCACCCCCGGTGGAGGCGCTGATCGCGGCGAGCATCGTGCTGGTGGCGCGCGAGATCGCCCGCGGGCCCGGCGAGCGACCGACGCTGGCCAACGAGCGACCCTGGATGGTGGCCTTCGCCTTCGGGCTGCTGCACGGCCTCGGGTTCGCCGGGGCGCTCGCCGCCATCGGCCTGCCGCAGGCCCACGCCGCCCTGGCGCTGCTCGCCTTCAACGTGGGCGTGGAGATCGGGCAGCTCGCGTTCGTCGCCCTGCTTTTCTTTGTGGCAATCCCTTTTCGCCCCGTGGTAAGCCAAGCGCCGAGACTGCGCCTGCTGCCAGCATACGCCATGGGAGCGATCGCCACGGCGTGGGTGGTCGAGCGGGTGCAAGCCTTCTGGAGCGTATCGACATGAACGACCGGCACCCCGCCCGCCGACGGCCGCCGCTCGGCGTGCTGGTCGTCGTGCTGCTGGCGGGGGCCGCGGCGGCCGAGGCCGCACGCATCTCGGGCGGGACCAATCCCGCGACCGACTGCTTCGCGCACCTCGAGGTGCTCGGCACGGCGAGCCAGCCGCCGGGCGAGGACGCACAGGTCGCCTGCACCGACTGCGATCCCACCTGTGACAAGGACGGCGTGGCCGCACCGAACGGCAGCTGCACGTTCGAGGCGGCGCTGTGTCTCAACCAGCCGCAGGCCGGCTGTACGCCGGTGCCGCTCGCCCGCGTGCGGGCGCGCGCCAAGCAGCTGGCGGTGCCGGCGCTCACGACGAGCACCTGCGGCCCGTTCACCTCGATCACGCTGAAGGCGCGCCCCGAGGGCCTCCGCCCGGCGAGTCGGCGTCTGCACGCCACCGCCGTTTCGAGTGAGCTACCGCGACGGGTCGACCGCAACCGTGTGAAGCTGCTGTGCCTGCCGCGGCCGCCGGGCGAAAGCTGCCCGATCGACGTGCGCGAGCCGTGCGCCGACTCGAACCCGCTGCGCAACGCCTACTTCGGCGACCTCCACATCCACACCAAGCATTCGTTCGACGCCAGCGCCTTCGACGTACCGACGACGCCGCAGGACGCCTACGCCTTCGCGCGCGGCACGCCGGTGGCGCTCCCGCCGCTCGGCCCCGACGGCGCACCGACCCAGGTGGTGCGGATCGACCGGCCGCTCGACTTCGCGGCTGTCACCGACCATTCCGAGTTCCTCGGCGAGGTGGAGATGTGTCTCACGCCGGGCTCGGCCGCCTACGACTCGGCGTTCTGCACGCAGTACCGCACCGACTCGGCCGTGAACGCCACCATCATCTTCGGCGTCCAGCTGACGCCGGTCTCGCCGAGCCGCGACGTCCAGGTGTGCGGAGCGGACGGTACGGGCTGCATTCCCGACGCGATGGCCGTCTGGCGGCGCATGCAGCTTGCCGCCGATGCCGCCTACGACCGTACCGCGGCCTGCACCTTCACGTCGTTCGTCGGCTACGAGTACACCGCGGCGACGGGCATCAGCACGCTCCACCGCAACGTGATCTTCCGCAACGAACGGGTGCCCTTCCCCACCACGTACTTCGAGCAGCCGACTCCCCAGGGGCTGTGGGCGGAGCTGCGCAACACCTGTCTCGAGGCCGGCACGGGCTGCGACGCGCTGGTGATCCCGCACAACTCCAACGAGAGCAACGGCAAGATGTTCCAGGTGCTGTATCCCGGCGCCGCCACGGTGGCGGACGAGCAGGCGCAGGCGGCGCTGCGGGCGTCGATGGAGCCGCTGCTCGAGATCTACCAGCACAAAGGCGACTCCGAGTGCAGCAACGGGCTCTCGGGGATCCTCGGCGCGCCCGACGAGCTCTGCGACTTCGAGAAGGAGCAGTACACGCCGTTCGTCGACTGCGGGGACGGCACGGGGATTCTCGGCGCCACCCGGCGCGGCTGCGTCTCCCGGCGCGACTTCGCGCGCGGCGCGCTGCTCGAAGGCCTCGGCGAAGCCGAGCGGATCGGGGTGAACCCCTTCCCGCGCGGCTTCATCGGCGGCACCGACACGCACAACGGCACCCCCGGCTTCGTCGGCGAGGACACCTTCGTCGGCCACCGCGGCACCGACGACGACACGCCGGCGAAGCGTCTCGGTCGCGGCGTGCTCACCGTGGGCGGCATCTCGTTCAGCCCGGGCGGTCTCGCGGGGGTGTGGGCCGAGGAGAACTCGCGCGACGCGATCTTCCGCGCGCTCAGACGCCGCGAGGTGTTCGCCACCAGCGGGCCGCGCATCACGCCCCGGCTGTTCGCCGGCTGGAACCTCGATCCCGGGCTCTGCGACGACGTCGAGATGGTGCAGCACGCCTACGAGCAGGGCGTGCCCATGGGCGGCACCTTGCCCGCGCCCCCGACGGGTGCGACGGCGCCGACGTTCCTCGTGTCCGCCTTGCGCGACCCGGGGACGGCCGCCAAGCCGGGCACGCAGCTCCAGCGCATCCAGATCGTGAAGGGCTGGCGCGAGAACGGCGAGTCGCACTACCAGGTCTACGACGTGGCCGGCGATCCGCTGAACGGCGCCACGGTCGACACCGACACCTGCACCACCAGCGGCCCGGGCTTCGACTCGCTGTGCAGCCTCTGGACGGATCCCGACTTCGATCCCGCCCAGCACGCCTTCTACTACGCGCGCGTGCTCGAGAACCCGACCTGCCGGTGGAGCGCGTACGAGTGCAACCGGCTCGCGCCGGAGGACCGCCCGGCGACCTGCGACGACCCGGCGTGGCCGAAGGTCATCCAGGAACGCGCCTGGACGTCGCCCGTCTGGTTCACGCCGCAGAGCTGACGGGAGCGGCGGCGCGCCGGCCGTCGACGCCTCAGGCGTCGACCACGCGCGCGGCCTTGTATGCGAAGCGCGGCAGCCCGCCCCGGTCGAGCAGCTCGAGGTCGACGTCCACGCCGAGCCGCTCGCGGAAGCGCGCCGCCAGGCGGCCGGCGAGCGCGGTGCGATCGCCGGCGGCGGCGGACGTCTCGCAGCGCACGTGCAGCGTCGCCCGCGGCGCGGGCGGGCGGACGAGCTGGTACTCCGCCGACGGCGTCGAGACCTCGGGAAACTCGTAGAGCACGAAGGCGACGTCGATGGGCAGCACCTCGCGCGTGCCGGCTCGCACCAAGTCCCGCACGCGCCCCTCGTAGAAGAGCCGGCGGTGCGTCTCGCCGCAGGGGCACGGATCGGTGTTGAGCCGCACGACGTCTTCCAGATCGTAGCGCAGTAGGAAGTTGTCCTTCTCGAGCACGGTCACCACGAGGCTGCCGCGCTCGCCGTGCCCGCAGGCGCGGCCGGTCTTCCAGTCGATCACCTCGACGATCGCGAGATCCTCGGCGAGATGCGCGCCGTTGCGCTCCTCGCAGGCGCTGCCGAGCAGCGGCAGCGCCTCGAGCCCGCTGCTCGCCATGAGATACTGCTCGGACGGGTGATCGCCCGCGGACATGGTGAGGTTCAGATCGCGCTCGGGGTCGAGCCCGGCGCGGCGCGCGGCGTCGGCGTAGGTCTGCGCCACGTTGCCGAACAGCCGGTACATGTCGGGGCGGAGCCGCCGCCAGACCTCGATCACGTCGCGCACGTGCTCCTCGCCGACCGGCGGGCCCGACGGGATGTTGAGCACGCCGAGCGCCTCGACGCCGTGGCTGAAGTGCCAGCCGCCGGCGTTCATGCCGAACGGATGCGCGTTGGCGAGGCTCATCCCGGGCCGAAGCCCCCAGCGCCAGCGTCCGCGCGCCGAGGCGGCGTGATCGACCGCGAGATCCTTGCGCGTCCACAGGATGAGCGTCGGGCGCCCGCTCGTGCCGGTGGACGCGCCGAGCCGCACCGCTTCGCTCACCGGCGCGCCGCGGTAGTCGCCGAACGGCGGCACCGCCGCTTCGTTGTCCCTGAGCTCGGCCTTCACCGTGGTGGGAATGGCCGGGAGATCGTCGAGCCCCCGGAGGTCGGCGCGGCGGAGCCCCGCCGCCTCGAGCTTCCGCCGGAAAAACGGGATCGGCGTCGCCCAGATGCGGTCGAGCTGGCGCGCCAGCCGTTCGGCCTGCAACGCGCGCACGCGCTCGAGCGGCATCGTCTGGATCTCGGGGTCGTAGTAGCGCTGCTCGCGCGCCGGCCGGCGGTGACTCACCGCTTGGTCCTCAAGTCGACCATCGCCGCGGCGTAGCGCGGGCCGGCGGCGGCTTCCGGAATCGCCGCGGGCGGCACCAGCTCGACCTCCATCGACACCAGCGCCACGGCCTTCACCCGCTCGGCGACGGCACGGCGCCACGACTCCACGTCGGCCGGCGGCGTCTCCACGCCGATGCGCAGCACGGCGCGGTCGTAGCGGCTGCCCTCGGGATGGTCGACCACGATCTGAAAGCGTCCGGCTTCGGGAAAGTCCCGCAGCGCCGCGCCGACCTGCATGGGATGCACGAGCACGCCCTTCACCTTGCGGATGCCGCCCACTTGCCCCACGAAGACCACGCGCGGCGACGTGTCGCCGCACGCGCAGGCGCCGGCGAGGAGCCGAAAGACGTCGCCCGGCGCGTAGCGCACGAGCGGGATGGCGCGCGGCCCGAGCAGCGTCGCGACCAGCTCGCCCGTCTCGCCCGGGCCCACGGGCGCCCCCGACTCGGGATCGAGGAACTCGCAGAACAGGTCCTCGGCGTGAAGGTGCATGCCGTCGTGCGCCCTGCACTCCCCGGCGAGGGGGCCGATCTGCGCCTCCCCGCAGTGGTCGAAGAGCTCGACGCCGAAGGTGTCGTGGAGCGAGGCGCGCAACGCCGGCGTGAGCGCCTCCGCGGTGGAAAAGCCGACGCGGTAGGCGAGGTCGCGCCGCGGGTCGAGCCCCATCTCTCGCGCGGTGTCGCCGAGGTTGGCGAGAAAGCTCGGCGTGCCCGCGTACACCGTGGCGCCCCACGCCTTCGCGACCTCCACCTGCAAGCGGCTGTTGCCCGTGCCGCCGTTGATGACGAGGCAGCCCGCCTCCTCGAAGGCGCGGTGCAGCCGCAGCCCGCCCGGCATGATGTGATAGGCGAGCGTCACATGGGCGACGTCGCCGGGCACTACGCCCATGGCACGGATGGACTTGGCGAGCACGGGCGTTCCCCCGCGCTCCGAGGCGATGCGCGGGATGAAGATCGGGCCCGGCGAGGTGTGGAGCGAGGCGAACTCCGAGCGCGGCACCGCGAGGAAATCGCCGAACGGCGGCTGCGCGCGCTGGCTCGCCACGAGATCGGTCTTCGCCGTACGCGGCACGCGGCGGCGGAAGTCGTCGTAGGTGCGCAGCTCCGAGGCCCGGACGCCACATTCCCCGAAGACGCGACGGTAGCGCGGCGAATGCTGCTCCACCCAGCGCAGCGTCTCGAAAAGACGCGCGAGCTGCTCGGTGCTCGGCGGCCAATGCATGTGGCGAGGCGCCGCGGTAACAGACGGTCCTGGGGGGGTCAAGGACCGCGTCGCGTCAATGCCCAGGATTGCACCGCCTGCCATCATCCTGACAGCGCGGGCCCGCGCCGGGCCGTGCGGCCCGCGCGCCCGTGAGGCTGGCACACGGACTGCTCCAAGGGGCGGTCCACGTGTTGCCGCCGCGCGCGCAGTGCGCTCTGCCAGGCCAGTCGCGCCGGCTTCGTCTCGGGTGATCCATGTGGGGATTTCGCAAGGACAAGCGACGGGCGAATCGCCTCGGCGCCTTCCTCGACGAAGGCTCCGAGATCCAGGGCACGTACACCTGCTCCGGCACCGTCATGCTCGACGCGCGGTTCCGCGGTGAGCTCCGCGCCGCCGACACGCTGGTGGTCGGCGTGCAGTCGGTCGTCGAGGCGACGGTGACGGCGACCGCCGTCATCGTGCACGGCGCGGTGGTCGGCAGCATCGCCGCCAGCGAGCGGATCGAGCTGCGCAAGACGGCGCGGGTGACCGGCGACATCCAAGCGCCGTGCATCGTGATGGAGGAGGGCGCCGTGCACGACGGGCACTGCCGGATGACGGTGGCCGAGCCGGTCGAGGAGACGCGGCCCGTCGTGGTGCCGCTCACCGCATGAAGCCGCCCTTCCAGCTGCTCCTCGTGCACGGCGACGGCACGCAGGTCGCGCGCCTGCGTCTGTCGCGCTGGCTCGCCTACGGCACGGTGTTCCTGGCGGCGGTGTCGGCCGGAACCGTCGTCGGCCTGTCGAGCGAGTGGCTGCGGCTGGAGCGCGGCCGCGGCGAGGTGGCGGCGCTCCGCCGCCGGGTACAGGCGCAGGACGAGCTGATCGCCGCCTTCGAGGAGCGGGTCGCCGCCATCCGCCGCGACGTCACGACCTGGCGCGCCTTCCACGAAGACATGTGGGCTGCGCTCGGTCCCGAGAACGCCAACGCCGAAACCGTCGGCGCCGAAGACGCCGAGTCCGGCGACGCCAGCGTCGAGGAGCCGTCGCCGTTCGCCGGCGTGGGCGGCCCGCGGCCGCGGATCATGCGGATCAATCCCACCGCCAACGTGCAGCCGCTCGAGCAGCTCGATCGCCTGGCCGGCACCATGGCGGCCGAGGAGCAGCGGCTGCGGGAGCTGACCGATCTGGTGGGCCAGCTCGGCACGCTGGTAAAGACCCTGCCGCTCCGCTGGCCCGTGCAGGGCCCGGTGAACTCCAAGTTCGGCCGGCGACGGTCGCCCTGGGGCGGCCGGATCGAGCACCACGGCGGTATCGACATCGGCGCGCCGATGGGTGTTCCCGTCGAGTCGCCCGCCCCGGGCAAGGTGATCGTCGCCGCCACCGGCGGCGGCCTCGGCAAGCACGTGAAGCTCGATCACGGCAACGGCGTGCGCTCGGTCTACGGCCACCTCTCGCGGATCGACGTGAAGCCGGGCGCGCGCGTCGCCAAGGGCGAGGTCATCGGGCTGGTCGGCAGCACCGGCCGCAGCACCGGCCCGCACCTGCACTACGAGGTCCGGGTCGACGGGAAGCGGGTGGACCCGCGCGCCTTCCTCCGAGAGCGCTGAGCGGTCCCTTGTGGCCGCGCCGATCGTGATCGACAATCGGCCGCCATGGCCGAGCTTACCCTCGACCCGGACCGCGCCGCGCTCTGCGTGGTCGAAATGCAGAACGACATCGTGCACGAGTCGAAGATCGGCACGCGCGGGCTCGGCGGCGTGCTGGCGGCTGCGGTGCACGAGCGCGGCGTCATTGCGCGGCTGGCCAATCTCATGGCGGCGGCGCGCCGTCGCGGCGTACCGGTCGTGTACGTCAACTTCGCGCTGAAGCCCGGCTTCCCGCGTCCGAACACGCTGCTGCACCGCCGCTCGCAGCGCGAGCCCACGCTGATCGAAGGCACGTGGGGCGCGGAGATCCATCCGGCGCTGGCGGCCACCCCGCAGGACTTCGTCCTCGAGCGCACGGTCGGGGTGGACGGCTCGTACGGCACGCAGCTCTACCCCGTGCTGCGGCAGCTCCGGCGCACCACCATGCTCATGACGGGCGTCTCGACCAACATCGCCATCGAGAGCATCGTGCGGGCCTCGGTGAACCGCGGCTTCGACATGGTCGTGATCGAGGACTGCTGCGCCAGCTATCCCGACGACTGGCACCGCTTCTCGATCGAGAACATCATGCCGCTGCTCGCCACCGTGACGTCCGCCGACGCGGTGCTGCGCGCGCTCGAGGCGCCGGCGGGAGCGCCGGCCGCGTGAGGTCGGCCGACGAGGCGGCCGCCCGGGACGCGATCCGCGAGCTGGTGGCGGCGTACACGCACTACGGCGACGGCGGCCGCTTCGACGACTTCTGCGCGCTCTTCTCGGCCGACGGCGTGCTCGAGCTCGACGGCAACCGCGTGCTCGCGGGCCGCGATGCCATCCGCGCGTTCGTCGCCGGCACGGCGCAGTCGGTGCGCGGCAGCGGCGAACGCGCGTTCATCCGGCATCACGTCTCGAGCGTGCAGATCACGCTCGACGACGCCACCCACGCGCACGGCGCTTCGTACTTCCTCGCCATCACGCAGCGCGGGCTCGATCACTGGGGCCGCTATCGCGACCGCTACGTGCGCGCCGGCGGGCGCTGGCTGTTCGCGCACCGCCGGGTGCGCCTCGACGGCAGGGCGCCGGGCTCGTGGGCGGCCGAGCGCCAGCGCGCTCACCAGGGCGGCGGCGGCAGCGGGACCGGCGAGCTCGGGCCGTCATAGTCCT
>DATMAZ010000154.1:0-5485 GCA_035559675.1 Candidatus Limnocylindria bacterium
GGCCGCCGCCAGCGCCGGGCGCCATCGCCCGGCGCGCGCCAGCCGCAGCCCGCTCGCCGCGAACGACGCGGCCGCCGCCAACACGCAGCCCGGCGGCGTGAGCCAGGTCATGAGCGGGATGGCGAGCATGCAGCCGAGCGACGCGCCGACCAGGTCGGCGAAGTAGAGGTGCGCGATGGCGGCGCTCTGGCTCGCGAAGATCCACGCGATCGTGAGCCCCACGCCCGCGAACGCGGTGAAGACCGCGAAGCAGACGAGGGCGAGGTTGCTCACCTGTCCGAAGCTCGCCGGCGGCGCGAAGGTGCTGAGCTCGGTCGCGGCGACCACGAAGTAGCCGAGCACGGTCGCGAGCGCGGCTCCGAAGGCGAGCGGCGGGAGGACCGCCTCGGGCGGCCGGCGCCGCCAGGCGGACGCGATCGAGACCAGCACGCCGCCCGATCCGATGCCGAGCAGCGCGAAGCCGATCAGCAGATAGGTGAAGTACGACGACGCCTTGAACGAGAAGATCCGGGTGTAGCTGATCTCCAGCAGGAGCGCGGCCAGCGAGACGAGGAATACCTCCAGCCGGCAGGTCGAGGGTCGAGCGGGCATGGGGCGCGTGGCGCTCATAGCGAAGATGCCCCGGCGCGGCCAGCCGCCGCAGCGCGCCCTAGCGCGGCAACCCGAGAATGCGCTGCGCGATCACGTTGCGCTGGATCTCGGACGTCCCGCCCATGATGGTCTCCGAGCGGGCGTAGAGGAACTGCCGGGCGACCGCACCCCCGCCGAGCGCCAGCGGCCCGCTGCGCAGCGCGCCGTAGGGTCCGACCAGGGACAGCGCCAGGTCCTGCAGCCGCTGGTCGGTTTCGCTCCCCATGATCTTCTCGAGCGAGCTCTCCGGCCCGGGATGCCCGGTGCGCAGCAGCGTGGTGAGGCTGCGATAGCCGGAGAGCCGCAGCAGCTCGACCTCGATGTGCGCCTGGGCGAGACGCTGGCGGACCTCGGGATCGCGAAGCGTGCCGGCCGCCCCTGGATGCTCGCGCAGCGCCTGGATCAATTGGGTGAGGCTCCGCCGGATCTTGCGCTGGAAGACGAAGGTCCACATGGGCCCGCGCTCGTGCGCCACGATGTCCATCGCGATGCTCCAGCCGGCGCCGGGCGCGCCGAGCAGGTTCGCCGCGGGCACGCGCACGTCCTCGAAGAACACCTCGCAGAACTCGTGGTCGTCGGTCATCTGCTTGAGCGGGCGCACGCTGATGCCGGGCGTCTTCATGTCGACCAGCAGCAGGCTGATGCCCTTGTGCTTCGGCGCGTCCGGCTCGGTGCGGCAGAGCAGAAAGCACCAGTCGGCGATGTCGGCGTTGCTGGTCCACACCTTCTGGCCGTTCACCACGTACTCGTCGCCGCGCCGCTCGGCGCGGCAGCGCAACGAGGCCAGGTCCGAGCCGGCGCCCGGCTCGGAGAAGCCCTGGCACCAGAGGAGCTCGCCGTTCACCATCGTGGCGAGGAAGCGGCGGCGCTGCTCGTCCGTGCCGTAGCGCAGGATCGCCGGACCGATCAGGTCGACGTACGACTGCGCCGGCGGCCGCGGCGCGCCCACCTGATCGAGCGCCTGGTCGAAGAACCAGCGCTCGACCACCGTGGCGCCGCGCCCGCCGTACTCGCGGGGCCAGGCGATCGCCGCCCAGCCGCCGTCGAACAGCATGCGCTGCCAGGCGCGCGCCACCTCGATCCACAGGGGATCCTCGACGCGCGTCCAGCAGTGGTCGCGGCGCCAGGCGGCGGGGAGGTTCTCCTCCAGCCAGCGACGGGCCTCGTCGGCGAACGCGAGCTCGCGGTCGGAGAACGAGAAATCCATCGGGCCGCGAACCCTAGCACCCGCACCGCGGGCTTGCTAATGGCGCGCATGCCGAACGCCTGCGTCTACTTGCACGAGACGATCGCGATCACCGGCACCGGCTCCGAAGCCTACAAGGCGCACACCGGCAAGCTCGGCGCCGACCGTCGCGACGGCGGCGCGCCGCTCGTCGGCACGTGGCAGCAGTCGGGTTCGACGGGCTCGTGGCCCACGGTGGTGAATCTCTGGGAGATGCACGGCTGGGACCACTGGGCCGAGATCCTCGAGCGGCAGTACACGCGCAGCTCCGGCCAGGATCCGGCGCTCCGGCAGTGGTGGACGGAGGCCACGCGGTGGCGCTCCGGCGGCTTCGACCGCATCCTCGTCCCGGCGCCGTTTTGCCCGACGCGCGACGAGATCGTGGCGGCCGGCATTCGCGGCGCCGGCTGCCTGCAGGAGATCGCGACCGTGAAGCCCGGCACCGCCGAGCGCTATCTCGCCGCGGTGGGCGGCGCCTGGCGCCGGGCGATGTCGCGGCGTGGTCTCGAGCTGCTCGGCGCCTACCGCACGGCGATGCGGGAGACGGAGGTCGTGCTCCTCTGGAACCTGCCGAGCTTCCGGCACTTCACCGACTATCTCCGCGACGCCGACGGGACGGTCGCGCGCGCCTGGCGGCGCCGCGTGCGCGCCTGGCGGGTGGATTGTCGCGAGACGCTGCTGGTGGCGAGCCCCTGGTGCGTGCATCACCCGGACTGGCGCGCTACGTCGTCCTGAATGTCCGCAGACGACGCGCTCTTCGTTCCCGACGGCGATCGCTTCGTTCCCACCGATCTCACGCGCGGTCCCTGGACGCGCGAGGCGCAGCACGGCGGGCCGCCCGCGGCGCTGCTGGCGCGCGAGGTCGAGCGCGTGCCCGGCGGCGACGGCATGCTGGTCGCCCGGCTGACGATCGAGCTCTTGCGCCCCGTGCCGGTGGTGCCGCTCGCCGTGAGCGCGCGGCTGGTGCGCCCCGGCCGCAAGGTGCAGCTCGTCGAGGCGTCGATGCGCGCGGGCGACGTCGAGGTCGCGCGCGCGACCGCGCTGCGCATCCGCACGGCCGACCTTCCCGTGCCGGCCGAGCGCGCCCAGCCTCCCGCCCCGCCGCCCCCCGAGTCGGGCAGCGCGAGTTTGCCGCCCTGGGGCGAGGCCGTGGCCTATCGCTCCTTTCACCGTGACGGCGTCGAGCACCGCTTCGTCGCCGGCAGCTTCGCGGAACCGGGACCCGCCACCGACTGGATTCGGCTGCGCGTGCCGGTCGTCGCCGGCGAGCCCGTGCTGCCGCTCAGCCGCGTGGTAGCCGCCGCCGACTTCGGCAACGGCATCAGCTGGACCCTCTCGCGCGTGGACGGCTGGGAGTTCATCAATCCGGATCTCACTGTGTATTTGCATCGCCACCCGGCGGGCGAATGGGTATGCTTGGAGAGCCGCACGTCGGTCGAGTCGCACGGCGTGGGCCTCGCCGAGAGCCGCCTCTGGGACCGCCAGGGCCCGCTCGGCAGCTCGCTCCAGAGTTTGCTGCTCGACCGGCACTGACCGCATGACCGCGCGCACGCGAGCCCACCACGCCTTCGTCGAACGCTTCGGTGGGCCCCCCGACGCGCTGGCCGAGGCGCCGGGCCGGATCGAGCTGCTCGGCAACCACACCGACTACAACGACGGGCTCGTGCTGGCTGCCGCCATCGACCGGACCCTCGCCGTGGCCGCGCGCCGGCGCTTGGACGGCCGTCTCCGGCTCTGCTCGCTCGAGCAAGACGAGATCGTCGACGTCGAGTCGTCGGCGCTCGACCCCGCCGCGCTCGCCGGCTGGGCCCGGCATCCGGCGGGCGTCGTGGCGCTCCTCCGCCGCCGGGGCGTCGCCGTGCCCGGGTTCGACGCCGTGATCGCCAGCGAGGTGCCGATCGGCGCCGGCCTCAGCAGCTCGGCCGCGGTCGAGGTCGCCACCGCGCTCGCCCTGCGGGCGCTGGCGCCGTTTCGCTTGGCCGGCGGGGAGCCCGGACCGCTCGACGACGCCGAGCGCTGGGAGCTCGCCGCGCTTTGCCGGGCGGCGGAGCACGAGTTCGCCCGCGTGCCGGTCGGGCTCCTCGACCAGGTGACCGTGCTCTTCGGCGCCGCCGACCATGCCATCGTGCTCGACTGCCGCGTGCCGTCGGTCGAGCGGCTGCCGCTGCGGGACGCCGCCTTCGTCGTCTGCGACTCGGGCGAGCGCCACGCGCTCGACGACGGGCGCTACGCCGAGATCCGCGGCGCGTGTCTCGCGGCCGCCGAAGGGCTCGGCGTCCCGGCGCTGCGCGACGCCTCCGCGGAGCAGCTCGCGAAGCTCGCCGCGGGCCTCGGCAGGCGCGAGGCCGCCTGCGCGCGTCACGTCGTGGACGAGATCGCCCGCGTCGCCCGCGCCGCGGAGGCGCTCCGGGCGAACGATCTGGTGGCCCTCGGCGTGCTCATGACCGCGAGCCACCAGAGCGCGCGGACGCTGCTCGGGAACAGTACGCCGGCGCTCGATCGGCTGGTCGAGCTGGCGCTCGCCGTCCCCGGGTGTCTCGGCGCCCGGCTCACCGGCGGCGGCTTCGGCGGCGCGACGGTGAGTCTCGTGCGTCCTGGCGACGCCGACACGCTGGTGCGCGAGCTGCCGGCGCGCTTCGCGGCGCGCATGGGACGCGCGGTTGCGGCCTGGATGCTGCGGGCCGCCGCCGGTGCGGCGTGACGAGAGGAGCGCAGGCGGGCGAGCCCCGCCTCAGTGGAAGTAGTGCCCGCCGTTCACGTCGAGGGCCTGACCGGTGACCGCCCGGGACAGGTCCGAGGCAAAGAACACGACCGCGTCCGCGATCTCGGCCGAGTCCGGGATGCGGTGGAGCGCCGTGCGCCCTGCGACGTCCTCGAAGACCTGTTCGTAGGTCCGGCCCTGCTCGGTAGCGAGGTGGCGGAAGTACGCCTCCATCTTCTCGCTCCAGATGTAGCCGGGGACGACCGAGTTCACGCGGATGCCGTCCTTGCCGACTTCCTTGGCGAGCGTCTGCGTCGCGGTCATGAGCGCGGCCTTGGAGGAGGCGTAGCCACCGACGTTGGGTTCGATGATGCGCATCGACATGGTGTTCACCATCACGATCGAGCCGCCGCCCTGGGCGCGCATGGCCGGCAGCACGAGCTGCGAGAGCCGCAGCGAGCCGAAGAGGTTCACGTCGTAGATGCGGCGCCACGCCTCGAAGTCGGCCGACTCGATCGGCCCCCAGGGGTGCGTGAGGAACGCGTTGTTCACCAGCACGTCGACGCGGCCGAACGCGGCGAGCGTGCGCTCGACGAGCCGTCGGCAGTCGGCGGGCTCCGCGATGTCGGTCGGCACGCGGAGCGCGCGGCGTCCCAGCGCCTCGACCTCGGCGGCCACCGCGTCGAGCGCCGCCGCGGTGCGGGCGGCGAGCACGACGTCGGCCCCCTCGCGGGCGAAGGCGAGCGCCACCGCGCGGCCGACCCCCGGCCCGATGCCCGATACGATGCCGATCCGGTCCCGCAACAGCATGGGGCCGGTTTAGCGACAGAGCACCGCCGGCGGCAAACCGCCGGCCGCCGGGCCGCGGCCCATACGACGTCCGGGCCTCGCCGGCGCACCTGCGTGCTTGACGCTGGCGGGCGGCGCGG
>DATMAZ010000155.1:0-37966 GCA_035559675.1 Candidatus Limnocylindria bacterium
GGGGACGAGGCCCGCGGGACCCTGCTACGCGCGCGTCAGCAGGAGACACCCGCAGGTGTTGCCGCCGCCGGCCGCGACGGCGGCGACCTGCGGGTCGCCCGGAACCTGGCGGTCGCCGCCCTCCCCCCAGAGCTGCACGCAGGCCTCGTGCAGAAAGCCGTAGCCGTGAAGCCGCCCGGCGGAGAGCTGGCCGCCGTGGGTGTTGAGCGGCAGCGCGCCGTCGAGCGCAATCCGCGTCCCGCCCTCGATGAAGCGCCCGCCCTCGCCGACCGGACAGAAGCCCAGCGCTTCGAGCCACGAGAGCGCGAGGTAGCTGAAGCCGTCGTACAGCTCGGCGACGTCGACGTCGGCGGGTGTGAGATTCGTGCGCGACCAGAGATGGCGCGCAGCATCGCGGTTCGCCATCTGCGTGAGGTCGTCGAACTGATCCCACGAAGGACGCCCGCGCAGCGCCGTGCCGACGGCCTCGATGCCGATCGGCGGCCGGCGGAGATCGCGCGCCCGCTCGCGCGCCGAGACGATGACGGCCGTCGCGCCGTCGCAGGGCACGTCGCAGTCGTAGAGGCCGAACGGCGTGGCGATCGGCCGCGCCCCGAGATAGTCCTCGAGCGACAGCGGCTCCCGGTAGATCGCCTTCGGATTGCGCGCGGCGTTGCGACGGGCGTTGAGCGCGATCCAGGCGAGCTGCTCGCGCGTCGTGCCGTAGCGATGGAAGTGGAGCTGCGCGTACATGGCGATCCACACCGCCGCCGAGGCCGCCGCGAACGGAATCGACCACTCCATCGAGCCCGTGGCCTTGGGCACGCCCGCGCCGATGCCCTTGCGGCCCTGCGTGCCCTGCGCGCTGCCCTCCCACACGCTGCGAAAGCAGAGCACGTGCGTGGCGAGCCCGCAGGCGACGGCCATCGCGGCCTTCACCACCGAGCCGAGCTGCCCGGCAGTCTCGATGCCGGAGTCGTACCAGTCGAGCTCGAGGCGAAGCGCGTCCTGCACGTCCACCACGCCGGCGCCGGTGAAGCCGGCGGGCATGCCGAGCGCGGCGCCGGGATAGGTGGCGAGCCCGTCGATGTCGCGCGGCGTGAGGCCGGCGTCGGCGATGGCGGCGAGGCAAGCGTCGAGGGTGAGCGCCAGCGGATCGCGGCCGAGCCGCCGGCCGACGTCGGATTGCCCGATGCCCGAGATGCACGCGCGGCGCTCGAGAATCTCACGCGCCATAGCGCGCCTCCCCCGCCGGATCCGGCTCGAACAGCGGCAGCCACACGTCGCCGTCGGGGTCGGCGTGATGCTCGAAGACCACGCGCACGGGCATGCCGATGCGCACGGCCTCGGGCGCGCAGCCCACGATGTTGGTCATGAGCCGCACCGTGGGCTGCTCGACGATCTCCACGATGGCCACCACGTAGGGCACCGCAGGCCCCGGCAGCCACGGCTGGTGGTTCACGGTGAACGTGGCCACGTGCGCCTTGCCGGAGACGGCGGTCCAAGTGAGCGCCCGCCCGCAGTCGCGCGGGCACACCGGCGCCGGCGGATGGACGAAGTAGCCGCAGGCGTCGCAGCGGAGAAAGCGCAGCTCGCCGGCGCCGCCCCCGGTCCAAAACGGCCGGTTGCGCTCGGTGAGCTGGGGCAGCACGCGAAAAGGCACGACGGGGTCGCTCATGGCCGGCGCGAACCATAGCAAAGCCAGCCGAAGAACGGCACGCCGAAGACGCGGTCGCCCGCCCCCACGAGCGGGGCGTGCACGAGAGACCGCCTGCGGGCGCCAGGGCGACGAGCGAGCGTGGTCATTTGCCGGCGCGCTCGGCGAGCTCGCGGAGGATCCGCTCGCGGTCGCCGTCCAGCTCGGGCGCAGCGGGGCGCACCGGTGGATCGTCGAATGCCGACATCTTCACCGGACAGCCGAACACGCGCACGGGTCCCGCGACCGGGTCGTCCACGCGCGGCAGCATGTTGCGGGCCGCCACCTGCGGGTCGGCCGCCACGTCGGCAATCGTGTTGATGGGACCGCACGGCACGCCGGCGGCGCGCAGCCGCTCGATCCAGTGCGCCCCCGGCTGCGTCACGAGCCGCTCCGAGAGCGCGGCCCTGAGCCGCTCGTGGTGCGCCAGGCGGCGCGCATTGGTGGCGAAGGCGGGCTCGTCGGCCAGCGCCGGCGCCCCGAGCGCGGCAGCAAGCGCGCGGAACTGGGCGTCGGTGGCGGCGGCGATGACGACGTGTCCGTCGGCGGTGGGAAAGGCGTCGAACGGCGCGATCGCGGGGTGCCGCGCGCCGAGCGGGCCGGGCGTCTCGCCGGCGGCATGGCGCACGAGCGCATTCTCCCCGAGCGCCACCTGGCAATCGAGCATGGCGACGTCGATCTTCATGCCGAGTCCCGTGCGCGCCCGGTGCACCAGCGCCGCGTTGATGCCGACGGCGGTAAACAGCCCCGCCGCGAGGTCGCCGAGCGACGTGCCGACGCGCGTCGGCGGACCGCCCGGATGGCCGGTGATGCTCATGAGTCCGCCCATCGCCTGCGCCACGAGATCGAAGGCCGGATACTGCGCGTAGGGCCCGGTGTGGCCGAAGCCCGAGGTGGCGGCATACACCAGGCCCGGATAGCACGCGTGCAGCGCCTCCCAGCCGAGCCCGAGCTTCTCCATGACGCCCGGACGGAAGTTCTCGACCAGCACGTCGGCACGCTCGAGCAGCCGGTGAAGGATGCCGAGATCGTCCGGATTCTTCAGATCGAGCGCGATGCTCTCCTTGCCGCGATTCACCGACAGGAAGTAGCCCGACCGCCCGCCGATCCACGGGCCGAGCGAGCGCGCGAGGTCGCCGCCGTCGGGATGCTCCACTTTGATGACCCGCGCGCCGAGGTCGCTTAGCACGAGCGTGCAGTAGGGGCCGGCCAGCACACGCGTCAGGTCGACGACGGTGATGCCCGACAGCGGCCCGGCGACGCTCACGACGCCCGAGGCCGCCGCAGCATGGGGGTCACGACGGGCGCCTTGCCCACGCCGATCTCGCCCAGGATCTCGAAGCCGAAGCGCTGGTAGAGCGGGATGTTCCGCGGATTCGACGACTCGAGGTACGCGGGCGTGCTCGTCTCGTCGCAGCGCGCGACCGCATGGCGCGGGAACTCCGAGCCGAGCCCCCTGCCCTGCGCGACGGGCTCGACGCCGATCAGCGGCAGATACCAGTGCGGCTCGTCGGGGTGCCATCGTCCCATCTGCTCGAAGGTGCCGAGCAGGTCGTCGAGACGGTCGGCGGCAACCGTGCTCCGGAACACCGCTTCCAGCGCCTCGCCGTTCGGGTACACGCCCGGCGGGAGCCACGGGGCCGCGCCGTGGAGGCCGGCGGAGACGTACGCCGTGCCGTGCTCGAAGCTCCGGCCGGCGAACTCGCGGGTGGCCAGCGGCATGGCGCTCAGATGCTCGTGCGGCGACGGCCACGCGAACCGTGTCAGCGGGTCGGTGATGAACGCCGCCACGATCGTGGAGATCGTCTGCGGCATTTCCACGGACGTGGCCGTCCGGATCTCGAGCGGCGGGCGGATCATCCGAAGTTTCGGCGCCTTCGGTTAGCAGAGTCGCGCCGGGGAGTGAAGCCGTGCGCGCCGGCGGCAGCGTGCGGCTCACCGCACCGCACCCTGCGCGCGCAGGCGCTCGATCTCGCCGGCGTCGAAGCCGACCTCGCGGAGCACCGCCTCCGTGTCCGCCCCCGGGTAGGCGGGCGAGCGGCGCGGCCGCCCCGGCGTGACGGAGAGCCGCGGCGATGGCAGCAGCTCCGGGCGCTCGCCGTCCGCGACGAACGCGCCGCGCGCCACGGCGTGCGGATGCGTGCGCGCCTCGCCGAGCGTCAGCACCGGCGCGAAGCACGCATCCGTGCCTTCGAGCCGCGCGCACCACTCCTCGCGCGTGCGGGTGCGAAAGACGGCGGCGAGCCGCTCGCGCGTGGCGGGCCAGCCGGCTCGGTCGTGCTGCGCGGGCAGCGAGGCGGGATCGATGCCGAGGGCCGCGAGCAGCTGCGCCCAGAACTGCGGCTCGATGGCCGCCACCGACACCCAGCGACCGTCGGCGGTCTCGTAGACCGCGTAGAACGGTGCGCCGCCGTCGAAGAGGTTCGTCCCGAGCTCGTCGGTGTGGAGCCCCATGGCGTGCATCGCGTAGAACGGGGCCAAGAGCGACATGACGCCGTCGACCATGGCGGCATCGACGACCTGCCCGCGCCCGCTGCGCCGCGCCTCGAGCAGCGCGCAGACGACGCCATAGGCCAGGTGCAGGCCGCCGCCGGCGAAGTCCGCGACCACCTGCAGCACCGGCACGGGCGGGCCGCCGCGCGAGCCCACGCTGCGCGTGAAGCCGGTGAGCGCCTCGTAGTTGAGGGCGTGGCCGGCGGCGTGCGCGAGCGGCCCGTCCTGTCCCCAGCCGGTGAGCCGCCCGTAGACGATGCGCGGGTTGCGCGCCAGCACCGGCTGCGGACCGATGCCGAGCCGCTCGGCGACGCCCGGACGGAACGACTCGAGGAAGACGTCGGCCCGTTCGGCGAGCCGCAGCACGACCGCGGCGCCCTCGGGATGCTTGAGATCGACGGCGATCGAGCGGCGGCCGCGGTCCCAGAAGTTGTGCGGCCGCGGCGTGCGATCGGCGGGCACGTCGCCGGGCCGCTCGACGCGAATCACGTCGGCGCCCATGTCGGCGAGCTTCGTTGCGCCGAACGGCAGCGCGCCCAGCCCCGCCATCTCGATCACGCGGACGCCGGCGAGCGGTCCGCTGCCCGCCGCACTGCTCTCGAAGGCGCTCGCCATGGCCGCCCGGATCAGCTCGCGCGGGGCGGCTCGGCGGTGCCGACGAACACCGTTCGGCCGCCCTCGATGCGCCGGTAGAGCAGCCAGTCGCCCTTGAAGAGCTTGTGGTCGAACGGCGCCGCACCGATGTGCGTGCGCGGGCCGCCGGTGACGCTCGGCAAGAACCGGAGCCGCTCGAGCCCCTGCCGCAGCCCCCGTCCCGTGAGGATCGGCGCGCGCACGATCCCTTCCACGAACACCCGCGCCGAGTCGTACGAGAGCGTGACCACCGTGTTGGTATGCGGGCGCCGCCCGAAGCGGCGCTCGAAGCGGTCGAGGAAGGGCGCCACCAGGGGATTGTCCTCGCAGTACTGGTCGATGCCGACCCACCCCTCGAGCGCCGCCATCCACTCCGGCTTGTTGTAGCAGAACTGGATCGCCGTGGTCATGATGCGCGGCGGATTCCAGCCGAGCTTGGTGAAGATCGGCGCCAGCAGCACGCTCGGATAGCCGAAGCCGATGTACGCGAGCGCGTCGGCGCCGGCGTCGCGCAGCGCCGCGATGCTCTCCTCGAGCCGCTCCGGCATCTGGGTGATCGTCTCGAGCCGCACGATGGAGAGGCCGTAGTCGCGGCACGCCCAGCGGAAGTACTGGAGATACTCCTCGCCGTTCGGCGACAGCTCGTTCAGCACGCCGACGGTGCGGTGTCCCTCGCGGGCGAGCCACGCCGCCATGAGCTGCCCCTCCTCGCCGCAGCCGCCGTTGCCGAGGTTGAAGCAGTAGGCGCCGTGGAAGCGCTCGGTGCCGCACCACGAGATGGCCGGCACCTCGAGCGCGTCGATCACCGGCGCCAGCGCGATGGCGTTGTCCGAGATGAGCGGGCCGATCACGCCGATGCAGCCGGCGTCGACCAACCGCCGGTAGCCGTCGATCGCGTGGCGCGCCGCGTGCAGCGGCAGCCCGTGCGCCTGCTCGACGACCAGCTCGATCCGCCGCGGCAGCCGGCGGCTCGCGTCGGCCTCCTCGAAGGCGAGCTGGATCGGCTCGGTGAGGTTGGCGGGCACGCCGACCGGCCAGTCGAGGAGCAGCCCGATGCGGACGGGGTCGAACGTCACGCCGTGCGGCGTCGCCGTCATGCCGCGTGCCTGGCCGCGAAGCGGTCCGTCCCGAACACAGGCGCCATCTACCAGCGCGCGCGGGACCTGCAAAGAGCGAGGCACGCGCTTGCGCTCGCGTCCCGCCGGCCTGCTAGTAAGCGGGCCTCATGCGCACCGCGCTGCTCGTGACCGTGCTCCTCGTGGCCGCCGGCTTGCGGTTCACGGCCCTGGAGTTCGGTGGTCCGGACTTCGAAGCACGCCCGGACGAGAACGGCGTCGTGGCGACCCTCGCGGCCGTGGAGCGCGGGCGGTTCTTCCCCACGCTGGTGCTCTATGGGGGTGGCTACTTCGAGCCGCTGCGCATCTTCATCCTGCTGTGGCAGGCGGCCTTCTGGGACGACGGGACCGCGGCGCAGATTGCGGCCGGACGGTTGAACGAGGTGCGCATCGCGGTCCGTACCTGGTCGGCCTTGCTGTCGCTGGTCACCGTCTGGCTCGTCTATCTGGTCGGCCGGCGCGCGGGCGACGAGCGAGCCGGTCTCCTGGCCGCGGCGCTGCTCGCCGTGCTGCCGCTCGCGGTGCGTGAAGCGCGCTTCGGCAAAGCCGATACCGCCGCGGCGGCCGCCGGCGCGCTGGTCATGGCGGCACTGGTTCTGCCCCGCGGCGGCCCCCGCCAGCGCGGCATGCTCGCCGGGGCCGCGAGCGCTCTCGCGCTCGGGACCAAGGCGCTCGCCAGTGTGCTGCCGGCCGTGGTGGTGGGCCTGTGCTGGCCTGAGGCCGACCGGCGCCACACACCATGGCGGGCGCTCGCCTGGGCGGCAGCCACCTGCGCCGTCGTCTTCATGGCGCTCAATGGTTTCGCGTTCCGGTATCCCCACGACACCGCCGCCATGGCGCGCTTCCTCCTCGGTGCGCTCCGCGATGCCAGCTGGCTGCCGGGCGGCGATCAGCTGCCGAGTCCGCTCGTCTACCATGCAACGGTCTCGCTGCGCTGGGGCTGTGGCTGGGCCGTCACGCTGCTCGCTGCACCGGCGGTGGCCTACGGGCTGTGGAGCGGCGGCGCGCCGCGCGTGATCGCACTGCTCGCGGCCGCCCATGCGCTCGCCGTACAGGCGAGCCCCATGGTGCTCGCCCGGTTCCTGCTGCCCGCCCTGCCCGCGACCTGTGTGGCGATCGGGGTCCTGATCGTGCGTCTGGTCGATCGCGCGCTCCCCGGTGGCGGCGCGCGGGCCGCCGCAACCGCCGTGATTGCCGTCCTGCTGTTGGTCGAGCCGACGCTGGCGAGCCTGCGTCTGGTCGAGCTCCTCGGCCGCGTCGACACGCGGAGCCTGGCCGGGGACTGGATCGCGGCGCACATTCCCGCCGGCGCGCGCATCGTATCCTGGGGCGCTCCGCCCGGTGCAGCCGACTACGGGCGGCCTCCGACCCGCGGCCGGCCCGTGGTGCAGCGTCTGTCCCCCGAGCAGTGGACGGCGGGCGACACCTACGTCGTGTGGCACCGCCATCCGCTGCCGTACTCCAGCGATCCCGTGCCGGCCGGTGTCCGTCTGCGGCGTCTCGTCGCCTTCGACTCGTTTCGCGACGAACGCGCGACCGATGCCGTGTTCGAGCCGATCGACGCCTTCTACCTGCCGCTCGGCCGCCTCGACCGTGTGGAGCGGCCCGGCCCGCGGATCGAGATCTTCGCCGTCGAGCCCGACGATTGATTGACCGTCGCGCGGCGCCCCTTCTAGAAGCGGTGCGGCGTGCAACCGCCTACGGACGGCCGCGGCCCCACCGCACTCGAGACGGCGAGCGCCGCGCTGGTCGCCGCCGCGCTGTTCGCCGCCTTCGCCGCGCCGTGGATCGGCGCGAGCGTCACCGCCATTCCCGACGCCGCGGCCGCGGGCAATGCCGCCTGGGGCGCGGACGCGCGGCTGATCGTCTGGATCCTCGCCTGGGTGGCGCACGCGCTCGTTGCCGCGCCCGCTCGGCTGTTCGACGCGCCGATCTTCCATCCCGTCCCGCGCATGCTCACCGGCTCGGAGCACCTGGCGACCAGCGTGCTCGTCTCCGGACCCGTCTACGCGCTCACCGGCAACCCGGTGCTGGCGGCCAACCTGGCCGCGATGAGCACCTACGTGCTGGCGGCAACCGCCGGGTACGCGCTCGTGCGGGCGCTCGGCTTGCCGCGCGCCGCCGCGGCCGTGGCGGCGGTGGCGCTCATGCTCGGGCCCTTCCAGGTGCCGGCCGACCTCCACGTGCTGCAGTACCCGCTCTGGCCGCTGGCCCTCGTGCTGCTCGCCGCCGTGCGGATCGAGCGCGGCGCGCACCCGCTGTGGCTCACGGCGGCAGCGACGCTCGCGGCCTTCAGCTCGTACTACGTCGCGGCGATGGCGGCGGCGCTGTGCGCGATCGAGAGCGCGCTCGCGTGGCGCACGGCCGGCCGTCGGGCGGTGTGGCGACTGGTGGCCGGCGCGGCACCGGCCTTCGTGCTGCTCGCGCTGGCGTCGCTGCCGTATGTGGACACGCCGGGGCGACGGCTCGACGTGCGCACGATCGGCGCATGGAGCGTCGCCGCCCGGTGGGTGTGGGGTCGGCTGCTCGATCCGGGCAGCATCGAGCTCGGCTTCGGGTGGGGTCTCGTGGCGCTCGCCGGCACCGGGCTGCTCGTCCCGCTCGTGCGCCGCCAGCGGCCGGCGCTCCGCTGGTGGCGGTGGCTCGTGCTGGTGGTCGCCGGGGCCGCGCTCGCCGCTCCGTTCACCATGACGATCGGCGGCGTCGAGCTGCCGGCGCCGTCGATGCTGCTGGCGGCAACCCCGCTGCGCGCCAACACACGCTGGATCCTGCTCGCCCAGATCGGGCTGGCCGGCCTGGCCGCCGAGGGGGCCGCCGCGATGCTCGGGTGGCTCGGCGCCCGCGCCACACCCGTCGTGCGCCTCGGGGCCGCCGCCCTCCTGGTGGGGCTCGTGCTCGTGCCGCGCGCGCGCCACCTCGCCGACCAACCGCTGACAAAGCTGCCGACCGGAGCCAGCGTTCCCGCCGTCTACCGCTGGTTGGCGCAGCACGCGAGCGGTCCGCTCCTGGAGCCGCCGGGGCCGGACGTCGGCACCTGGCTCGCACAAGCCGACAGCATGGTGCTCGGCACGACGCACTGGCTGCCGCTGCTGAACGGGCACACCGGGTTTCCGCCCTGGACGTATGCCGCGATGCGGCCCGAGTTCGCGCGCCTGCCCGACCGCGAGGCCTTGCAGACGCTGGTCGATCTCACGGGACTGCGCTGGGTGCTGGTGCGGCGCGCGCGCGTGTCGGCCGCGCACTTCGACGCGTGGACGACGTTCGCGCGGACGAGCGACGCCGTGGAGGTCGTCCCGGCCGGGGACACCGACCTCCTGCTTCGCGTCCGCCTCGAGCCCCGCCGCCCCTGGGCCGCGGCCCTCGCGCGCGTCACGACGCCGCCCGGCGAAACCGCGCTCGGCACGCCGCTCGCGCGCCTCGACGACCGCACGGTGCGCGGCAGCGTGGCGGCCCTCATGGCGCCGCGCGCGCCTGCGGCCAGGCGGGCCTCCGTCGCGATCACGCTCCGGAACGCGGGCGCCGAGACGTGGCCCGCGATGGTACCGCCGCACGCCGTGCGCCCGGGCGCGGTGCAGCTCGTGGTACGCTGGCGGCGCGCGGACGCGGCGGCCGTGGAGCACGTCCGAGCGATTCCACGCGACCTGCCGCCGGGCGACGCGGTGCGCTTCCGCATCACGGTCGACGTGCCCGCCGACCCCGGGCCCTACATGCTGGAGATCGGCGTGCGCCAGGAGGCGGGAGCGGCGATGAGCGGCGTGCGGGCCGCGCAGGTTCCCGTGGAAGTGGTGCGCGGCTTGTAGCGGCCGCGCGCCGACTTCGGTTATACAGCCCGCCTGCATGCCCGAGTTCGATCCCTACTCGTACGACTTCCACGAGGATCCCTACCCGATCTACAAGTGGCTGCGGGACGAGGCGCCGGCCTACTGGAACGAGCGCCTGCGCTTCTGGGCGCTCTCGCGGCATGCCGACGTGCTCGCCGCCTTCAAGGACCCCGCGCGCTTCTCGAGCGCCGGGGGCGTGTCGCTCGAGCGCTCCTCGCAGTCGGACCCGTCGGCGGTGGCGTTCTTCATCGCCATGGATCCGCCGAAGCACGACAAGTACCGGAACCTCGTCTCGAAGGCGTTCACGCCACGGCGGATCGCCGAGCTCGAGCCCCGCATCCGCGCGCTCACCGAGCAGTACGTCGATCGCTTCATCGACGCCCGCCGCTGCGACTTCATCGCCGACTTCTCGGCGAAGCTGCCGATGGATGTCGTGAGCGAGATGCTCGGCGTGCCCGGCGACGATCGCGACACGCTGCGCACCTGGGCCGACCTCGTGCTGCACCGCGAGCCGGGGATGTCCGAGGTGCCGCCGGCCGGCATCGAGGCGTCGGGCAAGCTGCTGGAGTACTTCGCGCGGCTGGTCGCGGCGCGCCGCCGCCAGCCGGGCGACGATCTCACGAGCGCGCTCATCGCCGCCGAGCTCGACGGCGAGCGGCTCTCCGACCGCGAGGTGATGGCGTTTCTCTTCCTCATGATCATCGCGGGCAACGAGACGACCACCAAGCTGCTCGGCAACGCGCTCTACTGGATCTGGCGCAATCCCGACCAGCGGCGGTTGCTGCGCGAAGGGCCCGCCATGATTCCCCGCTGGGTCGAGGAGACGCTCCGCTACGACAATTCCTCGCAGGCGCTGGCGCGCACGCTCACGACCGACGTCGAGCTCCACGGGCGCACGCTGCGGGCCGGCGACAAGGTGCTGCTGCTGATCGGCGCGGCCAACCGCGACGAGCGCGTGTTTCCCGACCCGGACCGCTTCGACCTGCTCCGCGACCACAGCGAGAGCTTGTCGTTCGGCAAGGGCACGCACTTCTGCCTCGGCGCCTCGCTCGCCCGGCTCGAGGGCCGCGTGGCGCTGGAAGCGGTCCAGCGGCGCTTTCCCGACTTCGAGATCGACCCCGCCGGGCTCGTCCGCGTTCACAACCCGAACGTGCGCGGCTTCGCGTCCATGCCGATCACGTTCTGAGCCGTGGCGGACGCCGCCTACCGCGACCCCGCCCGTGCGGTCGACGAGCGGGTGGCCGATCTGCTCGCTCGCATGACGCTCGAGGAGAAGGTCGCGCAGCTCGGCGGCGTGTGGGTGACCGAGCTGGTGCGCGACGATCGCTTCGACGAGGCGCGCGCCAGCGAGCGGCTGCGCCACGGCACCGGGCACATAACGCGCATCGGCGCATCGACAGGACTCGGGCCGCGCGGCGCGGCGGAGCTGGCAAACGCCGTGCAGCGCGTGCTGCTCGAGCACACGCGGCTCGGCATCCCCGCGCTGGTGCACGAGGAGTCGACGGGCGGCTTCTGCGCGCGCGGCGCGACGCAGTTCCCGCAGGCGATCGGGCTCGCCAGCACCTGGGACCCGGCGTTGCTCGCCCGCGTGGCGAGCACGATCCGCGTGCAGATGCTCGCCGTGGGAGCCCGCCAGACGCTGGCGCCGGTGCTCGACGTGGCGCGCGATCCGCGTTGGGGCCGCGTCGAGGAAACCTACGGCGAGGACCCGTACCTCGCCGGCGTGCTCGGCTCGGCCTACGTGCGCGGGCTGCAGACCGCCGACCTCGCCGGCGGGGTGGCGTGCACCGGCAAGCACTTTCTCGCTTACGGGCTCTCGGAAGGCGGCATGAACCACGCCCCGGTGCAGCTCGGGCCGCGCGAGCTGCGCGAGGTGTTCGCCGAGCCGTTCGCCGCCGCCATCCGGGACGCGGGCCTGGCGTCGATCATGAACGCGTACAACTCGATCGACGCGCTCCCGTGCGGCGGCTCCGGCGCCATCCTGACCGACCTCCTGCGGGGCGAGCTCAGCTTCGACGGCGTGGTCGTGGCCGACTACTTCGCCGTGCTCCTCCTGCAGGTCGCGCATCGGACCGCCGCCGACAAGGCCGAGGCGGCCTGCCAGGCGCTCGCCGCCGGGCTCGACGTCGAGCTGCCCGCGCTCGACTGCTACGCGGAGCTGGTGGCTGCCGTGCGCGCCGGTCGCATCGCCGAAGCGCTGGTCGATCGCGCGCTCGCTCGCGCGCTCGCGCTCAAATTCCGTCTCGGCCTCTTCGAGCAGCCGTTCGTCGACGCCGGCGCCGCACCGGCGGTGTTCGACACCCCGGCCGACCGCGCGCTCGCGCGCGAGGCGGCGGCACGCTCGATCTGTCTGCTCACCAACGACGGCGTGCTGCCGCTCCGCCCCGACCTCGGGCGGCTCGCCGTGATCGGGCCGGCGGCCGACGACCCGCGGCTCCTGCAGGGCGACTACCACTATCCGGCGCATCTCGAGATCGTCTATCTCGGCGTCGAGGGCGCCGGCACGCCGGCGGCGCAGCAGGACGCGAGCTTTCTTCCCGAGGCCGGGGGCGCCTTCGCGCCCGGCCCGCACTACGTGCCCCACGTGACCCCGCTGGCGGGCCTGCGGGCCGCGGCGCCCGGCGTGACGATCCGCCACGAGCGCGGCTGCGACGTCGCCGATCCCGATCCGAGTGGCATCCCGGCGGCCGTGGCGGCGGCGCGCGAGGCCGACGTGGCGATCGTGTGCGTCGGCGGCCGCTCGGGGCTCACCAAGGCGTGCACCGTGGGCGAGGCCCGCGACGCCACCGATCTCGGGCTGACGGGCGCGCAGCAGGCGCTGGTCGAAGCGGTCGTGGCCACGGGCACGCCGACCGTGGTGGTGCTGATCGGCGGCCGCGTCCACGCGCTCCCGTGGATCGCCGAGCATGCCGCGGCGCTGGTGCAGGCATGGCTTCCCGGCGAAGAAGGGGGCCACGCGCTGGCCGACGTGCTCTTCGGTACGGTGCCGCCGAGCGGCCGGCTGCCGGTCTCGATGCCACGCGCCGTCGGCCAGGTGCCGGTGTACTACCGCCATCGCGCCGGCGGCGGCCGCGCCGCGTTTCACGGCGAGTACGCCGACGGCCCCACCACCCCGCTCTTTCCGTTCGGCCACGGGCTCACCTACACCACCGTCGCCTACGACGACCTCCGCCTCGCGGCTGGCAGCACCGGAGACCCCCTCGAGGTGACGCTCGCGGTCACGAACACCGGAACGCGCGCCACCGACGAGGTGGTGCAGCTCTACGTACGCGACGAGGTCGCGTCCGTCGCGCGCCCGGATCGCCAGCTCGTCGGCTTCGCGCGGGTGCCGCTCGTCCCCGGAGCGCGGCGGCGCGTCGGCTTCAGCGTGCACCCGAGCCGGCTCGCTTTCTACGATCCCGCCATGCGGTTCGTGGTCGAGCCCGGCGCCTTTCGCGTCATGGTGGGCGCCTCGTCGGCCGACGTGCGCCTCGAAGGGACCGTGGTGCTTACCGGGCCCATCCGCGAATTCCGGCAGGGGGCCGTGGTGCCGACCCGTGTCACCGTGGAGTAGAAGGAAGCCATGGAGCTCGACGGCAAAGCGATCCTGGTGACGGGAGGCGCCGGAGGGCTCGGCGCCGAGACGGCGGCGGTGCTCCGCAGCGCCGGCGCCCGGGTCGTGATCCACGACCGTGAGGCCGAGCGGGGCGCCGTGGTCGCGGCCGCCATCAACGCGAGCGGCGCGTTCCCGCCCGTGCGCTTCGTCGCCGGCGACCTCGGCGATCTTCCCACCGCGCGCGCCACGGTGCTGGCGCTCGACGCCGAGGTGGGCGGGTTCTACGGGCTCGTCAACAACGCCGCGGTGATTCCGCTGCGCCCCATCGCCGACTACACCATCGCCGAGTACGAGGAGATCCAGCGCGTGAACGCGCATGCCGCCTTCGTGCTGACCCAAGCGCTCGCACCGTCGATGGCCGCGCGCGGCGGCGGCGCCGTCGTGAACCTGTGCAGCATCACGCTCGGCGGTGAGTGGGCGAACTTCGTCCCGTACGTCGCCTCCAAGGGCGCGCTCCTCGGCATGACCCGGGCGCTCGCCCGGGAGCTCGGTCCGGCCGGCATCCGCGTGAACGCCGTGAGCCCCGGCGCGATCCCGACCGATGCCGAGCGCGTGCACCCCAACCCGGAGGGCTACGCGCGTTGGGTGCTCGAGCGGCAGTCCCTCAAGTTCCGCGGCACACCTCGGGACGTCGCCGAGGCAGTTCTCTTCCTCCTATCGGACCGCAGCCGCTTCATAAGCGGGCAGAATCTCAACGTGAATGGCGGCTGGCTCATGGCGTAGCTCCGTCTACGACTAAAGTCCGGGTTGTCGGCATGGACGAGCCGGCGTACGGCTGGAGGTAGGAGGTAGCACCCCCATGAGAATGTCTCTCGTACACGCGCTCGGCGCGGTCGCCCTCTCGGCGTCCGTCGCCCTGGCCGCCGACCAGCTCGTGTCCACCAAGAACTTCCTGGTGAAGGACAAGCCCGGCGACCCGAGCAAACGGAAGATCGCCTTCAAGGTGAAGGAGAAAGGCACGACCGCCACGCTGGTCGGCGACCCGACGGCGGGCGGCGCGACCCTGCACGTCGTGCTCTCTCCGGGCGGCGATCAGTGCTTCTCGTTGCCGGCGTCGGGCTGGACGCCCATCAAGGACATCGGCTTCAAGTACAAGGACCCCCAGCTCGCCAGCGGCGCGGTGAAGACGGCGCAGATCAAGGTGACGCCCTCGGGCGTGCTGCAGGTGAAGGCCATCGTGCAGGGCAAGGGCGTCGAGACGATCGAGGTCGTGCCGGGCAACCCGACCAACACCTACGCCGTGAGCCTGGCGCTCGCCGGTGGGGACACGTACTGCGCGGGCACCGGCACCGCCACGCCGAAGACCAACACCGAGAAGACCTTCAAGGTCGTGAACGACACGGCACCGCTCACGTGCACGGCCGGCCCCTGCGGCGGATCGCCGAGCGGCGCGTTCGTCGAGTGACCCGACGGCGTCGCCCCAGCCGCTGGGATCGACGCCGAGTCGATGATGGTGCGAGAACCCCTGCGGGGAGGCGCCGAGGATCTCCTCGGCGCCCAACCCCAGGGGCTCGACGCGCGACGCGAGATCATTGCGTGCCCGCCGAGGCCAGGCGGCGTACGAGCTGCACCACGTCGTCCGGTCCGGGCAGGAAAAGATCGGCCGACGGCCCGCCGTCGCCGCGCGTGGCCGGGCCGACCCGGATCGAGCGGCCGATGCCCGGCCCTTCGATCTCGTAGCCGTGCTCGCCCACGTACGTGAGGTCGGGAATGCCGACGCGGGCACGCACGTCCGAGAGCGCGCGCCCGGACACGATCACCACGTGCAGATCGGGCGAGCGGCCCGCCGCATCCTGGAGCTCGCCGCGGCCACGCCGTCGACGTCGTAGGGATTGACGATCAACGCCTCGGGCAGCTCGCGAGCGGCGCCGGCCATCTCCGAGAGCACCAGCATGCTCCGTCCGTCCACCTGGCAGGCGACGTCTTCCTTGGCCACCAGGACGCGCCCATGGCAGGACGCGAAAGACGTCGGCTGCCGGAAACGGGATGTGGAGGAAGAAGCCGATGGTGGTGGCGGTCGCCCGCCGGCGGAGCATGCCGGGCACCAGCGCGAGGTGGTCATCGTGCACCCAGACGACCGCGTGCTCGCTGGTCGCTGCCAGCGCGGTCTCGGCGAAGCGCTCGTTCACGCGCTCGTAGGCCCGCCAGCTCTGCGCTTCGATGTGCGTGCGACCGATGAAGTAGTGGAACAGCGGCCAGAGCGTCCGGTTGGCGAAGCCGCCGTAGTAGAGCTGCACGTCGCGCGTCGAAAGCGCCACGGCACGATAGCGCACGCCATCGAGCGGCGGCGGACACGGCGGCTCGGCATCGCCGTCGGTCGTCGCCACGCCCGGCCAGCCGACCCACGTGCCGCCGCAGCGCGTGAGCACGGCGTCGAGCGCCGTCACCAGCCCGCCGGGGGCGCGCGCGAAGCTGTAGCCCCCTTCGCGACGCTGGACGGTGAAGGGCAGCCGGTTACTCACGACCACCAGCGGTTCGGCGCCCGCGGCCGTGCCGCTGCTGGAGTGGCTATCGGGTGCGTGCATCGAACCGTCTCGACGACGCGGCCGGCCTGCGGCCGCGTCGTCGGCGCTGGGGGGGAGTCGCTCCCGGGAGGGGAACAACTTGCGTACGGACGTCGCTACCGGACGAACGTCGCTATGCGCGGTTTAGGTGCAACCCTCGTACCGCGGATCCGGGAGGCGCTGCCGGAGGGCGGTAGCAGCATACGCCGGGGCCCGGCGGCACTTCGTTGCAAAATTTTCCAGCCCATTGGAACTTTTTGCACTGGCGCGCGGCGGAAATACTCTTGTCGAATGTGAAGCTGTCGCGCTAACTCACACCTGTGTTGCAAGCGGGACGTCGCGCGCGTCCGCCGCGTCGCGCGCGGGGGGATCAGGAGCGGCGCGGCACCGTGGCGAGCGCCGACTCGATCGCCCGTCGGAGCCAGTCGAGCTCGATGGGTTTCTGCAGGTACGCCACCGCCCCTTCCCACAGCACGCGGGTGCGCATGCCGGGCTCGTCAAAGGCCGTGATGAGAATGACCGGCGGTGCGTCGTCGATCCCGCGAAGCCGTTTCGGCAGCGTGCTGCCGTCGCCGGGCATCCGCACGTCGCTCACCACCACGTCGATGCCGCCGCCCAGCACCACCTGGTATGCCGAGTCGGCATCCCCCGCGACGGTCACGTCGAAGCCTTGCGTCCGCAGCGCTTCTTCGAGCGCCTCTCGAAAATCCGAATCGTCGTCGACGAGCAAGACTTTCGCCATCGATGCGGACCGCCCCGCGGCTGGAGCATAGCAAGTGGCGGACCGCTTGACACCTCCTAACGATTCCCGGGCGACGCGCGCCCTGGTGTCGGTGAGCGGCATCGCCGTGGTGGTGATCGCGCTGACCTCGAACGACGCGGTGAGCGTCCGACCGGCGCTCATCCCCGCTCTGCTCTGCGGCCTCGCCGTCGCGCTCATCGGCGCCGGGCGCATCGCCATCCCCGCCGTGCTCGCGTTCTTGGCCGCCATGGCGGCCGTCCTGGTGACGGGCGATCGACTGCTCGATTTCGGGTTGCTGAGCGACACGCCGGTCCGCTCGATGCGCGCCTCGGTGCTGCTGCCGACGGCCATCACGTCCGCCGGTCTCGGGATCCTGCTGTTCCCGCTGTTCACGGCCGGCACGGCGCTCTGCGGCGCGTGCACGGCCACCATCGGGATCCTGTGCCTGGCGCTCGCGAGCGACAGCGTCGGCCTGGCGCAGGCGATGGGCATCCGCCCCGAGCACGTGACGCCGCTGCCGGCGGCGCTGCTGCCCCTCGTGCTCGGCATCGGCGTGCTCGCGACCCACCGGCTACGCCCACAGCCGCCGCGCAGCCTCGGCTATTCCTGGGCGCCCGCAGCCGCGACGCTCCTGCTCGTCACCATGGCGATCGTCCTCTGGCAGGGCCTGGTGCGGCTGCAGGTGCGCGACCTGGCGCAGCTCACGCGCTCGGCCTCGGCCACGCTCGGCGTGAAGCTGCTGAGCGAGATCGACGCCGTCGGCTCGATCCTCGACCTGCTCTCCCGCCAGCGTCCCGACCCGGCTCGCGCCTGGACGCAGGAGGCGCGGGTGCTGCGACGCACCTCGCCGGCGGTGGTCGCACTCTCGTTCCGCGACGGCCATCTCCGCCTCGTGCAGGAGATCGCGCTCGCCTCGACGTTTGCCGTCCCGAGCGATCTGCCGCCGGACGACCGCGAGCTGCTCGCCGCCTCCCTGCGTGGCGAGCACGAGCCGGTGGTGACCGCGGTCGACCACCGGGTGGAAGGGCATCCGCTCGTCCGCATCGCGCTCGCCCGCGATCCGGGCGTGCAGGAGGCGGGATACGTCATGGCCGCGCTCGACGTCGGCATGCTGCTCGACGACCAGGCGACGGCGTTCCAGGACTACACCGTGCGCATCGAGGCCGCCGGCGTACCGTTCGTGGAGCGCGGCGCGGCCGGCACGTCGTGGGACGATCCCGCCACGCACCGCCAGACGCTGGCGCTGCCCGGCGGCACACAATGGACGCTGGTGCTGAGCCCGTCGCGCGCGCTTCGGCGCAGCGCCCGGTCGGTCATGCCGGACATCGTCCTCGGTGCCACGTTGCTGCTGGCCGTGCTGCTCGGCTCGACGCTCCGGCTGGCGCGCTCGGCTGCCGCGCAGGCGATCGTGGTGGCGGCCGAAGCGGAGCAGCGCCGCCGCGCCGAAAGCGTCGTGCGGGCGCTGGCGGCAGACCTCGAGAACCGGGTGCAGCAGCGTACCGAGGAGCTGCAGCGAGCCAACGACCACCTCGCCGCCGAGAACGCCATGCGGCAGCAGGCGGAGGACAGGCTCAGGCGCTCGAACGAGGACCTGCGGCAGTTCGCCGCCTTCGTGGCCCACGAGCTGCGCCAGCCGCTGTCGACCATGGGGCTCTGGGCGGAGCTGCTGGAGGCCGGTCCTCCAGCGCTCACCGACAAGCAGCGGAGACATCTCGACAAGATTCGCGCGGCGGTGGCGCGCATGAGCCGGCTGATCGAGTCCGAGCTGGCGCTCGCGCAGATCAGCGACGGCGAGCTGCCGAAGGAGCCGGTCGATCTCTCGAGCCTGGTCGCCGACGTCCGCACCGACATGGCGCCCGCCTTGAGCCAGGCCGGGGCCCGTCTCGATACCGGCGCGCTCCCCACCGTGACCGCCGACCCGCGCCAGCTTCGGCTGCTGTTCCGCAACCTGGTCGAGAACGCGCTCAAGCATCGCGGCGACGAGCCGCTGGTCGTTCGCATCGAGGAGGCGCCGCCGGACGATCCGACGCAGTGCGCCATCATGGTAAAGGACAACAGCCGCGGGCTCACGACCGAAGCGGCGCGACGCATGTTCACCATCTTCGAGCGCCAGACCAACGGCGTCGTCCCGTCGACCGGCATCGGGCTCGCCATCTGTCGTCGGATCGTGGAGCAGCACGGCGGCCGCCTGACCGCGCACGCTCATCCGGAGACCGGCGCCACCTTCCTGATCGAGCTCCCCCGCGATGGCGGCCAGCCCGCCGCCAGTGCCGCTGCGCTGTAGGGCGCCACGCCCACCCCGGCGCCATCCTGCGCCGGCGTTTTGCAAAATGTCGAAAATACAATCGGGCTGCGCCCGACCCCTGCGGATTCACTCGCCTTTCCGTGGCACGTCCGCTGCTACCCCGGCTCGGCATGAGACGCGTGCTCACGGAAGACGGCTACGAGTCGGGGCTTCGCAATCTGGAGCCCTCCCCCGTTCAGATCGTTCCGGCGCAGTTCTTCGACGGCACCCCGGCGCGGTACGTGCCTCCGGGCATCCGAGCCTTGATGGTCGCGATCCTCGAGGATGCGATCGACGTCTACCTGAAGCACCGCGGGGCCGTTCTGCGGGACAAGCGCACGCTCTATCTGCGGGCGCGGCGCTGGTTTGCGAGCGAGGACCGCACCTTCGTGTTCTCGTTTCTACGCGTCGCCGAGGCGCTGGGGCTCGACCCCCAGCTCATCCGCAAGGCGCTCCGCGAAGCGCGCGACCGCAATGCCACGACCCCGACGCGGGTGACCCGCCTCGGCGCACGCGGCAGCGAGTGTCGCGCCCTCTCGCTCTGACCGGGAAAGCCCCACCCTCTCACCTCGGTGGAGCGGGCGTGGCGCCGAAGGGCGCCACGCCCGCGGTCGTATTGGTGCGCCCGGCGGAAGCCCCGTACCGGAGACGCGCGAACCGGCGAGCGGCGTCGGACGCCCGGCTCAGACGGCGCGGTAGACGCTCAGGCGGTTGTAGAGCGTCTTCAAGCTGATCCCGAGCACGCTCGCGGCCTTCTTTTTGTCGCCGTTGAACTGCTCGAGCGTGGCCAGGATGAGCTGCCGCTCCGCGTCCGCGATGGTGACGCCGACCCGCACGTCGAGCCGCCCCGGCGCCGGCGGGGGCGCCGAGCCGCCGGCGACTTCGCTCGGCAGGCAGTCGCTGCCGATCTCCTCGCCAGCCAGGATGTAGGCCCGCTGCATGACGTTGCGCAGCTCGCGGACGTTGCCGGGCCAGTCGTAGGCGGAGATGCGCTTGCGCGCGGCGTCGGAGAGGTACTTCTGCTGGCCCGCCTCGCGATTGAGCTCCCCCACCACGTGCTCCGCGATCAGCACGGCGTCGTTGCCCCGGCTGCGCAGCGACGGCATCTCGATGGGGAAGACGTTCAAGCGGTAGAAGAGGTCCTCGCGCAGCTTGCCCTCGCTCACCGCTTGCAGCGGCGCCCGGTTGCTGGCGGCGATCACCCGCACGTCGGTCGCGACGTTCTCGGAGCCGCCCACGCGCAGCAGCGTGCGCGTCTCGAGCACGCGCAGCAGCTTCACCTGCGCCTCGAGCGGCATCTCGCCGATCTCGTCGAGGAACACCGTCCCGCCGTGGGCCCGCTCGAAATGGCCGCGATGGCGCTGGGTGGCGCCCGTAAAGGCGCCCCGTTCGTGCCCGAAGAGCTCGCTTTCGATCAACGTCGGCGACACCGCGCCGCAATTGACGGCCACGAACGGCCCGTCGCGGCGCTCGCTCAGTTCGTGAATGGTCTCGGCCGCCAGCTCCTTGCCGGTGCCGCTCTCGCCGGTGAGAAAGACGGTGGCGTCGGTCGGGGCCACCTTGGCGATCAGCTCGTAGACGCGCTGCATGCTCGGCGAAACGCCGATCATCCGGCCGAAGCGGCCAAGCTGCCGGAGCTCCCCGCGGAGCCGGCCGACCTCGCCCTTGAGCGCGATGGTGCGCGCCAGGTTGGCGAGCAGGGTCTTCAGCCGGGGGACGTCGATCGGCTTGGTGAGGTAGTCGCGCACGCCGCTGCGCATGGCCTCGACGGCCGAGTCGACCGTGGCGTGGCCCGTAATCACCACGACCTCGGTGCGGTTGCGATCCTCGATGGCCTCGAGCAGATCGAGGCCGCTGCCGTCCGGCAGCTTGAGGTCGCTCATGAGCACGTCGGGCGTGGTGCCGTTGCTCAGCAGACGGCGCGCGTCGGCGATCGAGCCGGCCGTCTCCACGTGAAATCCAGCGCACCCGGCAAGCTCCGCCAGGGCCTCGCGCTGATCGGAATCATCTTCTACGAGCAGCAGCTCCGCCATCTGGGTCGGCCGGGCCCGTGGGCCCCGCCGTCTCCCCATACGTGCACGCTCCGCGCGCGGCGCGCAACTCTATATCTTCGAGGGTCGGGCGGCGGCCCGGCGCGCCCCGGCCCGGCGCGCCCGGCGCGGCCGCGCGCTCGGCTCCACGCCGATCCGGGGGTCGTCGGCGCGCGCCAGCTCGGCCAGCAGCCGAGCGGCCCGCTCGAAGTCACCGTCGGCGGCTGGCAGGTAGAGCCACTTGCCGAGCACCGGGTGCACGCGGAGCGCCGGCACCAGCGCCTGCAAGGCCTCGTGATGCTCGCGCGCCGTCGCCACCAGCAGCCCGTCCCAGGGCGGGCGTCCGGCCGCCAGCGCCAGCATGAGCCGGCCGTGCGCGTAGCAGGCGAGGCAGCCGAACATCGAGCGAGTGAGGAAGGATTCTTCCCGGGCGAGCGCCTCCACGGCGTCGCCGTAGGGATGAGCCAGCAGCCGCGCCAGCGCGTGCTCGTCCGGCGGTCGCCGCACGGCGGGCCCCGGCCTCAGCGGCCCTTGAAGACGGGCGGCCGCTTCTCCAGGAACGCGCGCGGCCCTTCCTTCGCGTCCTCGGAGCCGAAGACCGGAAGCCCGATTGCCATCTCCTTCTCGAAGGCCGCCGCCTCGGGCAGACACGCCGTCTCGCGCACGGCCTGCAAGATGGCGCGCACGGCGAGCGGGCCGTTGGCGGCGATGCGATCGGCGATCCGCCGCGCCTCGGCGAGCGCCTGCCCGTCGGGCACGACGTGCCCAATCAACCCCATCGCAAGACACTGGCGCGCGCTGTACGCGTTGCCGGTAAGCAGCATCTCGAGCGCCATGGTGTACGGAATCTGCCGCGGGAGCCGCACCGTCGAGCCGGCCATCGGAAAGAGCGCCCGCTGGGCCTCGGTCACCCCGAACTGCGCGCTCTCGCCGGCCACCCGGATGTCCGTGCCCTGCAAAATCTCGGTGCCGCCCGCGAGCGCGTAGCCTTCGACCGCGGCGATCACCGGCTTCGTCGGACGATAGGTCTTGAGCCAGCCGTTGAAGATGATCGAGGTGTCCTTCTGGATGCGCTCCTCGAACTCGTTCTCCGGCGGAATGCCGCGCGCGAGCTTGTCGATCACGGAGAGGTCCATGCCCGCGCAGAAGTTGCCCCCCGCCCCGGTGAGGATGGCCACGCGCAGCTCGTCGTCGGCGTCGAGGCGGTGCCAGGCGTCGTCGAGGCCGCACAGCACCTCGGCGTTCACCGCGTTCTTCTTCTCGGGCCGGTTGATGGTGACCACGAGCACGTGGCCGTCCTGCTCCGCGAGCAAGGCTGGTTGCGACATGGGGCGAGTCTTTACCCCAGCGGCCGCGGTGTGAAAAACAGACGCCATGGCAGACACCCGTTTCGACCGCGGCGCGCAGGTGCTCGAGCAGCTCTTCGGCTTTCGGCCGACGCCGGAGCAGACCAGCGACGACTTTGCGCGCGTTACCGTGGAGCACCTCTTCGGCGACGTGTGGGCGCGTCCGGGGCTCGCGCTGCGGGATCGCTCGCTGGCGACCGTCTCGGCGCTCACCGTGCTCGGGCGCGAAGCGGAGCTGCGCCAGCATCTCACCGGCGCGCTGCGCCTCGGGATCACACGCGCGGAGATCCGCGAGCTCATGCTGCACCTCGCGCACTACGGCGGCTGGCCGGTGGCGGTGATGGGACTGCGGGTTGCCGGCGAGGTGTTCGCGGCCGCCGACAAGGCGGCCGGCACCTGAGATGCGCCGCCGGCGCCCGCGCCGGCGTGTCGCCGCCCCCTACGCGGCGGCCCGATGGGGCCCGACGAGGCGCCCGCGGTCGAACGCTTCCAGCAGCAGCGCGCGCACGGCGGGCTCGAGCATGAACGAGGAGTGGCTGCCCGGATACCAGGCGAGCCGCGGCCGCCCCCAGTGCCGCCAGAGCGCCAGCGCCTGGCTGCGCGGCGCCAGCGAGTCGGCGATGCCGGCGAACAAGAAGCGCCGCTCGTGCGGCACGCGCGGCGCCGCCGCGAGCGGCGAGACCACGCGCAAGAGCTGCAGCACGACGTCCCACGGGAAGCCGGCGAGCGTCATGAAACGCTGCACGACGGCCGGGCTGTTGTCGCGCATGAGCCCGGCGAAGCAGGCGGGCGGCATGCCCGCCACCACGCAGTCGACCTCGCTCTCGAGCGTGGCCAGCATGGCGGTCGTGAGCCCGCCGAGCGAGATGCCGTAGACGCCGATGGCCGGCGCCTCCTGCGCGCGCACCCAGGAGAGCACGCGCCGGATGTCCCACAGCGACTGCGCCTGCGCGTGGATCGTGTCGATGAAGTCGCCGGTCATGTAGCCGTCGCCGCCGCGCCGGCCGACCCGGCGCGGACCGTGGAACGGCAGCACGGGGATGACGACGTTCAGGCCGAGCCGCCCGAAGAGCCAGGCGACCTGGAAGCCGACGATGTCGACGGCGACGGCGCCCATCCGGTATCCGGGCACGCACATCACCCAGGGGCGCGGGCGGCCGGGGTGGCGAAAGACGCGTGCGTGCGCGGTGCGGTTGGCGGCGTAGCCGAGCCACCGCTCGCGCCCGACTTCGCCGTCCCAGGGCGCGTACTCGCTCGGGAAGGTGAGGTGCTCGTACGAGAGCCCGGGGACCGCGGTCACCGCCTCCACCACGGGCGCCGTCAGCGGAGGCGGCAGGCGATGGTAGCGGTCGGGGCGATCGAGCCAGCCGCGGGCGCCAAACTGGTCCAGCGCGTCGAACGCCTCGCGGCGGAGCCGCGACATCTCGAAGAACGCGATCGGCGCGCCCGCCAAGAGCTCGCTCAGGTAGAAGACCTCGTCGCAGGCGGCCTTCAGACCGACGGTCCACGACGCCCGCGCCTGCGCCACGCCGCGCAGCATGCGCACCGCCCGCCCGTCGCCCCAGCGCGCGCCCGCGATCCACGGCGCCGCCAGCGCCCGCAGGGCGAACCCCACCGGCTCCACCATCCCCGGCGCCCTTATCACCGCACGCCACCGCCCCTCAACCGAAATCGCACCCGAGGCGGCGCGCCTTGACAGGACGGACACGCTCGGTTCGGTATAGGCGGGTGCCCCGGTACAGCTACGAGCGGCTCTCCGCTCAGGACGCGTCCTTCCTGGCGGCAGAGACGCCGACGGTGCACATGCACATCACCGGCACGCAGATCTTCGATGCCGGTCCGCTGACGACGCCCGACGGCGGCATAGACTTCCCGGCGATCAAGCGCAGCGTGGAAGCGGTGCTGCATCTCATTCCGCGCTACCGCCAGCGCCTCAAGTGGATCCCGTTCGAGAACCACCCGGTGTGGGTGGACGACCACCACTTCAACCTCGACTACCACATCCGCCACACGGCGCTGCCGCGGCCCGGGAGCGACGAGCAGCTAAAGCGCCTCTGCTCGCGCATCATGGCGCAGCCGCTCGATCGCCGCCGCCCGCTCTGGGAGTTCTGGGTGGCCGAGGGGTTGGCGGGCAACCGCTTCGCGATCATCAGCAAGATGCACCACTGCATGCTCGACGGGCAGGCCGGCGCGGACCTGGCGCACATCCTGCTCTCGCTCACGCCGCAGACGGAGGTGAACGAGCCGGCCCCCTACATTCCGCGCCCGTCGCCGACCAGCCTCGAGCTGTTTCGCGACTCGCTCTCGCAGCGGCTCGCGATGCCGCTGCGCGCGCTGGCGGGTCTCCGCGAGGTGACGCAGCTCACCGCGGAAGCGCGGGCGGAGTTCTGGGCGCGCACCAAGGCGCTGGCCGACTTGCTCGGCTGGGCCGTGCAGCCGGCGTCCGAGACGCCGATGAACGGCCGCATCGGGCCCCATCGCCGCTTCGACTACCTCGTCACCCCGCTCGCCGACGTGAAGCGCATCGCCAAGAAGGCCGGCGCCTCGGTGAACGACGTGGTGCTCGCGGCCGTCACCGGCGCCGTCCGCGACTTCCTGGTGCGCCGGCGCGTGCGGCCCGAGAAGATCGACTTCCGCGTCTCGGCGCCGGTGAGCGTGCGGCGCAGCGAGCAGCGCGGCGAGATGGGCAACCACGTCTCGTCGTGGATCGTGCGGCTCCCGATCGACCAGAGCGACGCGCTGGCCCAGCTCGAGCGCATCCGCACCGTGACCGAGGAGCTCAAGCGCTCGCGCCAGGCGCTCGGCGTCGAGACCATGATGGCGGTGGCCGAATGGACGCCGTCGGTGCTGCTGTCGCTCGGCGCGCGCGCGGCGTCCGGGCCGATCAACATGATCGTCACCAACGTGCCCGGCCCCCAGGTGCCGCTCTATCTCCTCGGCTGCCGGCTCCTCGAGGTGTTCCCGCAGGTGCCGCTGCTGCAGTCGACCGGCGTCGGCGTGGCCCTCATGAGCTTCGACGGCAAGCTCTGCTGGGGCGTCAACGCCGACTACGAGCTGGTGCCCGACCTGCGGTACTTCGTACGGTCGATCGAGAGCGCGCTCGGCCGGCTGGCCGCGGCCGTCGGCGTGACGCTCGGCGAGCGCTCCGGTTCGGTGATCGAGCTTCGCGCGCAGCCGCCCACGTCCTGAGCCATGCCAGCGGGGAGGTGGCGAGCGATGGCCGTCATGGTCTGTCTCCTCGGAGCCGGTGCGTGCGACCGCGCCTCCGAGCCGGAGAAGCCCGCGGCGGCCGCGACGCCGACCACCACCGCGCCGGTGAGCCGGCCCGCGCCGGACACCAAGGCGCTCGAAAGCGCACCCGGGAGCACGCCGCCGCTGGCCGACGCCGTCGCCCCCGCGACGGCGCCGCTGCCCGACCTGGACGGGACGCCCGGCCCCTCGCCGGCGGCGGGACGCCTCGATGCGCCGGTGCGCGTCTACGTGTTCACCGACTACCAGTGCCCCGTCTGCCGGCGAGCGCTCGAGCCGCTCAAGCTGCTCGTGCGCTCGCGGCCGGACGACGTGGTGCTGGTGGTGAAGCAGGCGCCCTCACCGCGCCACACGTACGCCGCCGACGCCGCGGCCGCCGTGCTGGCCGCGTTCCGCCAGGGCAAGTTCTGGGCGTACCAGGATGCGCTCTACGCGGACCAACGCGCGCTCGCGCGCAGCGAGCTGGTGGCAACCGCACGCCGCAGCGGTCTCGACGTCGAGGCATTCAGTCGCGACCTCGACGGCGAGGCGGTGCAGGCCCAGGTGCGCTACGAGGCCGCGCTCGCCGGGTCGCTCGGACTGGACGCCACGCCGTCGCTGGTCATAAACGGCCACGTGCAGCGCGGCTGGGGCAGCTACCGCGGCCTCGAGGCGCTCGTCGAGCGCGAGCTGGCGCGCGCGCGCACCATTGCGGCCGAGGGCGTCGAGGCGACGCGGGTCGCCTACGAGGCGACTCGCCGCGCCGGGGCGGACGGCGAGCGGCTGGCCGCCGCCTTGTTCGAGCCGGCGTCCTGACTCACAGGCGCTCGCGCCGCGTCAGCAGAAACGCCAGGCTCGGCAGCCAGCCGCCGAGCTCGCGGCGGCGAAACTCCACCTGCCGCCAGGCGTCGCGCAGCTCGTAGGCCCGCATGCGGACGCTCGGCACGCGCCACGGCTCGAGATCGGGGTACTCGCGATCGTAGCCGAGCGCGTCGAGGAGATCGCCGCACACGCGCTCGAAGCGCCGCCGCATGCTGGGGGACATGCGGCGCTGCCACTTGCGCTGGTTCTCCGGCACGATCTCCGCGGCGCCGCGCGCCGAGCCCACGTTCTCGGCCGGGCGCGCCAGGCGTCCCGGCGCCGCGGGCGGCGGCACGCCGAGGAAGTCGAACAGGCGTCCCAGCACCGCGGGCGGGTCGGCGAGCAGATCCTCGTAGCGCAGCTCGACGTAGCGGGCGGGGCCGAGCGCCGCGCCGTCGGTGCGGCAGACTCGCACACGGTCGGCCCACTCCTGCGCGGTCCGCAGCAGCGAGTTGCCCCAGGCCGCCGCCGACGAGAGCGCGCAGTCCCGGGGATCGCGGATGATGTGAATGAAGCGGGCGGCCGGAAAGAGCGTACCGAGCAGCGGCATCTCCAGCATGTAGAGCGGCGTCTTGTCGCCCCATACGAGCGTCTCCCACGGCCGCGGGTCACCCGGCATCTCCAGCGGGTAGACGGTGCGAAAGAGTCCGTGGAGCACGCCGGGCCAGTCGTGGCGCGGACAGGCCTCGAACCAGCGGTGACGGTCCGGGCGCACGCCGCGGCGCTGCCAGTGCCAGAAGGCGCGCGTGCGCTCGAGATCGCGCGCGAGCCGGTCGAAGTTCTCGAAGCGGGCGAGGTCGCCGTAGCGCGCGATCTCGCGCGTAAAGCGCGGGATGAAGTTCGACTCGACGTCCGAGATCCAGACGGCCGGGCTGGCGTTCAGCAGCTCGCGCAACATCTTGGTGCCCGAGCGCGGATTGCCGACGACGAAGAAAGGGGGCTCCGCCCGCGTCACGCCCCCCAGCGATAGCAGGCGTCCGGCGCGTGCTCCAGCCGCGCGCTCAGACGAGCCCGTGGGCGCGCGCGAACGGATCCCAGCCGGCGTCGCGATGCCACTCGTACTCCGCCACGAGCGCCAGGTCCTCGGCGGTCTTGGTGCCGAAGAGCGCGGCGATCACCGCGAGCGCCATGTCGATACCGGCCGAGACGCCCGAGGAGGTCACCACCGGGCCGTCCACGACCCAGCGCGCCTCGCGCACCCATTGAACCGCGGGCGCCGCGGCCGCGATCTCGCCGAAGAACATCTTGTTGGTGGTGGCGCGCCGGCCGTCGAGCACGCCGGCGGCGGCGAGCAGCAGGCTCCCCGAGCACACCGACATGGTGACCTCGGCGCGGGCGGCGCGCTCGCGGAGAAACGCCAGGAGCGCCGCGTTGGTCGCCTCCGTCCGGGTGCCGGGAGGAGGCCGAACATCTCGAGCGGCCCGAACACGTCGAGCAGCTCGAAGACGGGGAACACGACGACTCCCAGGCGGCGGCGGTTTGCGTCGGTCATCGGAGCCTTCCTTTCTGGACCAGGCGCGTCTTGTGTCCGGCCGCAACGTGCGTTGTCACCGGCAGCGCAGATGGTGGGCGACGAGGTCGAGTTCGACTTCGACACTGACCCGTAACCGCGCATGTCAAGGGCCCCGCGGCGCATCCTCAGCGAGCGCGCGTGTCGTCGCACGGCCCGCGATGCGCGAGTGCCACCCCATTCTGCCGGCGCTCGCAATCGTTGCCGTAGGTCTTGCCGTCGCAGCCGCAGACTGGATCGTACTCGAGGGTGCAGGCGCCGCGCGGGACGCACACGCCCTCGGCGGCGGGCGCCTCGCAGAAAACCAACCCGATGTCGCAAACCTGCCCTGCCGGACACCGGAGCCCAGCGATACCTCCGCACGGCGCAGGAGCGAAACATTCGATCACGTCCGGCGGCAGCATGCCGCACTGCTCGACGCACGTCCCTTCCTTGCACTGCCAGTAGTCACCGCAGTTCGGGCAGAGCAGCAGACAATCGCTACAGAAGGCGTGCCCGAGCGCAGCATAGCAGTCGCATGCGTTCATGCAGGGCGCCGCCTTGGGCATGCAGGCGTCGTCGCAGGCGCCGTCGTGGTCCTTTTGCACCTTCGCCGCCTGCCGGAAGCACTCGTTTGCGTACGTGACGCCGTCGCAGCCGCAGACCGGCGCGTAGAACTCGGGGCAGGCCTCGTGCACCTCGACGCAGCGCCCCTCGAGGTCTGCGCTGCCGCACTGGCCGGCGGGCAGGTCGCAGAACTCGCCCTTGCCACACGGGACCCCGGCGATGCCGCCGCAGGGAACCGAACAGGGGCCGCGACGGGCGATCGACACGCCGGCCGCCGCCGCCTCGCAGGCGTTGCCGTATGTCACGCGGTCGCAGCCGCACACGGGATCGACGACGTCGGGACAGGCCGTGGGTCGTCCTCTGCACACACCGCGGGCGTCGCAGGCGCCAGCCTCCTTGGCGCAATAGGCGTTCTCCCGGCACTCGGCGTTGGAGGCACAGTCGTACGGCGACCGTGTCGCGGTGAACCGGGCGACCATCCCGAGGCGCCGCGCGCCGAAGGCGCCCTCCATCCGCTGGCACTCGTCGACGATCCGCGCGTGCAGCCGGAGCGCGAAGCGCCGGAGCCGGCGCCGCTCGGCCTCGGGGTACCGACAAACGAAGAGGGCGCGGACATGCGTCTCGGCCTCGGCGTGGGCCAGGCCCCAGCGCAGCGCGCGGCAGGGCGCGTCGATCGCCGGCCTGCCCTCGTCGAGCCGCACGTGCCCGATGGCGAGCGGACCGACCGCGAGCGGACCGTCGTCGATCACCCAGACGCCGTCGGTGCAGCGCGCGACCGTGACGTCAGGGCGCGCGGCAACGAGCGATGCTGCGGCCACGAGGAGGAGAAGACCGACGGAGCGGATCGTCATGGCGGCGCAGCGTAGCCAAATCCGCGCGCGGTTTCAGCAGAAATCGCCGTGACGAACCAGCGCACCTCTGCACGACGTCCTCCACCTCAGGTCGTAGGACCAATGGGAAGGGAGGCTCGCAACATGACGGTCCCGACCCGCCGCCGCTCAATACCCCTCCAGCGCCGCCACCCGCGCCCGGTGAAACGCCGCGTCACCGAACTGGATCTCCGACGCCCGGGCGCGCTTCAAGAAAAAGCCGATGTCGTGCTCGTCGGTCATGCCGATGCCGCCATGCATCTGGATGGCCTCGTTGGCGATCAGCACGAAGGCGTCCGAGAGCCGCGCCTTCGTCGCGCTGGCGAGCCGGGCGATCTCGGCGTCGGTCTTGCCGGCGTCGATGGCCTCGTGGGCGGCCATCACCAGCGAGCGTGCCAGCTCGAGCTCCACGTAAAGCCGCGCGGCGCGGTGCTTGAGCGCCTGGAAGCTCCCGATCGGCTTCCCGAACTGCTGGCGGGTCTTCAGATAATCGAGCGTCATCTCGAACGCGACCGTCATGGCGCCCAGCATCTCGGCGGTGAGCGCGATGGTCGCGCGGTCGATCACGCGCTGGAGCAGCACCGCGCCCTCACCTACCTCGCCCACGATCGCCTCCGGCTTGGCCACGACGCCGTCGAGGTGCACGAGCGCCGCGCCGCGGGCGTCGACCCGGCGCTGCGGCTCGACACCGAGGCCGGCAGCGTCGCGCGAAAGCAAGAACAGCGTCACGCCGGCGGCGTCGCGCAGGCCGCCGCTGGTGCGCGCCGACACGATCAGATGGTCGGCCGCGGCGCCGTCGAGCACCTGGACCTTCTCGCCGCTCAGCCGGTAGCCGTCGCCCGCCCGCTCGGCGCGCGTCTCGACGTGCGCCAGCTCGTAGCGGCTGCGCGGCTCCTGCTGCGCCAGCGCCAGCAGCGCCTCGCCCGCGGCCACCTTGGAAAGATGCGCCTTCTTCTGCGCGTCGGTGCCGCCGAGAAGCAGCGTGTTGGCGCCGAGCAGCACGGTGGACAGCATTGGCTCGGGCATGAGGCCGCGCCCCAGCTCTTCCATCACCACCATGAGGTCGGCGTAGCCGAGCCCGATGCCGCCGTACTGCTCGGGGAGCACGATGCCGGCCCAGCCGAGCGCGGCCATCTCGCGCCAGAGCTCGGGCGAGAAGCCGAGGTCGGCCCGGTCGCGCAGCTCGCGGATGCGCTTCATCGACGAGCGGCCGGTGACGAACTCGCGGGCGGTCCGCTGCAGCAGCCGCTGCTCTTCGCTGAGAACGAGTGCCATGGCTCAGTCCGGGAGCCCGAGCACGTTCTTGGCGATGATGTTGAGCTGGATCTCCGACGTGCCGCCCTCGATCGTGTTGCCGCGGGAGCGGAGCCAGTCGCGCGTGAGCGTGAGCTCCTCGGGCGTGAAGCCCGGGCCTTCCCAGCCGAGCCCCTGCGGGCCGGCGATCTGCACCATCAGCTCGCGGCGGCGCTGGTTCAGCTCGGTGCCGTAGAGCTTGAAGATCGACGTCTCGGGGCCCGGTGGCTTGCCGATCTTGATGCCCTCGCGCGAGCGGCTGAGCGTCAGATCGAGCGCGAGCTGGTCGATCTCGATCTGGGTGATGCGGTCGCGCACCACCGGATCGGCGATCCGCCCGTCCTCGCCGGGGAGGTAGCGCTGTGCCAGCTTGATCAGCCGCGAGCGGTCCTCCCGCTCCTTGAACACGTCGGCGATCATGTTGCGCTCGAAGCGGAGCAGCATCTTGGCGATGGCCCAGCCGCCGTTCACCTGCCCCACCACGTTCTTCGCCGGCACGCGCACGTTCTCGATGAAGGTCTCGCAGAACGGCGAGGAGCCGCTGATCAACAGGATCGGCTTCACGCTCACGCCGGGCGAGTCCATGTCCATCAGGATGAAGGTGATGCCGGCGTGCTTCACGGTCGGGTCGGTGCGCACCAGCAGGAACATCCAGTCGGCCTTGTCGGCGTACGACGTCCACACCTTCTGGCCGTTCAGTACGAAGTCGTCGCCGTCGCGCACCGCCCGCGTCTGGAGCCCGGCGAGGTCCGAGCCGGCGCCCGGCTCCGAGTAGCCCTGGCACCAGCGGATCTGGCCGCGGACGATCTTCGGGATGTGCTCGCGCTTCTGCTCCTCGTTGCCGACTTCGAGCAGCAGCGGGCCGATCATCTCGAGCCCGAAGCCGATCAGCGGGGGGCGGAGCCGCAGCTTCGCCATCTCCTCGCGCAGCACCTTGGCCTGGTCCTTGTCGAGCCCGCCGCCGCCGTACTCGCGCGGCCAGGTGGGCGCCGTCCAGCCGCGCTCCGCCATGATCGCGAGCCAGCGCAGCGTCGGCTCCGGATACTTCCCCTTGCGGCCGCCCCAGCAGATCTCGTCGGGCGAGCGCGGCGGCGTGCGCATCTCGGCGGGCGCGTTGGCGTCGAGCCAGCGACGCGTCTCCTCGCGGAACGTCTCGAGATCGGCCATCGCCGGACGCTAGCGCCCGGCCGTGGACGGTGCAAGGCGCTAGCGCGGGATGAGAGCGCGCTCGGCGGCCCACACCGCCGGGACCCCTAGCCGGCCGACGTCGCCAGGTTTGGCGAGCTTGCAGTCCGGATGCAGGATCACGACCGGCAACGGCACCTGCTTGCCGTTCACGATGCACTGGAGCTCGAACCCGTCGCCGACGACACGCACGTCGTCGAACCACACATATTCGTCGTCGGGTTGAGCCATGGAGGCGTCCTCGGCTGTCCATGCTCGCGAGGACGACGCCGAAGCGGCGGTGCAGGCGAAGCTCGCCGAGGCGCTGCGCGGCATCCTCGCCGCCCAGGCCGACGAGCTGTACCCGTTCATCGCCACGTTGATGGACGTGCGGCTCGACGGCCCGGACGCCGAGCGGCTGGCCGGCATCGACGCCGAGGGCCTCGAGAAGTTGATCACGCGCAGCCTCCGCGAGCTGCTGGTGGCGGGCGCCGCCCGGCGCCCGCTGGTGATCGTCTGATCGCCTGCCGGCCCGACCACGAGCAGACCACCCGCCGGCTCCTGGCGGCGCTCCGCGAGCGGCTGGCGCTGCTGCACCGGGAGATCGCGCTGAGCCGACCTACTCCTTCAAGCACGCGCTGGCGCAGGAAACCGTCTACGAGTCGATCCTGAAGCGCACGCGCCGCGACGTGCATGCCAGGGTCGCGCGCGCGATCGAGCGGCTCTTCCCCGAGCGGCTCTCCGACTACTACGGCATGCTCGCCTACCACTACGGGCGCGCCGAAGACCTCGAGCGGGCCGGCGACTACCTCCAGAAGGCCGGCGACGAGGCAGTGCGCGCCGCCCGCGCTCGAGCACTTCGACCGCGCGCTGGCATACCTCGGCGAGCACGAGCCCGCGCCACGAAGATCCAGACGCTGCGCCGGCTCGCCGCCGATCTCGGCGCCATCCGCTTCCGGTCGTGTGCAACGAGGCGCTGTTCGCCGAGCCGGCGCCCGAGCGGGTGCGCGACGGCGCCACGTTGCTGCTGGCGCTCGCCAACGACACCTGGGTCGGCTCGGCGAAGTACGCCGAGCAGGCGCTCGCCATGACCGTCGTCCGCGCCGTCGAGCAGCGCCGCACGCTCGTGCGCGCCTCCACCGCCGGCCCCTCGGCGATCGTCGCGGCCAGCGGCTGGGTGACGGCGCGCACCGAGGCGTTTGCGCCCACCACGCTCGCCGGCACGGTGGCGCCGCGGAGCGACCTCACGCCGTACGCGCGGCTGGGCGATCTCTTCGCGCTCGTGTGCGCGGCCGCAGTGCTGGCAGCCTGCCGGGCGCCGCGCTAGACGAGGCCCGTGGCCACGCGCTCGGAGCGCCGCATCGCTGCTGCCGCGCGCCTCGTGCGGCTCGTGCTCGACGGCCTCGACGTGCCGCTCGCCGTGCGCCTCTGGGACGGCACGCTGGTAGCGCCCGCGGCCGGTGCGCCGCGCGTGACGCTCGCCTTCCGCTCGCGCCGGGTCTTTCGCCGGCTGTTCGCGCGCCCGACGCCGCTGCGCTTCGGCGAGGCGTTCATCGCGAGCGAGATCGATCTCGAGGGCGACATCTTCGAGGCGCTGCGCGCCACCCATCGCCTGGAAGACGCCCGCTGGGGGCTCGGCACCCGGCTCGCCATGTGGGGCGCGTGGCTGCGCACATGAGCCGGCGCGCCGAGCGGGACGTCGCCTTCCACTACGACGTCTCGAACGAGTTCTACGCCCTCTTCCTCGACCCGCGCATGGTCTACACCTGCGCCTACTACCGGCGCCCCGACGCCGGCCTCGCCACCGCGCAGGAGGACAAGCTCGAGCTGGTGTGCCGCAAGCTGCAGCTGGCCCCCGGCGAGCGGCTGCTCGACCTCGGCTGCGGCTGGGGCGCGCTCGCGCTCTGGGCAGCCGAGCGCTGGGGCGTCGAGGTCCACGGCGTCACGCTCTCGGCGGCGCAGGCGACGTGGGCCGCGGAGGCGGCGCGGCGGGCCGGGCTCGCCGGCCGGGTGCGTATCGAGCGCGCCGATTGGCGCGACGTCGCCCCGGAGAAGCCCTACGACAAGATCGCCGCCATCGGACTCATCGAGCACGTCGGGAGAGCGCGCCACCCGGCCTATTTCGCGCAGGTCCACCGCCTGCTCACCCCCGGCGGCCTCTTTCTGAACCACGGCATCACCTGCCGCGCCGGCGCCCGCCGCACGAGCGAGATGGCCTTCCTGCAGCGCCACGTCTTTCCGGGCGGCGAGCTGGCCCCGCTCGATGCGATCGTGGGCGGCATCGAGCGGGCCGGCTTCGAGATCGTCGACGTCGAGGATCTGCGGCCGCACTACGCGCGCACGACGCGGCAGTGGGTGGAGCGGCTGCAGGCCAACGCCGAGCGTGCTCGCGCGCTCGTCGGCGAGCGCGTCTATCGGACCTATCTCGCGTACCTCGCGGGCGCGTCGGTTGCCTTCGACGAGGGCTGGATCGCGCTCCACCAGGTGGTGGCGACGCGCCGCGGCGCCGTGCGCACGCCCGCGACGCGGGAGGCGGTGTACGCGCTGCCCTGGCGCACCACCGTCGACCGGGCGTCCTGAGCCCGGCGTCAGGCGGCGAACCGCGGCTCATGGCACCACCCGTCGACGTGCGACGGACGCAGCTTGGCAACGTGCAGCATCGCGTTTCCCCACACCCCATCGCGAGCCCCGCGGCCAGCATCCGGGTGACGAGGTCGTTCAGTATCCGCATGGCACCTCCTCCCACCCGAGCGGCTCGCGGACCCACCAGGCGCGCGGCCAGTGGCTGATGCCGACCCAGAAGCCGATCGAGAGCCGCGCCACGTACCAGCCCCAGACGGCGACCGTGCCCGTGCCGAGCGCGGCGGCCGTCTGCGAGACGCCAGCCGCGGCAGCCGGATCGGGAAGGCCGAGAGGCGGAAGTAGAGGTCGTCGCGGAAGCGGCCGGCGGCGGCGTCGGCCGCGACCCGTGCTTGTGGCCGAAGAGCTCGCTCTCGAGCAGTGTTTCGCTGAGCGCCGCACAGTTGACCGCGACGAAGCCGTGCTCGGCGCGCGGGCTCATGCGGTGGATCTCGCGCGCCACCACCTCCTTGCCCGTGCCGGTCTCGCCCTCGATGAGCACCGTGATCGGCGACGCGGCGGCGCTCTGCACGAGGCGGCGCACCTGCTCCATCGGCGGGCCGCTGCCGATCAGCAGGCTCGCGCGCTCGAGCAGCACGACGTCGCGCCGGAGCACGCCCACTTCCTCGCGCAGCCGGGACGCGGTGGCGCGCACGGCCTCGTAGAGCCGCGCGTTCTCGATCGCCACCGCGATGCTGCCCGAGAGCGCCACCAGGTACTGCAGGTCGGCGTCGTCGAAGGCCGCGCGCTCGAGCGGGTTCACCACCTGCAGCACGCCGATGATGCCCGTGCGCGCGGTGAGCGGCACGCAGAGGATCGCGCGGGTCGTGAACCCGGTGGCGCGGTCGTGCACTCGCGGATGACGAACAAGATCAGCTCGTCGAGCTCGAGACGCGCGGCGATCGCAGTGCCCAGATCGAAGAGCAGTCGGCTCTGGACCTTCTCGTCCGCCCCCTGCATCCGCGCAGAGACTTGTACCCGCTGGCCCGATATGCCGGCAACCGACGTCGCGGGCGTCCCGCGGACGCCGTGACGGCGAGTGACGCACTCACCAGCGCGTCAGCTGGAGCCCGAGAAACACCTGCACGGCGGCGAGCAGCAGCGCCGCCGCCCCGATCGCCGGGTGCAGCCGGCGCAGGCGCGGATCGGCGTCGATGCGGCGTGACACCAAGCCCGCGAGCGTGAGCAGCACGAGCACCGCGGTGCCCGCCTGAAAGTGCGTGCTCGCCGCCAGGTCCAGCTCCGGACGGAAGAAGCGCACGGTGAGCAGCCCGAGCACCCAGTTGCCGGCGACGAACCACCAGGCGCGGCGCGCCAGCACGGGATGCGGGAGACCGCGCGTCGGCTGCACCCGGCGGCGCACGTCGAGCCCGCGGCGCGCCGCGCGCACGAGCTGCCACACGGCCGCGAGCCCGAGCGCGGGGTGGAGCCACGGGACGATACCCGCCGCGAGGTCGCTCACCGGCGAACGAAGCGCGCGCCCAGCTCGCGCACCGTGCGCTCGAGCTCGCCGCCGGCCACCAGCGGGTACACGATCAGCCGATCGATGCCGGCCCGTTCCGCCTGCTCGACCAGCTCGGCGGTGAGCGGCTCGAAGGTGGTGAGCGAGATCTCGAGCGGCTCGGGCGCGCGCGGTGTGGCGGCGCGCAGCCGCCTGAGCTCCGTCACGATCTCGCCGCAGCGCTCGACCGTGAGCGCGAAGCCGTACCAGCCGTCGCCGTGCCGGGCGGCGCGCGCCAGCGCCGCCGGCGCCTGCCCGCCGATCACGATCGGCGGGTGCGGCCGCGTCACCGGCTTCGGCTCGAAGCGGATGCCCTCGAAGCGCGCGAAGCGGCCCGCGTAGCGCGGCTCGGCTTCGGTCCAGAGGGCGCGGATGGCCGCGAGCGAATCGTCCGTGATGGCGCCGCGGCGGTGGAAGTCCACGCCGAGGGCGCGGAACTCGGCCTCGACGTAGCCGCCGGCGAAGCCCGCGATCAGCCGGCCGCCCGACACCACGTCGAGCGAGGCCAGCGCCTTCGCCAGCACCACGGGGTTGTGATGGGGGAGCACCAGGATGCCGGTGCCGAGCCGCAGCCGCTCGGTGAGCGCCGCCGCCCGGGTGAGCGTGACGATGGAGTCGAGGAACGGCGTCTCGGGCGGCGCCGGCACCGGATTGTCCCGGATCGGCATGGCCACGTGCTCGCCCGTCCACACCGACTCGAAGCCGGCGGCCTCGGCCGCGAGCAGCACGCGGCGCTGCAGCTCCGGCTCCGCGCAGGCGCCGATGTTGATTCCGAAGAGTCCGAATTTCACCCGGGACCTCAGGCGCCGGGGGCCAGCAGCTTCGGCAGCTCGCTCGCGAACTGTCCCTTGGCGAGCACGCGCGTGCAGCCGAGCGCGCGCGCCGTCTCCATCAGGTCGAGCCGCTCGTGGTCGGCGAACCCGACGGTCGTCTGCGGCAGCGTGGGCGCCATGCGCGCGATGCGTTCGAGCGCCGCCGTCGCGTCGGCCAGCCGGAGATCCACGATCACGAGCCGCGCGCCGGCGGCCTTGCGCTCGAGCGTGTCGAGGTCGCGCGCCGGCACGACGGGTACGCCGAGACGGTCGGCCGCTTCGCGGATCTTCGAGACGAACAGCAGGTCGCGCACGAAGTAGACGACCTCGGCCATGGCTCCTAGAGCGGCGGGGTGGTCGTCGTGGGGGCCGGCGCCGGCGCAGCGGGCGTGTGCGCCGGCGCGTGCCGCTTCAGCACCGCGCCGACGGCGATCAGCACGCCCATCAGCTCGACCACGATGAGTGCCAGCGGCATGGGACCGGGGATGCCGTCGCGCACCAGGCTGACGATGCGTCCGATCACCAGCCCCGAGAGGAACGCCGCCGCGGCCCAGAGCGCACCCAGGCGAAGCGCCGGGACGAACGCGGCGAGCAGGAAAAAGACGCCGAGCGCCGCGTGCATGCCGCCGTAGGTCGCGGTGAGCTCGTTCATCGCCGTGTTGCCGAGCCGGTCCCACTCGATGCCGACCGGGCCGAGCAGCGCGTGCGGCGCCACGAGCCCGAGATAGCCGACGCCGCAGAAGGCCAGTCCGATCACTACCAGAGCCCCGATGCCCGCGCGTGTGTTCACGGCTCGGCGCATACTCCGCTGTGGTCGGTCCTGCAAGAAGCGCGATCCCGCATGGACGGCCGCCGCCGCGCCATGCTAGCCGGGTGGAATGCAGCACAGCCCTGGGTTTCTGGCGCTGGTGCGGGACGCGCTGTCCCGCGTGCGGGAGGTCTCGTGTCAGGACGTGGCTCGACGTCTCGACGCGGGCGAGCGCTTCGAGCTGATCGACGTGCGCGAGCACGAGGAATGGGCTCGTGGCCACCTGCCCCGCGCGCGCCACCTCTGCAAGGGGATCATCGAGCGTGACATCGAGACGGCCGTGCCCGATCACGGGGCGCCGATCGTGCTCTACTGCGGCGGCGGGTACCGCTCGGCGCTGGCAGCCGACGCGCTGCAGAAAATGGGCTACCGCGACGTCGCGTCCATGGCGGGCGGCTGGCGCGGCTGGACCGAAGCCGGCCTGCCGGTGAGCCGCGAGTGACCGCGACCGCGCCGCTCGCCGGCCGCACGGCGCTCGTGACGGGCGCCGCATCGGGCATCGGGCGGGCCGTGGCTC
>DATMAZ010000156.1:0-3780 GCA_035559675.1 Candidatus Limnocylindria bacterium
CGCGAGCGCGGCGCGCCCGAGCGCGCGCAGCCGGGCGGCGGCGTCGCTCGCCAGCACGCAGCCGAGCAGCATGGCCGGCGGATAGATCATCATGAGGTGCACCCAGTCCCGCGGCGTGTTGAAGGCGAGGAGAAACCCGCCCGCATACGCCAGCACGAGCAGGCGGAGCGCGTCCGGACGCCCCCGCCCGCGCGCGAGCTGCAGCCCCCACCAGGCCACCGCGGTCCACCACACCCCGTAGGGCCCGTAGAAGACCGCCTTCAGCGCGAGGTCCCAGGCGATGCCGGTGCGATACGCCGGCCCCGCCGCGATCTCGTCCCAGCGCAGCGTCTGCAGGATCGCCGGGAAATAGCTGCCGATGCCGGCGCGCAGCGCGGGATCCTGCCGCCAGAGCGGCAGCAGCGGCGGTAGCTCGACGTAGGTGCCGCTGCGCGTGCTGGTGAGCGGCGAGACGACCGTCTGGTAGACGAAGGCGTCCCAGGCGCCCGCCGCGGCGATCGCGGCCAGCACCGGTCCGACGACGAGCGCTGCGCCGAGGCCGAACACGAGGCCGTCCTGGAAGCTCCGTCGCAGGCGGTCGGGCTCCTCGGGGTACACCGCGAGGCGGAGCAACAGGTAGAGTCCGAGCGCGCCCGTGCAGGCCAGGCCGTAGTCCTGCTTCGAGAGCACCGTGGCCCCGGCCAGCAGCCCCGCGCCGAGGAGCCGCCAGCGCGCCGGACGCAGCCCGGCGGTGGCCACCACGAGGGTCGCCAGCGCCAGCAGCGTCACCGCCAGCGACGAGTAGCTGTAGACGTGCCAGTGCGGGAAGGCCCAGATGCGATAGCAGAGCAACAGCACCGCGAAGGCGCCCGCCGCGAACGCCGGCACGAGCAGCGTGGCGAGCCGGACGCTCGCCGCGGCGAACACCGCGAACAGCACGACGGCGAGCACGCGCTCGGCCCAGATCGAGGTCCCGAGCAGCGCGAACCACGCCGCCAGCACGTGGAACGCGGCGGGAAACGGCGCGTCGACGTAGACGTCGCGGTAGAGCACCTGCCCGCGGCGCACGTCGGCGGCGAGCGAGAGCATGTACCCCTCGTCGAGCAGCCCGAACCAGCGATCGTAGATGGGGAGCTGGATCGCCACGGCGGCGAGCGCGGTCGCGAGCGCGAGGCGGCGGCCGGTGGCCGTAGACGGCGTGCGGGGCGTCATGCGCGGATTCGGTTGACTCCCGCCACGACGCATGCAGAGGAAGGCTCGTGCCGGAAGCCGCCCCGCGCCCGCGCAGCCCCGCGATCGACTATCTCAAGGCTGCGGCGATCGTGACGGTGGTCTGGATCCACGCGTTTGCGGACCCGTGGAACCTGGAGGCGCTGCAGCCCTTCGTGATCCTGGTGAACTGGGCGGTGCCGGCCTTCTTCTTCGCCTCGGGGTATCTCCGCCACCACGCGGCGCCGGTCTCGGGTGCCACGCTGGGCCGCTGGCTCGTCAGGCTGCTGGTACCCTACGTGATCGCCACGGTGCTGGCGGTGCTCTACCGACGGCACGTGCTCCACCAAAACACGCTCTCCCTGGCGTTCAACCTCGCCACCGGTGCGGGCTGGCCGATCTACTACTTCGTGCCCGTGCTGGCCGGCGCGTACGTGCTGGCGGCGGCCCTGTCGCGGGCGCCGCGCGCCGCGCTGCCGCTGTTCGTGCTCATCGCACCCGTGGTGCCGCTCGGCGTGGACCCGTTCCCCCGCCACCTCGGGCTCTTCTGGATCTTCCGCAGCCCGTTCATGTGGTGGGGCTACGTGCTGCTGGGCTGGCTCGCCGCGGACGCCGCGCCTCGGCTGGCCCGCGTGCCCGCGGGCAGGCGACACGCCGCGGCCGCCGTTGCCGCGGCGCTGTTTCTCGCGATCGCCGCCGTCTGCTGGCTCCCCGGCTCGTGGCGCGGGCTCGTGTGGCCCCCCATCGTGGCGGCGAACTACGCCTTCCTCGTGGCGGCGTTCCTTTTTGTGTACGACGCGCCCGCGCGACCGCTCGTCCGCCGGCTCGCCGACGCCAGCTATCCGATCTATCTGTACCACTTCTTCTTCACGTCGGCGGTGCGCACCGATCTGCTGCGTCTCGGCGAGCTGGCCGAGCCAGCGGCGTTCGCCGCCGGCCTCGTCGGATCGCTCGGCGTGGTCGTCCTCGGGCGGCGGCTGCTCGGTGCGCGAGCGCGTCTGGTGCTGGGCTGAACGAGGGGCGCACATCATTGACCCGGCAGGCCCTTCATACTAAGGAACCCCGTTTTCCGCGAGGACGCATGAAGACCATCCGTCGGGTGCTCATCGCCAACCGCGGCGAGATCGCGGTCCGCATCATCCGGGCGTGCCGCGAGCTCGGCATCGAGTCGGTGGCCGTCTATTCGGACCCCGACCGTACGGCGCTCCATACGCGGCTCGCCGACCACGCCTACCACATCGGCCCGGCGCCCGCCGCGGAGAGCTACCTGCAGATCCCCAAGCTCCTCGAGGTCGCGGCGCGCGCCGGCGCGGACGCCATCCACCCCGGCTACGGCTTTCTCTCGGAGCGGGCGCCGTTCGCCCGCGCCGTGCGCGAGGCCGGGCTGGTGTTCGTCGGCCCGTCGCCGGAAGCCGTCGAGGCCATGGGCGACAAGGTCGAGGCGCGCCGCCGCATGCTCGCGGCGGGCGTGCCGGTCGTGCCCGGCTCGGAGCGGCCCATCGAGAGCGACAGCGAGGTCGAGCGGCTGGTGCGCGACATCGGCTTCCCCGTCATGCTGAAGGCCGCCGGCGGCGGCGGCGGCAAGGGCATGCGGCTCGTGCACGACCAGGCGGGGCTGGCGAGCGCGCTGCGCGCCGCGCGCTCCGAGGCGCGCTCCGCCTTCGGCGACGACCGCGTCTACGTCGAGAAGGCGATCGTGCGGCCGCGGCACGTCGAGGTGCAGGTGCTCGGCGACACCCACGGCAACGTGATCCACCTCTACGAGCGCGAGTGCTCGATCCAGCGCCGGCACCAGAAGGTCATCGAGGAGTCGCCCTCGATGGCGATCGACCAGAAGACGCGCGAGGCCATGGGGGCGGTGGCCGTGCAGGCCGCCAAGGCCGTCGACTACGTCGGCGCCGGGACCATCGAGTTCCTGGTCGACCAGCAGCGCAACTTTTACTTCCTCGAAATGAACACCCGCATCCAGGTGGAGCATCCCGTCACCGAGATGGTCACCGGCGTCGACCTGGTGCGGGCGCAGCTCGAGATCGCCGCCGGCAAGCCGCTGCCGATTCGGCAGACGGACGTCGTCCAGCGCGGGTGGGCGATCGAGTGCCGCATCTACGCCGAGGATCCAGAGAACAACTTCCTGCCCGCGCCCGGCCGCATCGAGGTCCTGCAGGTGCCGACGGGCCTCGGCGTGCGCGACGATTCCGGCGTGTACGAGGGGTTTGAGGTCTCGACCTTCTACGATCCCATCCTCTCCAAGCTGATCGCCTGGGGCGCCACCCGCGAGGAGGCCACGCAGCGCATGCTGCGCGCGCTCCACGAATACGTGGTGGTCGGGCCCACGGTGAACGTCGCCTTCCATCGCTGGGCGCTGCAGCATCCGGCCTTCGTCGCCGGCGATCTCGACACCGGCTTCATCGAACGGGAGTTCAAGGCGGCGCTGCTGCGGGGCGACGGCGCCAGCGACGAGGTGGCGCTGATCGGCGCGGCCATCGCCGCCACCGAGCGCGCCCGCAGCCGCAACGGCGGCGCGCCGGCCGGCCAGGCCGGGCCCCGCTCGCGCTGGCTCGAGGCGGGACGGCGGGAGGCCTTGCGTGGCTG
>DATMAZ010000157.1:0-4975 GCA_035559675.1 Candidatus Limnocylindria bacterium
TGTCGAGCCGCAACCGGCTGCTCGACGCGACCGACCGCACGGCGGCGGTCTGCGTGCCGCGCGCGCTCGATGCGGCCGAGGCGGCCGTGCGCCGCGGCGAGCGCCGGGCGGCGCCGGTCGTGGCCGCCGCCACACAGGTGATCGCCGCCGAGCCGCGGGTGCGGCTCGAGTATGCGGAGCTCCGGAACCCGGACTCTCTCGAGCTGGTGGAGGAGGTGGAGGCGCCGGCGTTGCTCGCACTCGCCGTGTGGGTGGGCAGCGTGCGGCTGATCGACAACCGTGTACTCCATGCAGGGGGGCTTCAGTGATGATGCGCAAGATGATGCGGGCCAAGATTCACCGCGCCACCGTGACGCAGGCCGATCTCGACTACGAAGGCTCGATCACGATCGACCGCCGGCTGCTCGACGCCACCGATCTGCTGCCCAACGAGGCGGTCTGCGTGTGGAACGTGACGAACGGCAACCGCTTCGAGACCTACGTCGTCGAGGGGCCGGCCGACAGCGGCGTCATCTGCGTGAACGGCGCCGCCGCGCATCTCGTCGCCAAGGGCGACCTGGTCATCATCGCCGCCTTTTCCTGGATGGACGAGGAGGCCGCGCGCGCGCACGTGCCCAAGGTCGTGTTCGTGGACGAGCAGAACCGCATCCGCGCCAAGCGCGCCGAGGTGCCGGGGCCGCTGAGGGCAGCGTGACGAAGAAGGAGGGCCAACCGCGCGACATCACGGTCAACCGGCGAGCCTTCCACGAGTACGCGATCGGCGAGCGCTTCGAGGCCGGGCTGTCGCTCGTCGGCAGCGAGGTGAAGTCGCTCCGCGCCGGCCGGGCGCAGCTGCAGGACGCCTACGCGCGGTTCTTCGGCAACGAGCTGTACCTCGTCGGCGCGCACATCGCGCCGTATGCGCCGTCGGGCCAGTTCGGCCACGCCCCCACGCGCGACCGCAAGCTGCTGCTGCACCGCCGCGAGCTCGACAAGCTCGCCTCCCGCATCCAGGAGAAGGGGCTGACGCTGGTGCCGCTGCGTTTCTACTGGGAGAAGGGGCGCGCCAAGTGCGAGCTCGGGCTCGGGCGCGGGAAAAAGCTCCACGACAAGCGGGCGGCGATTCGCGAGCGGGACGAGCGCCGCGAGATGGAGCGGGCCCGCGGCGCGCGCCGGACGGGTTGAGGCGGGAGGCTCGCAAGCGCGTCGCCCTAGCCGGCGCGCCGGTACACCCACCAATACCAGCGGGCTACGCCGCCACACTGGAAACCAGCCGCCCGCTCATAGGGCGTGCCGGTGGGACTCTGGATCGTGTCGGGGCGGGCCGTCGCCGGACCGAGGTCGTGAAGCAGCACCCAGTCTGGCGGGGGATGTGCCGCCGCCGCCCGCGGAACGTAGCGAATCCGCTTCCCGTCGGGGAGAAAGCGCTCGAGGTACCAGAGCATGAGCGCGTTGCGAAAATCATCGTCGGAGCCGACGTGGACGATGGGCCCGCTCGTATGACTGCCGAGATAGCGTACGGTCTCGACGCATCCGCCGCGGCCCGTGGTGAGCAGCGCGCGCAGCGGCGGAAGCTGCGCCGCGACGTACAGCGCCACGAGCGTCCACGCGGCGACCCGAGCGGTCGCCCCACGCGCCGCCAGCCAGCCCAGCACGGTGCCGGCCAGCACGTAGAAGAACAGGATCTGGGCCAGGAAGTACCGGAAGTAGAGCACCTGCGGCCTGGTGGTGAGCAGCATCAGGGCCGGAACGACGACGAGCACCAGCAGGAAAAACGACCAGCGCGGCGAGCGCTCCGCCATCAGCAGCCCGAGCCCGCTCGCTGTCAACGCAACGACGATCGCGAGCGCGGCGGCGGACCAGCCCTGCGGGACGCCCAAGGCGTAGGCGGTGCTCTCGCGAACGACGTCGAGCGTGCGGTAGCCCGGCCCGCCGCCGATCACCATGCCGCGCACGAACAGCAGGGAGAACGCGACGGCGCAGGCGAGCGGCAGGAGGTGGCACGTCGCCAGCGCTTGCAGCGCACGGCCGGAGACTCCGTGGATCTGAACGGCGCGGATGGCGCTCCAGCCGAGCAGGGCGACGTAGGCCGGCACGTAGGTCGCGTGGAAGAGCATGCCGAGTCCGCTCGCCGTCCAGAACACGACGAGCGCCGCGAGCCGTCGCGTCTCCCAGTACCGCTCGACCGCGTAGAAGGCGACGAGCGCTGCCAGCAGCGCGGGCGCGTAGCCGCGCGCCTCGGCGGAGTAGAGAACGAGCGGGTACGACAGCGCCATCAACGTGGCGGTCGCCAGCGCGTCGGCGCGCCGCGCGCCACGCTGGGCGAGCAGCACGGCGGCCACCGCGCCGGTGCCAGCGAGCACGGCGGGCAGCCGGTAGACGATCCAGGCGTCGCGCAAACCAAGCCAGTGCAGGTAGATCGTGTTGAGCACGTGATTGTTGTCGTGCCGGATCGTGAACGCCCGCCAGACGCTTCCGAGCTCGGCCGCGATCCGAAGCGACCAGACCTCGTCGAGCCAGATCTCGTTCGATGCCGCCACGAGCCGCACCAGCGCCGCCACCGCGACGACGCATCCGCCCGCAATTGCATACCGCCGTGCGCTCATGGGGCAGGCACTACCGTGCCGCGCGGCCGTGCGATCACGATCGTGTTGCCGGGCAGGATGCGATCGGGCTCGTAGTGCTGCTGCAGCCAGGCGGCGCTCTCGGTGCCGTAGTCGCGCCCGAAGCCCTGCGACCCGTAGTGGCGCAGGTCGATGAAGTTGAGCAGCAGCCAGAGCCCGGGCGGGTCGGCGGCCAGCGCGGCGCGCAGCCGCGTGTCGGCGTCGGGACCGACCGCAGGAGGGTAGTAGGACAGGTCCGGGCCCCACGTCGGCAGTCCGGCGAGGAAGGCGAGGCCGGCGCCTTCCGGTGCGGCGAAGACCGTCGTATCGGCGGGATACGCGCGAAGACGCTCGACGGTCGCCGCATACACCTGCCCGAACGGGAATCCGCCCACGTCGTCGAGCAGCCACACGTTGCCTCGCACAGTGACGACGTGCGCGGTGTGATTGCGGTACATCGCGGCGGACGCGCGCATGTGGGTCCAGGCGAGCGTCGCGACCATCGCGGCGGCGGCAACGGCGCTCATTGCCCGAGCGCGCGGTGTGCCGCCGAAGAGGTTCGGCAGCCGGCAAAACCACGCCAGCAGCACGACGGCGAGCGGCACCGGCAGCAGATAGAAGCCGTAGTGGTACGCGCCCGCGGCGAGCGGCAGCCGGGCCAGCGCGCCCGCGGCGAACGCCCACAGGACGACGTCGCTCGCCGCAGCCGGAAGACGGCGCAGCGCATCGACCAGCCCGAGCACGACGGCGATGGGAAGCCCGCGCAAGGCCAGTTCCGGCGACACGCCGGCGAACGCGGCGATGGGAATCGCCGTGGCGACGGCCATTCCGAGCGCGGGGATCCCGCTGGCGGCAGCCAGGCGGACGGCCGCGAACGGTGCAATCGCACACGCCGCGAGGCGAAGCGCCGACGAGGCGACCGCCGGGACGGCCGCGCGCCACTCGGACCACCCCATGTAGCGCATGACGGGGACGGCGGTGCGTGCATTGATCAGCGACGCCACCGTGGCGAGGAAGCCCGTGCTGAGCGCCGCCGTGACCGTGAGCACGGCACCGTAGGCGAGCGCAAGCGACGACAGCCGCTGCTCGCCGCGCCGGATTATCACGGACGCGAACGCGACGTGTGCCGTAAGGGCCGCGAAGGCGGGCTCGAGCTTGGTGAGGAGTGCGAGCGCCAGCAGGACGAGCGCGACGCCGAACCAGATGCGGCCGCCGTTCTGCAGCCGACGGACCAACGCGTAGAGGCTGCCCGTTGCGAAGAGCATGCCGTAGGTCGCCGGATACGCGTAGGGCGTCACCCAGTTGAAGATGTCGCTCACGTAGTAATGGTTGAAGGCACAGAGAGCGAGAAACGCGGAGCTCGCCACGGCGGCGAGGACCACGCCGCCGAGGCGGGCGGTGAGCGCCCACAGGAGTCCCGCCATCAGCAGCAGCGAGCACAAGCCGGCGCCCTGGAGCACGCCGGTGTGCACGCCGAACAGAGTAAAGAGAAGTGCGTTCAGGTGCGGGGCGAGCGGCCCATACCAGTAATGGACGTCGGCGTAGAGTCGTTCGCCGGCGGCGAGCCGGCGCGCGATCTCGAGCTCGCGTCCCCAGTCGATGACGATGTCGCCCCACCGTCCCCAGGAGCACGCCAGACCGATGGCCAGGACGAGGGCGGGAACGAGCGCTGCCAGCACGGCCGCCAGCGGTCCGCGTGCGACGGGCCGTAGCGGCTCTGGTGTCGGCGACCCAACCACCCGGAGGCGGAGTGTAGCGCGGAGCGGCGCGCCGGCGAAACGCGCGCGAGGTTGAGAACGAGTCGGCGAGTTGCCAGGATGCGCCGCGTGGATCGTGTGGGGTGGCTCGCGCCGATTGCCGCGCTGGTGTTCGTGGCGGCGCTCCAGATCCACCGGATCGACGACGCCGACACCTGGTGGCACCTCGCGAGCGGCCGGCTGATCGCGCAAACCCACCAGATCGCCAAGGGCGACCCGTTCTCGTACACCGCCCCAGGCGCACCGTGGGTGAACCGGCAATGGCTCTTCGACCTCGGCCTCTACGGGCTCTGGCGTGCGGGTGGGCCGGCGGCCGCGATCCTCGGCGCCGGCGCCGGGTTCGTTTTTGGCTTCGCGTGCCTGTACGTGGTTGCGCGTCGACGAATGCCGGGCTGGGCCGCCGCCGCCCTCACCGCGCTCGCCGCCGTCACGGCTGCCGAGCGCTTCACCGTGCGCCCGGAGGCCGCGACGCTCGCGTTCCTTGGCGTTTACGTCCTGCTCCTCGACCGTCCGCTTACCTGGACGCGCGCCGCCTGCATGGTGGGCCTGCAGGTCGTGTGGGCGAACGTCCACGCGCTCTCCGTCCTGGGGCTCGTGCCGCTCGGCGCGACGCTGCTCGCGGCGCTCATGGCGCGG
>DATMAZ010000158.1:0-17733 GCA_035559675.1 Candidatus Limnocylindria bacterium
CCCGCCGCTGCCGCCCCTGGCGCGCGCCGCGCGGCCCAGGTAGAGCCGGCTCCATGGTGGATCCGTTTCGCGACCGGGTAGCCGTCGTCACCGGCGGCGCCGCCGGCATCGGCGCCGGGCTCGCCCGCGCCTTCGCCGCCCGCGGCGCGCGCTTGGTGCTGGCCGACGTGGACGAGCCCGCGCTCGCCGCCACGGCGCGGCAGCTCGAAGCCGGCGGGGCCACCGTGCTCGCCGTGCCGACGGACGTCGGCGAGCGCGCCCAGGTGGAAGCGCTCGCCGACGTCGCCTGGAGCCGCTTCGGCGGCGTGCATCTCGTGTGCAACAACGCCGGCGTCGGCGTCTTCGGCGAGATCGCCCAGGCCCGCCACAGCGACTGGGAGTACACGATGCGCGTGAACTTCTGGGGCGTGGTGCACGGCGTGGAGGCGTTCGTGCCGCGGCTGATCGCTCAGCGCGCCGGCGGCCACGTGGTCAACACTGCGTCGATGGCCGGGCTCGTCGGCATGCAGTGGCTCGGCATCTACTGCGCCTCCAAGTTCGCCGTCGTCGGCCTGAGCGAAGCGCTGGCGCGCGAGCTGAAGCCGCACGGAATCGGCGTGAGCGTGCTCTGTCCGATGATCGTCGACACCGCGATCAACGCGAATTCCGAGCGCCTGCGCCCGGCCGCCCTCGGCGGCACCGGGGCGGCGACGGCCCCCGCGCCCAATCAGCCGCCGATGGCGGGGGGCGTCATCCCCGTCGACGAGGTCGCCCGCCGCGTCGTGCGCGGCATCGAGCGCGGCGACTTCTACATCCTCACCCACCCCGAGCAGCGCGACATCCTGCGCCGGCGCGCCGAGCGGCTCGACGCCGTGTTCGCGCCCGAGCGCTGGTGAGGCTCAGGCCGCGACCGACGCCGCGATGAGCGTCTGCGCGGTGTAGTACGTCACCATCACGGCGGCGTGCGCGCCGCGCCAGGATCGCGCGAAACGGTCGAGCGCCAGCGTCGCGTCGGAGGCCATGAACACGACGGCGCCCCAGGCCGCGAGCGCCCCGCTCGGATGCGGCGTGGCCGGCGCCGCGGCGCGCCCGATGGCGGCCCAGGCCATGAGCGCGATCACCACCACGTAGCAGGCGACCGGGAGCCGCTCGCGCGCGAGGTTTGGCCAGAGCACACCGAGCAGCCCTCCCGCGGCCACCGCGAGCAGCGCCAGCACGCACGGCGACGGGCTCACGGCGGACGCGGCCCCGAACGCGACCGTGTAGCAAACGTGTGCGAGCGCGAACGACGTGAGCCCCGCGCGAAAGCGCGCCCGCGAGAGCAGCAGGAGGTCGCCGCTCATGGACCATGCGAGCCCCGCCGCGACGAGCCAGCGGTACGGCTCCGCCACCGCCGGTGTGATCAGCACCCACCCCAGCAGCACGGCGATCGGGAGCGCCTTGGCCGCGCCGGCCAGCCGCAGCGCGGCGGCGTAGTAGGCGCCGAGGTGGACGCCGCCCGCCACGGCGACCGTGACGGCGACGGGCAGCAGCGCGCCGTCCATCACCAACCGCCCCCAACATGACGAAGGCCGTCGGACTCGCATCCGACGGCCTTCACCGTGAGGCTCCCCGGGCCGGACTCGAACCAGCGACCAATCGGTTACACCGCGTCCCGCCGTTTCCGACGGGGGTGGACTATCTCATCACCGTGGGCCGCGTACGGCGGCCGGTAGGTGGCGGGCGCTCGAGGGGAGATTATTCTTCCGTCACTCCCTAGTCTCTGCACCTTCCTTCCGCCCTGCGTTCTCGGAAGGCTCGGCTCAGGGTTACCGTATGCCGTCCCCATGCACTTAGGCTTCCCTGAATTCACCCGCTGTTCACTCACCAGTTTCCCGGTGAGGCTGCGTTTCCACAGCCGATTGCTCTACCAACTGAGCTACCGGGGAATGCGAGGCCGTATAGCGCGGCGCACCGGGCGGCGCAAACCTCGCTACATCTCCCGCCGGCCTTCGAGCGCCCGGCCGACGGTCAGCGCGTCGGCGTACTCGAGGTCCGCGCCGACGGGCAACCCGCGCGCGATCCGTGTCACCCGCACCCCGAGCGGCTTCACCTGCTTGGCCACGTAGAGGGCCGTCGCCTCCCCTTCGGCGGTGGGATTGGTGGCCAGGATCACCTCGCGCACCACCTCCCGGCGCACGCGCTCCACCAGCGGCTTGATCTTCAGATCGTCGGGCCCGATGCCGTCGAGCGGCGCCAGTGCGCCGTGCAGCACGTGGTAGCGGCCGCGGAACTCGCCGGCGCGCTCGACGGCGAGCAGGTCGGCGGGTTCCTCCACCACGCAGATCACGTCGCTCGCGCGCCGCGGGTCGGCGCAGACGGCACACGGATCCGACTCGGTGAGCGCGAAGCAGCACGAGCAGAGGCGCGTCTCCTGCTTCACCGTGAGGATCGCATCCGCCAGATTCCGCGCATAGTCGGGAGCGGCGCGCAGCACGAAGAGCGCCAGCCGGGTCGCCGTTTTCTCCCCCACGCCGGGCAGGCGCGAGAGCTCGCGAATGAGCCGCGTGAGCGAGGGCGTGTACGCCACCGCCTCATCCGAGCCCGGGCAGCTTCAGCCCGAGCCCCCCAGTGAGCTTGCTCATCTCTTCGGCCACCAGCGCCTGCGCGCGCCGGATGCCGTCGTTCACCGCCGCCACCACCAGGTCTTGCAGCATCTCGCGATCCGGCGTCTCGAGCAGCGTGGGATCGATGTGAACCGCCTGCACCTCGAGCGCGCCGCTCACGCGCACGGTCACCATGCCGCCACCCGCCGAGCCCTCGACGCTGCGCTCGCCGATCGCTTGCTGCGCGGCCGCCAGACGCCCTTGCAGCTCCTGGGCCTGCTTGAACAGACCACCAAGGTCGAACTTCTCAGCCATGGGACACCTCCGTCACGACGGACGCTCCCGTACGGCCCGCACTTCTCCCCCGAAGATCTCGACCGCGGCCTGCACCAGCGGGTCGGCCAGCGTCTCCTGCTCGCGTTGTCGCGCTCGCGCGCGCTGGGTGTCGCTCTCGCGCTCGGCGGGAAGCGGACCGATCTCGACCCGCGTCGGGCTGCCGAGCGCATCGGATGCGAGCCGCCCGAGCAGCTCCAGGCTCTCGCGGCCCTGCACCGAGCGCCGCATCGATTCACTCTCGAGGCCAATGCGCAGCACGCCGCTCTCGAGACCGAGCGGGCGTCCGGCCGCCAGCGTCATGTAGAGGGCGACGCGCTCGCGCCGCACGCGCGCGAGAAATGCTTCCCACTGTCCGTCGATCGTGCTGGCGCCGGCGGCTCCTGTCGGCACAGGCGGTGTGCCCGCCGCCGGCCCGGACTGCAGCGGCGCGCCGCCTGCTCCCGGTGCAGTCGCGCGCACCCCGCCACCGCTCGGCGCCTGCAGCCCGCGGGCGCCAGCTCCGCTCGACGCCTCCAACGCCTCGAGCCGCTCGAGGATCTCGGCCACGGGCAGCAGCGGCTCGAGCGTGGCCAGGCGCACGATCCGCATCTCGAGCAGCAGCTGCGGGTCGATGGTGCGAGTCGGCGTGGCGAGCGCCTCGTCGGCCTCCAGCAGGAGCTGGAACGCGCGCTGCAGCTCGTCGGGGGTGGCCGCCTCGGCCTGACGCACGATGGCCTCGACCTCGGCTTCGGGCAGTGCGCCGAGCAGGTCGCGCGCCCCCGTGGTGCGGAAGACCGTGAGGTGCCGCACGTGCTCCAGGAGGTCGCGGCAGAGGCGCTGGGGATCGTAGCCGTGCGTGTGCAAGGTCTCGAGCTGCGCGAGGCACGCGGCCGGATCGCGGGCGAGCACGGCGTCCATGATCGTCACCACGAGCCGGCGATCGGCGGCGCCGAGCAGCGCGCGCGCGGTGTCGGCGTCGAGCGCCGCTTCGCCCGTGGCGAGCAGCTGCTCGAGCAGCGACTGCGCATCGCGGAGGCTGCCCTGCGCCTCGCGCGCGACCAGCGCCAGGACGTCGCTCGCCACCTGCACGCCCTCCGCCGCTGTCGTGCGCTCGAGGTGCGCCGTGAGCTCCCGCATGCCGATGCGCCGGAGATCGTACCGCTGGCAGCGCGACACGACGGTCGGGAGCACCTTGTGCGGGTCGGTGGTGGCCAGCACGAACTTCGCGTGGGCCGGCGGCTCCTCGAGCGTCTTCAGCAGCGCGTTGAAGGAATGCTGCGAGAGCATGTGCACTTCGTCGATGATGTAAATTTTAAACCGGCTCTTCATCGGCCGGTGGGCGACCGCTTCCATCAGGTCGCGCATCTTGTCGACCTGCGTGTGGGAGGCGCCGTCGATCTCCAGCACGTCGAAGGCGATGCCCTCGGCGATCTCGTGGCAGGTGGTGCACGCGTTGCAAGGCTCCGGCGCGGGGCCCGCCTCGCAGTTGAGCGCCTTGGCGAGCAGCCGTGCCGTGGTGGTCTTGCCGACGCCGCGCGGGCCGGTGAGCAGAAACGCGTGCGCGACGCGCCCCGCGCGCAGCGCCGCCTGCAGCGTGGCGGTGACGTGCTCCTGGCCGACCACGTCGGCGAATCGCTGCGGGCGAAGGCGCCGGGCCAGGACTTGATACGTCATCGTGTCGTGCTCACGCGCCGGTGAGGCACCCGGCGACGGTAGCTAGGCTTCCCTGCGGCACAGCCGGGCATTCGCTACCGCTGCTTCCTTCCGGACCTGACGGAGTTCACGACGCCGTCTTGCGCAGGACCTAGCCACCGCCGCCCGATGCCCCACCGACGCGACTTCGATCGAAAGTAGCGGCGCCACCCGTGCGGCGCAAGGTGAGCGGAGAGGGAGGGATTCGAACCCTCGATACCCCGGAGGGTATACACGCTCTCCAGGCGTGCCCCTTCGACCACTCGGGCACCTCTCCGTACGCCCACCACGTCGCCGCTTCTCTCGTCCACCCGCCCCGCGCGCGTTCAACGGAGAGGGGGGGATTCGAACCCCCGGTACCACGAGGGTACACACGATTTCGAGTCGTGCCGTTTCAGCCGGACTCACGCACCTCTCCGCGCGGGGCGCCCTCCCTACCATACGGGGAGCGCTGCGCCTAGCCGTCGCCGCGGCGCTACGCCACGCGCGTCAACGGCCGCGACGGGCGCGAAAGAAGTCCTGCAGCAGCGCCGCGGCTTCCGCGTCGCCGACGCCGGGTGTGCACATGATGCGGTGGTTGAAACGCGGGTCGTTCGTGAGATCGACGACCGAGCCGGCCGCGCCCGCCTTGGGGTCGCGACAGCCGAACACCAACCGCGCCACCCGCGCCGTGAGCGCCGCACCGAGGCACATGGCACACGGCTCGAGCGTCACGTACAGCACGGCACCAGGGAGCCGATAGTTGTTCTCGCGCCGAGCAGCCGCCCGGAGCGCGAGGATCTCGGCGTGGCCCGTCGGATCCACGGACGCGATCGACGCGTTGCCCGCCGCGGCGAGCTCGTGCCCGTCCCGCACCACGACGGCACCCACGGGCACCTCGCCCGCCTCGGCGGCCGCGCGCGCCCGCTCGAGCGCCCGCTCCATCCACCGTCGATCCTCCGCAGCGTCCACGCATTCCCCGGAAAGAAAAGGCGGGCGCCGGCTCGAGGCCGACGCCCGCCCGCTTTGCTCGCCTCGAGCCGACGCTACTCCGCCTTCTTCTCCTCGCCGCCGCCGTCGCCACCCTGCGCCTTCTCGGCCTTGCAGCGCTCGACGTCCTCCTCGGTGATGGTGCCTGCGCTGGTGCTCACGATGTCCTCAGTCGTGCGACCCATCTCGAGCATCTTTTGCACCCGCTTGCAGGTGGTGGCGTCAGCGTCGGCGAAGCTGGCGCCCGCCGTGGCGAGCACGATCAGGCATCCAAACACGAAAACGGCACGCCTCATGTCTCAAGACCTCCCTATGGGACGTCCGTACCGGTCGTCCCGTCGTCCGCGCGGGTCTGCGCGGCTGATCTATACCAACCCGCCGGTGCCTTGGGAAGTTACGCGCAGCCGCGTCTGGACTCCTGCCGCCATGGGCTCTAGCATGGTCCGTGACGCCATGCGGGGCGGGGTTGTGGTGGGGGTTGCGGCGGCCATGTGGCCTCTGCTGGCCCAGGCGGTGGTGCTCGAACGGGTCCGCGTCCGGGCCGAGGGGGGCGCCGTCGAGCTGTCGGTGTCGCACGCCGTGGTCCCCTGGGTGCGCCGGCTGCCGGCAGCGGGTGACCTGCCGCATCGCATCTACATCGACCTCCCCGACACCGTGCTCGGTCCCGCGGTGCGCAAGATCATCACGGCCGACAACGGGGCGCTCGTGCGCGTGCGCACGGGGCAGTTCACGCCCACGACCGCACGGATCGTCCTCGACACCACGACCGAGCTGCCCTACGACGTGACGGCGACCAGCCGCAGCGTCACGATCACCTTGCAGCAGCCCCGCACTGCTCCCGCCGCGGCGGACGTGCCCCAGCCGCCCCAGCAGGACCCGCCCGCCCGTCAACGGCCCCCGGCCGAGGCCGTGGCAGCCGTGGCACCGAGGGTTCCACCGCCGCGGGCCAAGCCTGCGGCACCTGCCGTCGAGCCGCCCGAGCCCGCAGCGCCTCCCGGCGCGCCGCCGCCGGCGGCGGTGCCGCAGGTGCCGCTCGTCGTGGTCGATGCGGGCCATGGCGGTCACGACCCCGGCGCCGAAGGGGTGGACGGGGTGCAGGAGAAGACCATCGTCCTGCAGATCGCCCACCGGCTAGCCGCGAAGCTGCCCGCCCGGCTGCCGGTCGACTCGCTGCTCACGCGCAGCGACGACTCGTTCGTGCCGCTCGCCGAACGCCTGCCCAAGGGCTCGCGACCGCCGGCGGTGTTCGTGTCGCTCCATGCCAACGCCTGCGAGCAGCCCGACCCGCGCGGCGTGGAGATTTTCTTCGGCGGTCCCCCGGGCAGCCGGACCGTCGCCGACGCCAAGCATCTGGCGCGGCTCATGACCACGGAGCTGCGCGCACGTCTCCTGCGCGTGCGCGGCCGGCCCCGGCCGGGCCCCTTCCGCGTGCTCACCGCGAATGCAGCGCCCAGCGTGCTCGTCGAAGTTGGGTATCTTACACACCGCGAGGACGCGGCTCGCCTGCAAGATGCCAAGTACCAAGAGCTGTTGACCGACGCGTTGGTCGATGCGGTGGCGACATTCTTACAAACCCACGGCGACACCATGCACGCGGGCGAGTTCCTAGTACCTTCGGACGATGCGGTACGCACGGCCGCCGTCCGTCGGCCGTCGTAACGCCGGTCCGCACCGCCGGCAACTGTATTTTGCTAGTTGGCCTAACTTGAATGTTGCGCGCGCGCTAGCGTAAACCCCTTGCGCACGCCGAACGCGCACGCTAGAAGTACACCTATTCTACCCCTTTCACGCAGGGAGGTTCACATGCCGAGCACCGGCGAAGTCTGGGTCCAGTTGGCAACGCGCATTCCGAAGGCGCTGCATCGCGAGCTCAAGCTGCACTGCGTCCGCACGGACGTCTCCGTCATGGAGTTCGTCGTGAAGGCGCTGGAGGAGAAGCTGGCGCGCGAGGCAAGCCGCGGCGAGCGGCGCCGCGCCCGCGGCTGAGGCCGCTACTCTCGTACGAAACGACCGGGCCGTCGCCCACCGGCGGTGCGCGACGGCCCGCGCTTCACCGGCGCCCCCCCGCCGCGCGAAGCGCCGCGCGCAGTGCCTGTGGCGCGCGCACGTGGTGGACGACCACGTAGGCGTCGTCCGCCGCGATCACCTGGAGCGTGCCGAAATCCAGCCGGCGCCCGAGCGGCCCGCTGCGCACCTCGACGCTGCGAATGTCGCGCACGGGGATGGTCACGGTCCGCGGCCGCCAGGCCCCGAGGCGCAGCTCCAGATGCCCCGGGGTGACCGCGACGACCGAGCGCCTGAGCCGCCAGAGCGGCCCCGCCAGGGTGAGCGCCCCGAGCGCCAGGCACCCGAGCGCGATGCGCACGTCGGTGGCCAGCGGCAGGTCGTTGTGCCGGATGATCAGCAGGCCCACGAACCCGATGAAGGCGGCGAGACCGAGCGCGCCGCCGATGCTCACGGCATGCAGGCCGGTCCAGAACAGCACGGCGTCCGACCGGACGGGCAGCTCGTCCTGCTTGGCCATGGCGTCGCCGGTATGCCGGAAAGGCCAGGCGGATGCCACCTGATCGGTGAAAATCCGTATGCGGGCTTGCCCTTGGGGCAGCGGCCCGCCATAGATGCGGTCGAGCATCGTGGAAGCGAGCGTCAAGGCGAGGGAATCGTCCCCGGAGCAGCAGCTCGAGGCTCTCGCGATCAACTGCATCCGCTTCTTGGCGGCCGACGCCGTCGAACGCGCCAACTCGGGGCACCCCGGCCTGCCGATGGGCGCTGCGGCGATGGCTTACGCGCTCTGGACGCGCCACCTGCGCCACAACCCGCGCGATCCGCACTGGCCCGATCGCGACCGCTTCGTGCTCTCGGCGGGGCACGGCTCGATGCTGCTCTACGCGCTCCTTCACCTCACCGGCTACGATCTCTCGCTCGACGACCTGCGCGCGTTTCGGCAGTGGGGCAGCCGGACCCCGGGCCACCCCGAATGGCACGAAACGCCGGGCGTCGAGGCCACGACCGGCCCGCTGGGACAGGGTCTGGCAATGGCGGTCGGCATGGCGATCGCCGAGGCGCACCTCGCCGCCACCTTCAACCGGCCGGGCCATACGGTGGTCGACCACCACACCTATGTGCTGGCCAGCGACGGCGATCTCATGGAGGGCGTGGCCGCCGAGGCCGCCTCGCTCGCCGGCCACACCGGCCTCGGCAAGCTGATCGTGCTCTACGACGCCAACCGCGTGTGCCTCGCCGGCGCGACCGACCTCAGCTTCTCGGAGGACGTGGCCGCCCGCTTCGGGGCGTATCGCTGGCAGGTGCTCAAGGTGGACGACGGCAACGACGTCGACGCCGTCGACCGTGCGCTGGCGGCCGCCAAGAGCGAGACCTCCCGTCCGTCCCTGCTGATCGTGCACACCGAGATCGGCTTCGGTGCGCCCCACAAGCAGGGCACGTTCGCGGCCCACGGCTCGCCGCTCGGTGCCGAAGAGGTGCGCGCCGCCAAGCAGCGGCTCGGCTGGCCGCTCGAGCCGGCGTTCTGGGTGCCGCCCGAGGTGGAAGCGCATTTCCGGACGGCGCTGGGCCGGGGCGCCGAGCTACAGGCCACCTGGACGGCGCGCTGGCGTGCCTATGCGCGCGCCCACGCTGCCGACGCCGCGGAGCTCGAGCGCCGCTGGGCCGGTACCCTGCGCCCAGGCTGGGACGCCGAGCTGCCGACGTTTCCTCCCGATGCCAGGGGGCTCGCCACCCGCAAGGCGTCCGAGGCCGTGCTGCAGAAGCTCGCCTCCGGCGTGCCGGAGCTGATGGGAGGCTCGGCCGATCTGAACCCGTCGACGCTCACCTGGCTCAAGGGTGCCGGTGACTTCGCGGCATCCGGCTCCGCCCCACCCGACCCCCAGGGCGCCGTCGGCGGCGGCTGGGGACACGCTGGACGCAACGTCCATTTCGGCATCCGCGAGCACGCGATGGGTGCCGCCGTAAACGGCATGGCGCTGCACGGCGGCATCGCCCCGTACGGCTCCACCTTCCTGGTGTTCTCCGACTACATGCGGCCGGCCATCCGCCTCTCGGCCTTGATGGGACTCCGCAGCATCTGGGTCTTCACCCACGACAGCATCGCCGTGGGCGAGGACGGGCCGACGCACCAGCCGATCGAGCACGTCGCCAGCCTGCGCGCCGTCCCTAATCTCCTGGTGATTCGGCCGGCCGACGCCAACGAGACCGTCTGGGCGTGGCGCGTAGCCATCGAGCAGCAGCGCCGGCCGACCGCGCTCGTGCTCACGCGGCAGAACGTGCCCACGCTCGATCGCACCACCCTCGCCTCACCCGAGACGCTGCGACGCGGTGGCTACGTGCTGAATCCGCAGGTGACCCGCTTCGCGGCCATCCTGATGGCCACCGGCTCGGAGGTGCATCTCATCGTCGAGGCGGAGGAGCTGCTGCGCCAGCGCGGCCACACCGTCCGCCTGGTTTCCCTTCCCTGCTGGGAGCTGTTCGACGAACAGCCGGCCGACTATCGCGACGCCGTGCTGCCGCCCGACGTGCCGGTGCGGGTGGCCGTCGAGGCCGGCGCATCGCTCGGCTGGAGCCGGTTCACCGGACCGCGCGGCGCCACCATCACGCTCGACCGGTTCGGCGCGTCGGCCCCCGGCGAGCGCGTCTACCGCGAGCTGGGCTTCACGCCCGAGGCCGTGGCCGAGCGCGTGGCGAGCATGCTCGCATGAAAGTCGCCGTCGCCGCCGACCACGGAGGCTGGCCGCTCAAGGAGACCGTCCTCTCCGCCGTCCGCGGCGCGGGGCACGAGCCGCTCGACCTCGGCACCCATTCGGCGGCGCCGGTCGACTATCCGGACTTCGCCGCCGCGGCGGCCCGCGCGGTGCAGCGCGGCGAGGCCGAGCGCGCCATCGTGATCTGCGGCAGCGGCGTCGGCGCCGCCGTCGTCGCCAACAAGCTCCGTGGCATCCGGGCCGGGGTGTGCCACGACACCTACTCGGCGCATCAGGCCGTGGAGCATGACGACGTGAACGTGCTCGCCCTCGGCGCCCGCGTGATCGGCACCGCGCTCGCCGAGGAGCTCGTGCGCGCATTTCTCGGCGCGCGCTTCACGAACGAGGAGCGGTATTGCCGCCGACTCGCCAAGGTGCGCGCGCTGGAAGAGGATCGGTCGTGAGCGACACGCCCTCGACGCTCCGCGAGCTGCAGCGGCTCGGGCAGTCGCCGTGGCTCGACTACATCACGCGCGGGATGCTGACCAGCGGCGCGCTCGCCAAGCTGGTGCGCAACGGCGACGTGACCGGCCTCACTTCCAACCCCACGATTTTCGAGCAGGCCATCTCGAAGACTCGCGACTACGACGAAGCGTTGGCGGCGCTCGTGCGCGCCGGGCGCGGCGTCGACGCCATCGTCGACGCGCTCATGATTGAAGACGTGCAGGCGGCCGCCGACCTGTTCAAGCCAGTCTACCAGCGCACCAAGCGCGCCGACGGCTACGTGAGTATCGAGATCTCCCCGGAGCTCGCGAACGACACGGCCGCAACCGTGCGGGAGGCCGCGCGCATGTGGCGCGCCGTCAACCGCCCCAACCTGATGGTGAAGATCCCCGCCACCGCCGCGGGCATCCCGGCGATCACTGCCACCATCGCGGCCGGCATCAACGTGAACGTGACGCTTATCTTCTCGATCGAGCGCTATCGCGAGGTGATGCAGGCGTACCTCGACGGCCTCACGCGCCGCCTCGAGAGCGGGCTTGCCGTCGATCGCATCGCCTCGGTGGCGAGCTTCTTCGTGAGCCGCGTGGACACGGCCGTCGACCGCCTGCTCGAGGAGCGCGTCGGCGGCGTCTCGGGCGACCGGCGGACGGCCATCGAGCAGCTCCGTGGCAAGGCGGCGATCGCCAACGCCAAGGTCGCCTATCGGGCCTTCCGCGACACCTTCGACAGCGAGGCGTTCGCCGTACTCGCGCGTGCCGGCGCCCGCCCGCAGCGGCCGCTCTGGGCCAGCACGTCGACCAAGAACCCTGCCTACCCCGACGTGTACTACGTGGAGGCGCTGATCGGCCCCAACACCGTCAACACGCTGCCGCCGCACACGCTCGAGGCCTACCGCGACCACGGCCATCCGGAGAGCCGGCTGGACCTCGCGCTCGATCGGGCCAAGGCGGTTCTCGCGCAGCTCGAGCACCTCGGCATCGACATGCAGCGCATCACGGCGCGCCTCGAGAGCGAGGGCGTGGCCAGCTTCGCCGCCTCGTGGGCGCAGCTCAAGCGTGTGGTCGAAGCGCGCCGCGAGGCGGTGCTGTTCGCCGAGCGGGCGCAGGTGGACCTCGGCGCCGCCGCCGGGGCGATCACCAAGGCAGCGGCGGCGCTCGACGCCGCAGACGTCACCGCCCGCCTCTTCCGCAAGGACGCCAGCCTCTGGCCGGAGCCGAGCGCCGGCGACGCCGGCAGCGCCGAGCGGCTCGGCTGGCTCGACGTCTGCGAGACGATGCCACCCGAGCTGCCGCGGCTCGCGTCCTTCGTGGACGAGGTGCGGGCCGCCGGCATCACCCACGTGCTGCTCTGCGGCATGGGCGGCTCGTCGCTGGCGCCGCAGCTGCTCCGACGCACGCTCGGGGTCGCCAAGGGGTATCCCGATCTTCGCGTTCTCGACTCCACCGACCCGGCGGCCGTCGCGGCTGCCGACGCCTGGAGCGACCCCGCCCACACGCTCTACCTGATCTCGTCCAAGTCGGGCACGACCGCGGAGGTGGAAGCCTTCCTGCAACACTATTGGGCGCGGGCCACGGCGGCGCTCGGCGACGCGGCCGCCAGCCACTTCGCCGCCATCACCGACCCGGGCACGCCGCTCGACGAGCTCGCGACCAGCCGCGGCTTCCGCGGGGTGTTCCGCAACCCCGCCGACATCGGCGGGCGCTACGCCGCACTGTCGCTGGTGGGGCTCGTGCCGGCGGCGCTGATCGGGGCGGATACGGCCCGGCTGCTGGAACGCGCCCGCCGGATGCTGCTCGCGTGCAGCACCTTGGTGCGCGCCGACCAGAATCCCGGCGTCTTTCTCGGTGCCGCGCTGGCGACGCTTGCGGGCCGCGGCCGCGACAAGGTGACGTTTCTCGCTGCCGATCGCGTGCAGTCGTTCGCCGACTGGGCCGAGCAGCTGCTCGCCGAGTCCACCGGGAAGCAGGGACGCGGGCTCATTCCCGTCGTGGGCGAGCCGCCGGGCCCGCCATCCGAATACGGCACCGACCGCGTGTTCGTGCATCTGCGCGCGAGCGATCCGAAGGCGCGGCCCCTCGCCACGCTGGGCCGCGCCGGCCATCCGTGCTTCGCGCTTCGTTTGAACGACGCCTACGATCTCGGGGCGGAGTTCGTGCGCTGGGAGATTGCGGTCGCGGTCGCCGGGCATCTCATCGGCGTCAACCCCTTCGACCAGCCCGACGTGCAGCAATCGAAGGTGCACACGAAGCGGCTGCTTTTGCGGCTCGGGGCCGGGGTGCCGCTTCCGGCGCCCGAGCATGCGATCTCGATCGCCGACCCGGCGGCGGCCGACCGCCTGGCGGCGCACCTCCGTGCCGTCCGCCCCCATGGGTACCTCGCGCTCTGCGCCTTTCTCGCGCCGACGCCGCGACGGGAGCGCCTGCTGCACGATCTGCGTGTGGCACTGCGCAAGCGGCTCGGTCTCCTCACCACGCTCGGATGGGGGCCGCGCTTTCTGCACTCGACCGGCCAGCTGCACAAGGGCGGCCCCGCAACCGTCACCGTGCTGCAGCTCACGGCGGACGACCCGGCCGATCAACCCGTTCCCGGCACGCCGTACAGCTTCGGGGTGCTGAAGGCCGCGCAGGCCCTCGGCGACCAGCAGGCGCTCGCCGAAAGCGGCCGTCCGGTGCTGCGCATCCATCTCGACGCCTCGGTCGAGCGCGGCCTGCAGCGCCTGGTGGCGCTGGCCACGAAGCTGCCGAAGCCCGGCGCGCGGGCCGGCAGCGGGCGCAGCGGCACCGGCCGTGCGGGCGTGGGACGCGCTCGCCGGCGCGTGTCCTGAGCCACGCGGCTACTGCGGGAAGTTCGTCGGGACGGTGCGCTCGGTCACTTCGCCCGTGAGCGCCTCGAGGAACGCCACCAGGTCGGAGATCTCGCTTTCGGTGAGCCCAAGCGGCCGGATCTCCTTGCTGAGCCAGGGATTGGCCTCGCCGCCCTTGTTGTAGAACACCACGACGTCCCGCAGCGTCTTCTCGGCGCCGTTGTGCATGTACGGCGCCGTCTGCGTGACGTTGCGCAGCGTTGGCGTCTTGAACGCTCCGCGGTCGACGTCCTGCTTGGTGACCTCGAAGCGGCCGAGATCGGGCTTCGGCGCGTTCATGCCGACGCCGAGGTTGTGGTAGCTCTCGTCGGTGAAGTTGAAGCCGGCGTGGCAGGTGACGCAGTTGCCCTTCCCGTTGAAAATGGCCATGCCGCGCACAGCCGCCTCGCTCATGGCGCTGCGGTCGCCTGCCTGATAGCGGTCGAACGGGCTGTTGCCGGTGAGCACCCGTCGCTCGTACGAGGCGATCGCCTGCGCGATCCGCGGCATGGTGATCTGCGGCGTGCCGAAGGCCTTCTCGAAGTACGGCGCGTAGCCCGCCACCTTCTTGATGCGCTCGACGCACGCGTCGTGCGAGGCCATGCCCATCTCGATCTGGTTGATGATCGGGCCGTGCGCCTGCTCCTCGAGATCCGCCGCCCGCCCGTCCCAGAACTGCTCCTTGGAGAAGAGCCGGTTGAGCACGGTCGGCGCGTTGCGGGCGCCCACCTGGCCGCGGATACCGGTGGAGGTGGCACGCGGCTCGGCGAAGCCGTGCGCGGGATCGTGACAGGTCGCGCACGAGATGGTGTTGTCCTCGGAGAGCCGCTTGTCGAAGTAGAGCAGCCGGCCGAGCTCGACGCGCGCGTCGGTCGGCGGATTGTCGTCGGGAATGTAGGCGGCGTCGGCCTGCAGTCCGAGCGGCAGGGGGAACGAGACGCCCTCGGCCTGCACCACCTGCGGTTCGGCCGCCAGCGCGACTGCCGCCTGCCCCGCCCACGCGAGGACCACCATCCAGCCTGCCATCCGACGCATCGTGTCTGGGCCCATGGGCGGCTCTTCTAGCGCGTGGGGCCGTCGAACGGAAGAATCAGCGCCCTCGCGCTCCGGTGGCGGCGCGCGCGAGGAGCGCCACGTCTTCGGGCCGCACCAGCCCGGCACCCCAGGCGCCCGCGGCGAACAGCAGCGCGGCGGCCGGGCCGCGCCACGGCTCCGGCACGTCGAGCCACGAGACGGCGGCCAGGGTGGAGAGCGCGAGGCCGAGCGCCGGCAGCGACGCACGCCAGGACGCGACGACGGCCGGCCGGCTCGTCGGCACGAGCGCCAGCAGGATCTGCCCCATGGCGAGCGCCGCGACCGTGGCGGCTGCCGAGCCGATCAGCTGGAACCGCGGCACGAGCAGGAGCTGCAACGCGACCGCCGTCGTCATCGCCCCCAGGTTCGTTGCCAGCAGCAGCCGCTGCCGGCCGCCGGCCACGAGCCCGTGCAGCACCAACGTCCCCGTCGCCGCGAACAGCCCACCCCAGGCCAGCACGGCGAGCGCCGGCGCGGCGGGCGCGTAGTCAGCGCCGAACAGGATCGACACCAGCATCTCGCTGGCGCACGACACCGTCACGACCGCCCACAGCACGAGCAACGACAGCGGGCGTCCGACCTGTGCCGCGATCGCGCCCGTCCGCTCGGGCGACGCGGCCATCACGGGGAACACCGCGAGCATCACGCCTTCGGCAAGCAAACTCACCATCTCGGCGACGCGGCCGGCGGCGCCGAGGTACGCCACGGCGGATGCGCCGGCCACGGCCATCAGCACGAGGTGCCCGGCCCGCACGACCAGCGACAGGAGCAGCGCGTTGGCCGCCAGCGGCCAGGCGTCGCGGGCCAGCTCGACGGCGGCGGCGCCGGCGCGCGCGGGCGCCACCAGCGGCGTCACGGGGGCGATTCGCGCGGCGACGGCGGTGACGAGCATGCTCGCTCCGACCCGCGCTGCCAGCAACCCACCCGCGCCGCCGCCGGCGAGCAGCACGCCCATCATGGCGCTGGCACTCGCCAGCGCGTCGGCGAGCATCACCGTGAACACGCGGCCCATCTCGCCGCGCGCACGCGCCAGGCTGCGGTACGGCATGGACGGCCCGAGCAGCACGAGACCGCTCGCAATCAGCGCGGCTTCGCGCAGCGCGCCGCCGCCCGCGCCGCCGAGAAACAGCGCCGCCATCGGCACCGCCACCGCGAGCCAGAGGAGCCCACGCGCCACCAGCACGCCGGCGAGCACGGCGCCCGCGCGCCGTCCGTCCCGCGACATCGCCGCCACCGCCACGATCTCGAGCCCCTGGTCGGCCATGACCTGTAGCGGCGCGATGCCGGCCAGAAGATAGGTGTAGACGCCGAACTCCGCGGGCACGAGCACGCGCGCCGCTGCCAGCAGCACGGCGAAGCCGACGGCGCGCTCCACCACCACCGTCAGCAGGCCGAGCGTGGCGCCGCGCGCGAGCCCGTTGGTCACCGCGCCGCCTCGCGGACCTCGTACGGCCCGACGCGCCGCACGACCGGGAACTCGCGCTCGAGGGCCGCCGTGAGCGCCGGGTGGGACGCGAAGGATTCCTCGAAGAAGGCGACGTCGTCGCGCAGCAACACCACGCGCGTACCAGGCACGCGCGCAATCTCGCGGCCGATCGTCTCCTGCTCCGCGACGTCGAGCAGACCTGGAAAGAAGTAGTCGTGGCGAAGAGGGGACGGAATGCCGGCGAGGAAGTTGAAGATTCCCAGCGCGGGGAATCCCACCAACCCCGGTGCGCCGGCGACGGCGGCCATCACCTCCGGCACGGCGCGCAGCGCCGGCGACGCCGCCAGGTCCCATCGCACGCCGGCCCGCGCGATCACGGGCGCGCCCGGCGGCGGCGAAGAGAGCGCCGCACGCGCGACCGCGACGTTGGGCAAGGCTCGCACCGCGGCGAGAGCCAGCAGCGCGATGGCCACCGCGCGCGCCGCGCGCGCTTGGCCGAGCGCCTGCAGCGTCACCCCGAGGGCCACCACCAACGACATGCCGGCCACCGGCAGGAGGTGCCAGAAATCGGCGCGCGGATAGAGCTGGACGTACGCCAGCACGGCGGTCGGCACCGCCAGACGCCACGTCGCCGTCCGCGCGCCCGGACGGAGCGCGAGCGCCGCCACGAGGTTGCCGGCCGGCAACAGAAAGAGCCAGGCGAGGTCCATGGCCTTGCGGATTCCGCGCAAGCCGTCCGCCACGCCGGCGAGCGCGCCCACGACCTCGCTCGGCCCCGGGTACGCCACGCCGTACACCGCGGCCGCGCCGGACCCGAGGTGCAGCAGCTGGCGCGCGAGCGGCGCCCAGCCGATCACCCACACGAGCCCCAGCACCACCGGCACGACGACCAGGGCGAAGCCAGCCGCAAGCCAGACGGCGTCGGCGACGAGGGCCGTGGCGGGCCGCAGCGTCGCCACGCGCGCCGCCAGCGCCAGCACCGGCAGCGCCACCGCCACGCTGCCCGTGGCGCCGAGCGAGCCGCCCGCCACCACCACGAGCGCGCCGGCGCCGAGCAGAGCCGCCAGCGGCACGGCGAGCGCGCGCCCGCCGACCGTCGCACGACGCTCGGAGCGCTCGAACGCTCGCCACACGAGCACGGCGGCCATCCCCAGCACGCCGGCGTTCTGCTTGCAGCAGAACGCCAGCCCCCACCACGCGCCGCTCGCCAGCAGCGCCACGCCACCGCGCCGGGCGGTCGCAAGCGCCGCGAGCAATCCGAGGCCGCCCGCCGCCTGCGCATACCAGCTCGGGTATGGAATGTTCCAGACGCAGAACGCGCCGGGCGCAATCGGCAAAAAGAAGCTGGCCGTGAGCGCCAGCACCACGACGGCCGCCAGGCGGCCGAGCGCTCGCCCCGCCAGCACCGCGAGCACCGCGAGCGTCACGGCGTGGACCACGGCCAGTCCGACACGCACCACTTCGACCCGCACGCCGAAGGTGTTCAGCAGCGCCGCGTTGAGCGCGAACGACGCCGGGCCGTAGCCCGTGTGGAAGTCGCGATAGAGCCACTGGCCGGTCCGCAGCCGTTCGGTTTGCGCCAGCAGCGTGCCCTCGTCGACCAAATCGAGGCCGTAGTGGCGGAGCGCGATGCCCGCCAGCAGCATCCCGCCC
>DATMAZ010000159.1:0-4322 GCA_035559675.1 Candidatus Limnocylindria bacterium
TTGGGTTCGGCTGCCGGCCGCTCGGCGCGTGCCAGCGTGGCCTCGGCCGGGGCCTCGATGCGCTCCACCGAGCCCGCGGCGGCCGTCTTCTCCGTGGCCGGCGCCGCGGGCGCCGTGGCCGGTTTGGCGGCGGCGGCAACCGCGGTCGCCGACTCCGCGGGCGGCGTCGCCTTGGCGGGCTGGGTCGCGATCACCGCCTTGAGCTCGCGACCGCTGGGCGTGACCGATGCCACCGTCGCCGGCTCGCGGAGATCGAACACGACCCGGAGCTTGCCCTGGAAGGGCGCGGCGCGCACGCGCGTCACGAGCGAATCATCGGTCGGAAAACGCTGCTCCGCCGCCGGCGCGTCCGCCACCGGGCCGCTCAGGTCCACCACGATCCGCGGCGGGCTGGGCAGCGTGAAGTACTTGTGTCCCTTCGGCTCCTGCGAGAGCTCGACCACCACCGTCCGGCCCGTGTCGGTCGCCTGCACGCGTGCCCCGCGCACCGACAGCGGTCCAGCGGGCGCCGCAGCCGTCGCGGGCGCCGCCACCGGCGCCGCGGCCACGGTCGTCGGAGCGTCACCTGCCGACGCCGTCCGGGTCGGCGGGACGTCGACGAACAGCGGGGATCGATCCTCCGCGCCGGCCGGCCTCGCGAGGACCGCCAGCGTCCCCGCAGCCAGCATCACCACCATCCCACGAAGCAACGAGGTCATCGATTCCCCCTCTCACCACTCGCCATCTCCAGCACGACCTCGGAAGTCCGGCGCTCCCCGAAGAAGTCCACCGACTCCTCCTCCACGAGCACCCGCCCGCGTTCGATGCCGCGGACCACTCCGTCGTTCACGCCGATCTTCGTGCCGACCCGGATGATGTACCCGAGTCCGCTTTCGTCCTCGACCACGGCGCGCGGGTCACGCGTGTCGTAGATCACCGCGACCAGGCGCAGCTGCCCCAGCTCGTAGCGCTGGAGCGGCGTCCGCTCGGCGCCACCCAGCAGCATCTGGTTGATGCGCGGCGGCCGGAACGGATCGCGCCGGCCCGCCGGATCGTACGCTTCATCGTCGGCCCGCGGCGGCACCGCGATGCGCTGCACCGCCGGCCGCGCCGGCGGGCTCTCCGCCGCGCGGGCCGTCGCGCCGAGCGCGAGGCCGAGCGCCATTACCACGCCGCCACCCATCCACGCCCTCATGCGCCGGTCCTCACCTTCTGACCGCCCTTGCCGCCCTTGGACTTCTCCGCCTGGATGCGCTTGCGCTCCGCTTCGCTGAGGAAGCGGAAGGTCGTCGCCGTGCAGGACGCGTCCAGGAGCACCGTATCGTCCATCACGCGGGGGTTCTTGATGCCGATCTCGCCCACGTTGACGATGCGGTCGAGCTGCCGCACCCGGTCGAGGAACTGCGCGAGCTCGTGGTACGTGCCGCGCATGGTCATCTCCACCGGGACGTTCGCGTAAAAGTCGGAGTAGGTCTCCGTCTTCTGGCGGAACAGCGTGATGTCCAGCCCGACGGCCCGGGCGCTGCTCGCCACGCTCGAGAGCAGGTCGGCGATCTCGCGCTCGTCGGGCAGGCGGGCCTCCGCTTCCTTCACCGACGCGGCGAGCTGCTTCAGCTCCTTTTCGAACTCCTCGCGCGCGTTCGCCTTGGCCCGCTTGGCGCTGTACTCGTGGTGCAGCGTTTCGACCTCGCTGCGCGCCAGCGACAGCGCCGCGGCCTTGGGCCCGTAGACGTACTGCCAGTCGAGGAACAGGATCAGCAGCACGGCGCCGATGCCCATCGCCAGCTGCTGCTTCGACGAGCCGCTGCCCATCAACTCCGAGAGCCGCTCGATCATCGCGCGCCTCCCTTGGTGGCCTTCGCCACCTTCTTCGCCTCCGGCGCCTTGGCCTGCGCCGCCTTGGCGTTCGAGGCGGCGTAGTTCACCTGCGCCCGGATGACGAAGCGCTTGTGCTTCACGGCCTCGTTCTTGACCTCGCTGGTCTCCTCGAGGTCGACGTTGCGGAAGTACGGCGACGTCGACAGCCGGCGCATGAAGTCGGCAACCGTCTGCTCGTCGACGCCGAGCCCCGCGAGCCGGATCTTGCCGCCCTTCTCGCTGAAGTCGGTGAGCCAGAGCTTGTCGGGCGTGGCGCCGGAGAGATCGGCCAGCATGCGCACCGGGCCGAACTTCTTCGCCTCGAGCTCGCGGATGACCGCGAGCTTCTCCTGCAGCTCCTGCTTCTCGCGCTCCAGGCGGACCACCTGCTCGTAGGGGCCCTTCAGCTCGGCCAGCTGGCGCTCGAGGCGCCCGCGCTCGCGGCTGGTCGCGATCGACGACACCTGCTGCCAAGCGTGCGCGGCGATCAGCAGCACCGCCGTGCACCCGGCGACCAACAGGCCGACCGCCACCTGCTGGCGGCGGCCCGCGCTCCGCTGGACCTCCTCCTGCGGAATGAGGTTGATCCTGATCATTTGTCCCCCGGACGGCGGGTCGCGAGCCCGACCGCGACCGCCAGCGACGGACCGCACTCCTCGATGAGCGCGCGGTCCACCTTGCCGTCGACGCGCACGCGCCGGAACGGATCGGCCACCTCGACCGTGGTCTGCAGCCGGTCCTGGAGATGCGCCGCCAGGCCCGGCATGCGCGCCGGTCCGCCGGAGAGCACCACCGACCCGATGGGCTCGTCGGTGGCGGCCGTCCAGAAGAAGCTGATGGCGCGCTGAATCTCCTCGGTGATGAACTCGGTGACGCCGGTGAGCACCGGCTCCGCGGTTGCGGCGTCGACGCCGCCCGCCTCGCGCCCACGCTTGACCTGCTCGGCGTCCTCGGGAGCGATGCCGAGCTGACGCACCAGCGAGTCGGTGTACTCGGCTCCCCCGACCGGCACGTCGCCGGTGAAGGTGGAGCGGCCGTTCTTCAAGATGTTGATCGACGAGTAGCGTGCCCCGACGTTCACCAGCGCCACGGGGGCGTCGCCGTGCTGCTCGTAGTTGAACTCGTACATGTTCTCGAGCGCGAAGTAGTCGACGTCGACCAGGACCGGGTCGAGCCCCGCCGCGCGGATCGCCCCCGTGTAGCTGTTGATGATGTCCCGCTTCACGGCGACGACCAGGACCTCCATCTTGTTGCCGTCCTCGATGGTGTCGATCACCTGATAGTCGAGGTTGACGTTGTCGAGGGAGTCCGGGATCAGATGGCTCGCTTCGTTCAACACGGCCGAGTCGATCCCGGCGCCGCTCTGCGCCGGCAGCACGACCTTCTTCACGATCACCGCCGGCCCCGGCACCGCGGTGATCACCTCGGTCGCCTGCGCGCGCGTCGCGTCAAGGAGGAGCTTGATCGCGTCGATCACCGGCAGCTCGTCCTGGATGACGTTCGACTGGATCGCCGTCGCCACCAGCGGTGTGGTCGCCAGCGTCGACAGCCGCGGCCCGCCCGACTCGTGCACGACCTCGGCGAGCTTCACGCTGCTCGAGCCGATGTCGAGCACGAGATAGCCACCGCGGCGGCTAAACGGGTTGCGAAACTTCGTGTTGAGCGCTCGCTTGAGGAGCGCTTGCGGATTCAAGCCCGCAGACAACGCCACGGTCTCGTCCTCCTCATCCTCATCACCACTCCCCTCGCTCCCCGCGGAGCGATTCCCGCGCACGAGCCTCGGGCCGGCGAAGTATGTTCCCAAGTCCATGGGTTGTCAAAAGTTTGCCTCGATTCGGCCGCATCCGAGCGTCCCGCCGTGCTGTGTTGTCGCGCGGTCAGGATTCCGCGCAGTTCGCTTGTGCAACCGCCGTGCCGCCCGGCTCGCGCCGTGCGCATCCTCCAGAAACGAGAAGACCCGATCGTGTCACCACGACCGGGTCGCCTCGTGTGCAGAAAGGAGGGGCTGTCCGCTGCTGGTGCAACGCGAGTGCCAGTGATCCGCCCCGACAATCCACGACAATCGCCGGCCGGAACGCCGCGCCGGCGTTGAGCGCCTGCCGCTGCGTCAACGCGCCGACACCACGCGATTGACAGCGCGAGTGTCAGGTTCCTAGACGGTGGACGCACACGAATGTACGGCCTCGTCGAGATCGCACCCATTCCGGCGGTGCCGGCGCACGACCTCTTCACGTACCGGGTGCCGGAGACGCTGCGCAGCGTCGTGGCGGTGGGAAGCCGCGTGCGCATCCCGCTCGGCCGGCACACCCGCACCGGCGTGGTGATGGCTTACACGGATACGCCCCCGCCCGGCGTCGTGCGCGAGCTGCTGCACGTCCTCGACGGCGAGCCGTCGCTGCCCGCCGACCTGCTGGAGCTCTGCCGCTGGGCCGCGCGCTACTACCTGGTCTCGCAAGCCGACGTGATCGCGACGGTGGTCCCGGCCC
>DATMAZ010000160.1:0-50966 GCA_035559675.1 Candidatus Limnocylindria bacterium
CCCGCCACGAAGGCCCGAAAGGCGTCCGTGCGCGCCCGATAGGCGGCCGGGCCGATGGCGCGCGCGCACGGCTGCGCGCAGCCCGCGTCCTCGGCCGCCGCGCACGCGGCCACGTCGGGCAAGGCGGCCGGACGGTCGCGACAGAGCCGCAGCCCGAAGACCCGGCCGCAGAGCGCGCGCGCCGCCTCGGCCTGCTCGCGGCTCGCGAACGGCCCGAGATAGGTCCCGCGATCACGGCCGAGTCGCACCGAGAGGGTAAGCCGCGGATAGGGCTGCCCCACCGGCAGCTTGAGAAACCAGACGTGCGGCACGTGGCCGCGCAGGCGGTTGAAGCGGGGCCTGAGCTCGCGGATCTGCTGCGCCTCGAGCAGCGCGGCCGCGAGCTCGGAGCCGGTCTCGACGGCGTCCAAGTCGTAGGTGCGGCGGACCAGCGCCAGCGTGCGCCGGTCGTGGTCGGCGTCCTGGTGGAAGTACGAGGCCACGCGCTCCCGCAGCCGCCGCGCGCGTCCCACGTAGAGCACGCGACCGTCGGCGCCGAGCAGCCGGTAGACCCCCGGTGCGGACGGCAGCGCCTCGACCCGCTCGCGCGGCACGTGCACGACGAACGGCCGCCCGTCGACCGGCAGCGCCTGGAAGCGCAGGAGATCGGCCACCGTCCGGAATCCTCGCTCCGCCGCGCGCGTGAGAAACACGCGCAGCACCTCGGCGGCGATGCGCGCGTCACCGAGCGCGCGATGCCGGTCGGCGCACGGAATGCCGAGATCGGCCGCCACCGAATCCAGGTTACGCCGCCGAAGCTCCGGCAGCAGCCGCCGCGCCAGTCTGAGCGTGCACAGCGCCGGCACGTCGAGCGGCCGTCCCTGCAACGCCAGGCTCGCGGCGGTGAGGTGGCCCACGTCGAAGGCCGCATTGTGCGCGACCAGCACGGCCCGCTCGGCGAAGGCGAGAAAGCGCGGCAGCGCGTCGGCGAGCGTCGGCGCGCCGGCCACCATGTCGTCGGTGATGCCGGTGAGCTCCCGCACGAACGGCGGGATCGGCCGCCCAGGGTTCACCAGCGAGACGAAGCTGTCTTCGACCCGTCCGCCGCACAGCCGCACGGCGCCGATCTCCGTGATGGCGCAATCCCCCGGCGCTCCGCCGGTGGTCTCGAGATCGACCACTACGAACGGCGCCTCCGCGAGCGGCAGCGCCAGGAGGTCGTCGTGGGAGTGCGCGGCCGCCTCCCGCTAGAAGCTGAAGAAGCCGCGCCGCTTGACCGGCGTGCCCGGCGCCCGCTCGCGCACCGCCACCTGCCGCAGCCGCTCCTGGAAGGCCGCCAGCTCGCGCCGCTGCTTGTCCTCGAAGGCGGCCAGCTCCCGCTCGCGCTTCTCGCGGAAGGCCTCGAACGCGGCCGTCCACTTGGCGTGGAACTGCTCGACGGCGTCCCCCACGGCGCGCACCATGCTGAGGGTGGGCACGAGCGACCCGAGGCAGTGCGGGCAGCGAAAGACCACCCCGGCCCGATAGGTCTCGAACGGCACGGTGTACTCGCCGCTGCAGCGGAAGCACTGGATGGGGACCTCCCACTCCTCGATGGGAGGCATCGCGAGCCCCTCCTCGGCGGGAGGCGGCGCGGCCGCGGGAACCGGACGCGGCGGCGGGGCGGCAGCGGGCTGTGCGGGGGCCGCCGGGGCTGCGGGCGCCTCGCCGGGCGCGGCGCCCTCCTTTTTGAAGCGCGAGGGCGCGTCGTCGGGGATGGTCTTGTCGGGATGCAGCGCCCGCGCGCGCGCCAGCAGCACCTCGTGCGTCTCCGGAATGTCCGGGTTCGGCACGCAGCAGTCGACCGGGCAGACGGCTGCACAGGCTTCGTGGTCGTGGAAGCCCACGCACTCCGTGCACTTCTCGGGCACGATGTAGAACACCTGGTCACTGAGCGGCGGATGCATCGAGCCGTCCATCGCCTGCCACTCGACCCCGCCCTGGTAGATGGCGGTGTTGGGACACTCCGGCTCGCAGGCGCCGCAATTGATGCAGTCGCTGGTGATCATCGTGGCCATCGCGCCTCTGGCATAGCGGGGCCCCCGGGCGCGTTCAAACGGCCGTGGGAGCGGCTTTACCCGACCGCCGGCTTGCGCTAGGCAGGGCGCGGAAATGCATCCCGACGGCCAAAGCCGTCTTCGAGCATAAGCCCGGCGCGCGCCCGGTCCTCCGCGCGCGGGCGAGGCGAGAGGAGGATATCGTGGCGACAGAACCCGCGCCGAGCGACGCGCTGCACGCGGTCGAACTCAAGGAGGCGTGGGACGTTCTGTCGGTCGACGAGCGCCTCGAGGGTCTCCGGCTGCTGGGAGTCGCGGAGCTCGAGGAGATCTTCCGCGGCGTGCCGGCGCACGATCAGATGGAGCTGCTCCTGGCCGCCCCCCGCCACGAGGCGCGTGCCTGGATGCGGCTGCTGCCTCCCGACGACGCGGCGGACGTGATCCAGCAGGCCGATCCCGGCGACCGCTCGACGCTGCTCGACCTGCTCGACGACGTCGGCCGCAAGGAGGTCGTCGGGCTGCTGGCCTACGCCGAAGACGACGCGGGCGGGCTCATGAACCCGCGCTACGCCCGGCTGCGGCCCGAGATGCGGGTCGACGAGGCGATCAGCTACATCCGCCGCCAGACCCGCGAGCAGGTGGAGACCGTCTATTACCTCTACGTGCTCGACCAGCAGCAGCGGTTGCTCGGCGTGGTTTCGTTCCGCGACCTGCTGATGGCCCCGCCGCACCGTACGGTGCGCGACGTCATGCAGACGGACGTGGTGACGGTGCACGAGGAGATGGACCAGGAAGCGGTGAGCGCGCTGTTCGCCGAGCACGACTTTCTCGCCGTGCCGGTCGTGGACGACGACGGCCGCATGAAGGGCATCGTCACGATCGACGACATCGTCGACGTCGTGCGCGAGGAGGCCACCGAGGACCTGCAGAAGCTCGGCGGCATGACGGCGCTGGAGACCCCCTACCTCGAGACGCCGCTCCGCGACATGCTGCGCAAGCGCGGCGGCTGGCTCGCGATGCTGTTCCTTGGCGAGATGTTCACCGCCACCGCCATGGCGTACTTCGAGCACGAGATTGCGCGCGCCGTCGTGCTGGCGCTCTTCATCCCGCTCATCATCAGCAGCGGCGGGAACGCGGGCTCGCAGGCCTCCACGCTGGTCGTGCGCGCGCTCTCGCTGGGCGAGCTCGGCGTGCGCGATTGGTGGCGGGTGGCCGGCCGCGAAATCCTTTCCGGCCTCGCGCTCGGAGCCGTCCTCGGGCTGATCGGGTTCGTGCGCATCTCGGTCTGGCAGGCCGCCTTCCAGCTCTACGGCGCGGAGTGGTTCCCGCTGGCGCTCACCGTGGCGGCCAGCCTGGTGGGCGTCGTCGCCTGGGGTTCGCTCGCCGGGTCGATGCTGCCGCTGCTGCTGAAGGGCCTCGGCTTCGACCCGGCGGTTGCGTCGGCGCCGCTGGTCGCGACGCTGGTCGACGTGAGCGGCATCGTCATTTACTTCGCCACCGCCAGCATGATCCTGTTCGGCTGATCGTGCACACGGCTTGCCCGAGGCGACGCGATCTGGAAAAGGGTCGCGGAGATGCCGCGAGACATTTTCGAGGAACGACGCAAAGGCCTGGAGGAGGAGTTCTTCGCCAAGCGCGAGCAGCAGCTGGTCCAGAAGCTCCGGGAGACGCTCGAGAAGGAGCAGCCGCGCGAGACGCTGCGGGAGCTCACCGGTATCCAGGACGAAGCCGTGCTCGACACGCTGGTGAAGCTGCACGTCAACCGCGACACGCTGGCCGCCTTCGCGCTTTACCCCCTGGTCGAGGTGGCCTGGGCCGACGGCAAGGTCGACGAGAGCGAGCGGAAGGCGTTCCTGGAGGCGGCGGCCGCCCAAGGCATCGAGCCGGATCATCCGGGCCACCAGACGCTGCGCGAGTTTCTGAAGGAACGGCCGCGCGAGGACGCGCGGAAGGCCTGGTACGCCTGGGCCGAGCAGCTGAAGAGCAAGTTGAGCCTCACCGAGCGTCGCAAGCTCCGCGAAGCGCTCGTCGCCCGCGCCCGCCAGGTCGCCGAGGCGAGCGGTGGCATCCTCGGGCTCGGGCGCCGCATCTCGGCGAACGAGCAAAAGGTGCTCGACGCCATCGAGCGCACCTTCGCCGACTAAGAGGCGGCGGAGCTAGCCCGCGGAGCGAGCATCCGCCTCTCTAGGCGGGCGGCGCAACAGGCGGCCGCAGGTCGAGCAGCAGCAGGAAGGCGCCCGGACGGCGCTCTTCCCGCACCACCGCGGCGCCACCCCCCCTGATTTTCCGGCGAAGCCGCAACTCCTCCTCGCGGCGCAGCCGCGAGGCCACGAGCCAGGCGCGGCGGTGCGCGACCCGCGCCGCGGCGATCTCGGCGGCCACGGTCGACTCCTTCACCAGCCGGGTGGACGGCGCACGCACCGGGAGAAAGCCCGTCGACACGTCACGCGCCGGCACGAGCCGCGGCACGGCGCGCTGGTAGTACGCGTGGATGAAAATCGTCTTCAAGTGCAGGAGCACCACGTCGCCGGGACGCCGCTGCTGCTCCATCAGCCGCACGAGCGGACCGGCGTCCTCGACGAACAGCGGCCGGATGGATCGGCGCCAGGGGTGGGCGCGCGCGAAGTCGACCGCCAGCAGCGCCAGCGCGATGGTGGCGGCGACGCCGAGGAGCGGCCGGCGCCAGGCGCGCGCCACGAGCCCGCCCACCGCCGCGGCGGCGAACGCAGCGAGCGACGTCGTGAGGAAGAGCAGCACGCGTGGCTGGCTCACGGGCACGACACCGAGCAGCGAGAGGCCGGCGATCTCGAGCAGCAGCAGGACGAGCGCCACTGCCACCACGCGCTGGCGGCGCACCAGGCAGCCGGTGGCCAGGGCGGCGAGCGCCACGATGGTCGTGGTCGCGCCGAGCGCCGGACGGAGCGACCAGGCGAGCCGCGTCCAGCCCGCTTCGAGCGCGCTCCAGGCGAACGGCAGGTACTGCTGCGTGCTCCAGTACGGGTCGGTCGCGCTCGGAAGCCGCGGGCGGACGAGCAGCAGGCAGTACCCACACGCCCACGCCCCCACGGCGGCGCCGGCGGCAAGCACGGTGCGGGCGGCCCGGGCGTCGCGCCGCACGAGCGCGTCCAGGAGAAGCGCCCCGAATACGGCCGGCGCGACCACCAGCTGCGCGTTCGAGAACGGGACCCCGAGCGCCAGCACCGCCGCCACCACCAGCAACGCGCGCGGGGTGCGACGCCGCGCGAACACGGCCGCCCGGTCGAGCGCGAGCAGACAGAAGAAGGCCTCGGCCGTGTACTGCTTCAGCACCTTCGCGTAGCCGATGGCGAGCGGATCGAAGGCCGCCGCCGCCATCGCCAGCACGCCGCCCAGCCGGTGCCCGGCGAAACGCCGGCCAGCCCGGTAGGCCAGCGCCACGGTTGCCACGCCGAAGGCGAACGGAACCAGACGGAGCGCCGCCTCCGACACGTGCACCAGGGACAGGCCCTTCACGACCGCCGCCCAGCCGATCGGCGTCATGACGATCGCGAGCCAGTACTGGGCCGTGCCCTCGACGCGCGTCGACAGCGCCACCCAGGCCTCGTCGTTCGAGAAGCCGAACGCGCCGAGATCGTTGGCGCGCATCGCGACGGCGGCCGTGCCTATGGCGAGCGCGACAACGACCCAGCCCGCCCGAGCGACCCGCGCCCGTCGCTCAGGCCAGGAAGTCACCGATGGCGCGTGCCAGCTCCTCGGGTTGCTCGAGCGGCGGCAGGTGCCCGCAGCGATCGAGCACCAGGAGCCGGGCGCCGGGCACGAGGTCGCGGTAGCGCTCCCCGTAGGCGAGCGGCGTGATGCCGTCCTGGCGGCCCCAGACCACGAGTGTGGGCGCCTGCACGCGGCGCAGCCGCGCCGCGAGCTTGGGGTCGTGCAGGTACGGATTCCACCCGACCTTGGCGACCGCCTCCATCACCTTCATCTGCGGGAGCGCGATCTCCTCGGGAACCGCCGAGAGGGTGGTGAACGAGTGCATGAGGGCGGCAATGGGATGCTGCTGGTCGTAGAACATCTTCTGGGCCAGCTCCGGCGGCGTCGTCCCGAAGATCTCCGCGACCGGATGCTCGTCGAGCCAGAGCCCGAGCGCATCGACCAGCACGAGCCGGCCGACGCGTTCCGGGTAGAGCGCCGCCAGCTCCGCCGCGATCCAGCCGCCGAACGACGCGCCCACGACGGCTGAGCCGCGAAGCCCGCAGGCATCCTGCAGGTCGGCGTAGTGGAGCACCAGGTCGAGCATCTCGTCCACGTCTTCGAGGCCGGTCGATTCCGCGAAGCCGGGGTGCGCCGGCAGGTGCACGGTGAAGCGGGCGGCGAGGCGCTCGTGCAGGTCGAGCCAGGCGACGTCCGCGCTGGCGCTGTGCAGATAGAGCAGGTCCGGCCCGCGACCGCCCGAAAGCACGCGGATGCGCTTGCCGCCCACGTCGAGGGTGCGGGTCTCGGGCATGACGCTCACGATGCCGGCGCGCCGTGCGCGACCGCCCCGGCGGCGACGCCGCGGAGATGCGGCATCACCTCGCGCGCGAACAGCTCCTGGTTCCGCTGCGTGAGGTCGGCGGGCAGCGTCGCGAGCTGGAGAAGCACGAGCAGGTTGCCGACGCCGAGCCATCCGGCCAGCTCGGCGAGCTTCTGGCGCACCGTCGCCGGGCTGCCGACGATGGCGTAGGCGCCGTCCTCGATCTGCTCCCAGGTCGTGACGTTCAGCATGAAGTCGCCAAACGCGCTCATCGTCTTGAGCGCCGAGCGCGGCGACGTGTAGCCCGGCGGGCTGATGTTGATGCCGGGCAGCAGCTTGTGCGCGAAGTGCCAGAGGTGCGGCTCGAACTCGCGACGCGCCTGCTCGTCGGTCGGCGCCACGTAGACGGGCACCAGCCAGCCCATCTGCTCCGGCCGAGCCTCGTAGCCCTCCTTCGCGCACGCCTCGCGGAAGAAGTCGAAGTTCCGCTTGAAGACACGCTTGTGGAAGTAGGGGATGCCCATGTACGACCAGCGCCGCCTCGCCACGTACTCCATGGTCTCGAGGCTGCCGGCGCCCGGAATCCAGATCGGCGGGTGCGGCGTCTGGATCGGCGTCGGCCACGGGTTCACGTAGCGCAGCTTGTAGTAGCGGCCCATGTGGACGAAAGGCCCGGGCTCCGTCCAGCAGCGCATGATGAGATCGACCGCCTCGGCGAAGCGCCCGCGTGCTTCCGCGGGATTGACGCCGTTCGAGTAGTACTCGGGCCCGCCGCCGACCACGAGCCCGGCGATCAGGCGGCCGCCCGAGATGCAGTCGATCATCGCGAACTCCTCGGCGACCCGCACGGGCGGGTTGTAGAGCGGGAGCGCGTTGCCGACGACCGCGATCTTCACCCGCCGGGTCTCGCGCGCGAGAATGGAGGCGATCAGATTCGGCGACGGCATGGTGCCGTACGCGTTGGCGTGATGCTCGTTGACGCACACGCCGTCGAAGCCGAGCGCCTCGGCGCGCACCAGCTCGTCGAGGTAGCGGTTGTAGAGCGCTCCGCCGCGCACGCCGTCGTAGTGCCGGTTCGAGCAGGTCACCCATGCCGGGCCTTCGTACGACTCGGGGAGATACGCCCACGGCATCAGGTGGAACATGAAGACCTGCATCGATGCGACCTGTAGGGGTGCGACTTTACTCCTGTCAAGCCGGACCGCGCCGCCGTCCTGGTCGGGACGGTACCCGCGGCACGCGGCGCGCGACGGTCGACTTGCTCGACGCTTCGAACGTGCTCTAATGCGTGCCGTGGACCGCATGCACGCCGGTCGCGAGGTGCGAGAGAAGCTCCTCGAGATACTGCGTCCGTACGGAAGCCCCTGGTCGGGGGCGATCGCGCGCGGCGATCTGGTCGTGCCGCAACGCGAGATCCCGAAGCTGGTGCGCGAGATCCTCGACGCCGTGCAGAGCGTCCCCGGGCAGCAGGAGGCCGACGAGCGGGAGGTTTTCGAGGCGCTCATGGAAGCGCGCCGGCTCCAGTCGGTCCAACGTCAGGCCGCCGCGCTGCGCAAGCGCTTCCGCATCTTCCACCGCAACCAGTAGGCCGTCCGCCCGTTGCAATCGCGCCGGGGCGCGGGCAGGCTCCCGGGCACCATGGCCGACGCGACGCTCCGACGACCGGCGGGCGAGCGCGTCATCGTCGTCATGCCCGCGTACAACGCGGCGCGTACGCTGGAGCGCATCTACCGCGACATCCCGCTCGAGCTGGTGGACGAGGTGATCGTGGTCGACGACTGCTCCACCGACGACACGGTGCGGGTCGCCGAGCGACTCCCGGTGACTCTCGTGCGGCACGAGCGCAACCGGGGATACGGCGGCAACCAGAAGACGTGCTACCGCACGGCCCTCGAGCACGGGGCCGACTACGTCGTCATGCTGCACGCCGACTACCAGTACGACGCCCGCATGATCGGCCCGGCGATCCACGTGCTTCGGCTCGGCACCTGCGACGTCATCCTCGGCAACCGGATCCGCACGCGGCGCGAGGCGCTGGCGGGCGGCATGCCGATGGCCAAGTACCTCGCCAATCGCACGCTCACGCTCGTGGAGAACGTGCTCAGCGGACAGAATCTCGGCGAGTGGCACTCCGGCTTCCGGGCGTATCGCCGCCGCGTCCTCGAGACCATCCCGTTCGAGGCGAACAGCGACGACTTCGTGTTCGACTCGCAGGTGCTCGTGCAGGCCGTGCACTTCGGGTTCAAGATCGGCGACCTGCCGGTGCCGGTGCGGTACTTCGACGAGATGTCCACGATCTCCATGCCCGCGTCCGCCCGCTACGCGGCGCAGACCCTGGCGGTCTTCGGCGAGTGGTACGCGAACAAGCTCGGACTCCGGCGCACGCCGCGGTTCCAGCCGCGCGGCGACGGCACGATCGCCCGGGCGGCCGCCGGCGCCGGCTGCTCGTGATCCTCGGGCCGGCGCGCACGATGCGCGTCCACCTTGCTACGGCCGCGCGGCTCCCGTAGACGCGCGCTCATGCCTCGCCACCCGCTGCGCGGCGCCACGGCGATCGCCGGGCTCGGCATCACGCCGCAAGGCAAGGTGTACGGATCGAGCGCAATCGGCTTCGCGGTCGACGCGGTTCGGCTGGCCCTGGACGACGCCGGCATGCGCCGCGAGGACCTCGACGGGCTGCTGGTCAATCCCGGGCTCTCGTGGGGCGACATGGGCATGGGCTCCTTCCAGCTCCAGCAGGCGCTCGGGCTGCGGAACCTCAGGCTCACCGCCACCATGAACCTCGGGGGCGCCACCGCCGGCGCGATGATCGCGCACGCCGCGCAGGCGATCGCGGCCGGCGCGTGCCGCGCCGTCGCCTGCGTCTTCTCGGACGCGCCGCTCAAGCCCCCGTCGCCCAAGCCGGGCGCGGGCGGCGGCACCGGCGCGGCGTACCGCTTCGCGCGCGGGCTCGATGCGGCCTACGGCTTCTTCGGCGTGAACGCGATGTACGCGCTGGTCGCCAAGCGGCACATGCACCGCTACGGCACGACGCAGGATCACCTCGGCCGGATCGCGGTGGCGCAGCGGCGCTGGGCGCATCTCAATCCCGCGGCGCAGCTCCGAGACAAGCCGCTCACGCTCGAGGACTATCACCGCTCGCGCTGGATCGTGGAGCCGTTCCATCTGTTCGACTGCTGCCTGGTCTCCAACGGCGGCCTCGCCGTGATCGTCACGAGCGCCGAGCGGGCTCGCGGCGCGCGCAAGCCGCCGGTCTACGTCTGGGGCATGGGACAGGGACATCTCGGCGGCGACCCGGTCGACACGCTCACCTCGGGCGCCGTGCTCGCCAAGGAGACGGCCTTCGCGATGGCGGAGGTCGCCCCAGGCGACTTCGACGTGGTCGAGCTGTACGACTGCTACACGTTCACCGTGCTGGTGACGCTCGAGGACTACGGCTTCTGTCCCAAGGGCGAAGGCGGCCGCTTCGTGGCCGAGCGCATCCACGGGCCGGGGTCGGGCTTGCCGGTCAACACGGGTGGCGGACAGCTGTCGAGCTTTTACATGTGGGGCATGACGCCGGTGTCGGAGGCGGTGATCCAGCTCCGCGGCGAAGGCGGCGCGCGCCAGGTGCCGGCGCACGACGTGGCGCTCGTCTCGGGCAACGGCGGCGTGCTCTCCACCCACGCGACGCTCGTGCTCTCGAGGCTGCCGTCGTGAGCGTGGCCAAGCCCGTTCCCGAGATCACGCCGGAGATGGCGCCCTTCTTCGAGGCCGCCAAGCGCCACGAGCTGGTGGTGCAGCGCTGCACCAGCTGCGGCACGCTGCGCTTCCCGGCGCGCGCGGCGTGCAACCAGTGCATGTCGCGCGAGGCGGACTGGGTGCCGGTGGCGGGGACCGGGCGCGTGTTCAGCACGGCGGTCATGCACCAGGCGAACCACCCCGCCTTCGAGGCGATCATCCCCTACGTCGTGGCGCTGATCGAGCTCGACTGCGGCGTGCGCATGATCTCCAACGTGGTCGACTGTCCGGCCCACGCGGTCGCCATCGACATGCCGGTCGAGGTGACCTGGGAGGAGCGGTCGCCGGAGGTCACGCTGCCGGTCTTCCGGCCCCGCGCCGCCTAAGCCGCAGGCGAGCGCGCCCGGCGGCGCGGGCCGTGGAGTGGGCCGTTCGGCGCCGCAGTCGCGCCGCTCGTGCCCGCGCGGCGACCGTTCGCATCGATCGGCCTGGCCGCAGCTCCCCGGGGCCGGCAGCATGACCAGGCGCGCCGATCCGAGGTATGTCTCCCGCATGACCGCCGCTCTCCTCCGTCCGGTTCCGGGATCGACCCGATCCCGGATGCTGCTGCTCGTCTTCGGGGTGGGCGCGGCCACCGGCCTGCATTTCGGCCTCCTGCACCTGTTCTTGTGGCGCAACTGGGCGGCGCTCATCACCTTCATCGTGGGCAGCCTCGCCTACTCGGCGGTCGCCTACGTGCTCTGGCACGCCGTCTTCCCGCGGCTGCAGGGCCGGCGCCTCACCCTGTCCGTGACGCTCGAGGCGGCAGCCAGCCTCGTGGCCTTCATCGTGCTGTCGTTCGGCGTCGTCACGGTCGCCACCATGGCGCTCGGCGTTCCCGGGCTGCTCACCCACCCAGCTGGCGAGGCACGCACCATCACGATCACGCCCGAGAGCCGCCAGCGCTTTGCCTACCTCTACACGGTGCTGCCGGTCTTCCCGACCACGCTCGTGACCATTCTCTCCTATCACCTGGTCGTCCAGCGCATGCAGGCGCTGCAGACGCGCGCCCGCGAGCTGTCCGAGCTCGCGGCCACCGCACAGCTCGCCGCGCTGCGCGCCCAGCTGAACCCGCACTTCCTGTTCAATAGCCTCAACTCGATCGCCCAGCTGATCCACGTGGACCCCGACCGTGCCGAGACCTGCGTGGAGCGCCTCGCCGAGCTGCTCCGCTACGTGCTCAAGCGCGCCGAGAAGGACTTCGTACCGCTCGCCGAGGAGCTCGACGTGACCGGGGCGTACCTCGACATCGAGCGGGCGCGCTTCGACGAGCGGCTGCGGGTCGAGACCGACGTCGAGCAGACGGCGCTCGCGACGCTGGTTCCGAACTTCATCCTGCAGCCGCTGGTGGAGAACGCCGTGAAGCACGGGCTCTCCCGCAAGGTGGGGCCCGGCCGGGTACGCATCGAGGCGCACACCGCGCACGACATGCTGACGCTGGCGGTCCACGACGACGGCGTCGGCATGTCGGACGCGACGCTCGCGCACATCTACGAGCGCGGCGTCGGGCTCCGGAACCTGCGCGACCGGCTCGAGCGGCTCTACGGCCCGACGCACGTGCCCGCCATCTCGAGCCGGCCCGGCGAAGGCACGCGCGTCGAGCTGCGGCTTCCCGCCCGGGTTCCGCACGCGGCGTGAGCGCGATGGCCGTCATCCGCACGCTGGTGGTGGACGACGAGAAGCTGGCGCGGGACCGGCTCGCCGGGTTTCTCCGCGGGTTGCCGGACGTCACACTCGTCGGCGAGGCGAGTGACGGCGTGCAGGCGCTCGAGCTCATCAGCGAGCACCGGCCAGACCTGGTGTTCCTGGACGTGCAGATGCCGGGCATGAACGGCTTCGACGTGCTGGAGGCGCTGCGGCCGGACGTGCCGCACGTGGTCTTCGCCACGGCCTACGACGAGTACGCGATCCGCGCCTTCGACGTGGCGGCGGTGGACTATCTGCTGAAGCCGTTCGCGCGCGCCCGCGTGGCCGAGGCAGTGGCGCGCGTCCGCTCGCGCCTGGCCACACCCCCCGCGCCCGCCGAGCTGGACGCGCTGCTCGCCCGCCTGAACGACCGCCCGCGCGAGCACCTCACCCGCGTGCCGGCGCACGCCGGCCGGCGCATCCTGTTGCTCAAGCCCGAGGAGATCCTCTGGTTCGGCGTCGAGCACCGGTTGGTCTACGCGCACACCGCCCAGCGCGGCTTCATGACCAATTTCACGCTGCGGGAGCTCGAGGAACGGCTCGATCGCGACACGTTCTTCCGCGCCCACAAGGCGACGCTGGTGAACCTGGCGCAGGTGCAGGAGATCGTCCCGTGGTTCGGCGGCCGCTTCAAGCTCGTGATGCGCGGGCGCGACGACGCGGAGGTCATCGTCTCGCGCGCCCAGGCACGCGAATTGCGCCAGCGGCTGCGCTGGTAGAGCTCTAGGGCTGGTGGAGCTTGACAGCCTCGACGACCCCCCCGTAAGCAGCCGGGCTTTCGCATGCCTTCCCCTGCGCCACCCACGCCGTCTCTGGGACCGCGGCCCGCGCGCCTGGCCGCGGCGCTGGGCGGCTCGACCGTGCTCCACTTGCTGCTGCTGCTCGCCATCGTGTTCGACGTGGCGGGCATCGGCGGCGGGCTCGGCCTCGGCGTCGGCTGGGGATTCGGCATCGGCGCCGGCGGCGGCGTCGGGCTGGGCGAGAAGCGCGGCCGGCAGATCTTCTCCATCGAGGACCTGCCCGAGTACGTGCGGCCCGACGACGACGAGCAGCTCGCCAGGTTGCTCGAGCCCGAGCGCCGCCAGGCGATCGAGATCCCGCGCGCCGCGCGCCCCGTCGCCGCCAAGGGCCCGGTGGTGCACTTCAAGCGGCCGGTGCGTCCCGAGAGCGCCGGCAGCGACCTCGCGCGGCGTTTCGCCGCGGCCGGCGCCGGCACGGGCGGGTTCGGGGGCGGCGGGGGCGGCGGCCTCGGCTTCTCGCTCGGCAGCGCCTTCGGCAAGTACGTGACGACGCTCCGCCGCGTCGGGCTCGACGTCGCGCTGGTCGTCGACGCCACCGGCAGCATGCAGATGGTCATCGACGAGCTGAAGCAGCGGCTCGGCGGGCTGGTGGCCGGCATGCAGCGGCTCGTGCCCACCGCGCGCATCGGCGCCGTGGCGTTCCGCGACCGCGTAGACGACGACGTGGCGACCGCGCCCAAGAAGAGCGAGGACTTCCTCGTACGCTGGACCGATCTCACGTTCAGCGGAAAGAAGGTGCAGACCTTCCTCTCCGGCATCGTCGCCGAGGGCGGCGGCGACTGGGAGGAAGCGGTGCTGGCGGGCCTCACCACCGCCATGCGGCAGCTCAAGTGGCGCAAGGACGCCAAGAAGGTGATCATCCTGGTCGGCAGCTCGCCGCCGCACGCGAGCGACCTGCCCGCGATCCGTTCGCTGGTGGCGTCCTGGCGGGCGCAGGGCGGCGTCATCAGCACGATCGACGTGAGCGAGCGGCTGCACGAGGAGCACGAGCGCAAGCTCAGCCGCTGGCTCTACGGCGAGGAGCCGAAGGAGATCTCGCCGCTGCCCGACTTCTACGAGCAGCTGCAGGAGAGCTACGGCGAGATCGCCCGCGCCGGCGGCGGCACCTCGGTGCGCATCGATCAGGACGACGTGCTCATGCGGCAGCTGCTCGTCCTGGCGTTCGGGAAGGAATGGGAGAAGGAGGTCGCCCGCGTCGGGCGGCGCATGTAGACAAGGAGCTCGGACCGTCATGGAAAACGTCAATCTCGACTTCTGGACCCTCATCCAGCAGGGCGCCATCTCGACCTACCCGCTGCTCGCCTGCTCGGTGTTGGTGCTGGGCGTGGCGATCGAGCGGGCCATCGCGCTGCGCGGGGCGCTCGGCGCCGCGGCGCGGCTCACCGGCGAGGTCGTGCCGCTGGTCTGGCGCGGCGGCTTCGCCGACGCCGCCTCGCAGGTGCAGCGCAGCCGCCCCTCGCCGCTCAAGCGCATCTACGCCGAGGTGCTCGAGTGCCGCGAGCGGCTCGCCACGCCGCAGCTCGAGCGCCTGGCGAGCGACCGGCAGTTCGAGGAGATCCAGGGGGCCGGCGCCTACCTGTGGATCCTCGGCACGATCGGCGCCGCCGCGCCGTTCATCGGGCTCTTCGGCACGGTGGTCGGCATCATCCGGGCTTTCCACGCCATGGCGCTTGCCGGCACCGGCGGCTTCGCCGTGGTGGCCGCCGGCATCTCGGAGGCGCTGATCGCCACGGCGCTCGGCCTCGCCGTCGGTATCGTCGCCGTCGTGCTCTACAACTCCTTCCAGGCGCGCGTGGAGCAGATCGACGCCGCGCTGCGCATCGGCAGCGCGCGGCTGCTCGAGGCGCTCGGTGCCGAGGGACGCGATGGCCATCGGTAGCACGAACGGCGGCGGACGCCGCCGCATCATGGCGGAAATCAACATCACGCCGCTCACCGACGTGTTTCTCGTCCTGCTGATCATTTTCATGATCACCACCTCGGCCATGATGAAGCCCGAAGACGTGCAGCTCCCCGAGAGCGCCGACGAGCAGCAGGAGACCCAGGGGGTGCTGGTCACGATGACTCCCAGCCGCGAGATCTACGTGAACGACCGGCCGATCGCGGGGGACGATCCCACGATCGTGAGCGCGCTTCGCGACGCGCTCGCCCGCTCGAAGGACAAGGTCGTGATCCTGGCCGGGGACCGCCAGGTGGTGCTGGGCGAGGTGGTGCGCGTGCTCGGGCTCGCCAAGGAAGCGGGCGCGTCGGGGTTCGCGCTGGCGTCCGAGTGACCCGCGCGCTCGGCATCCTGGTGCTGCTCGCCGCGGCGGCTGTCACGGCGCATGCCGCCGACACCCGCGGGCTCGAGCAGCGCGCGAACGCGTTCTACGACCGCCTTGCGCGCGGCGACACCGCCGCCGCGCGCAGCGCGTTTCCCGCCCTCGAGCGGGACCTGGCGCGCGCCATCGAGACGCGGCAGGAGCGGATGGACGCGCAGCGCGAGGCCGTCGTCGAGCGCGACGGCGACCTGGAAGCGCTCTACGAGAGTCCGTCCTGGCGTGACGACGAGGTCGCCGTGCTCGTGCTCGGCTACCATCTCGCCTGGGTCCGCTATCAGGGTGCGCAGCTCACCGAGGACGCGGCCCGCAAGAAGGCGCTGCTGCGCCAGGCGGCCGACGGGTTCGAGCAGTACAGCGCGATGCAGGAGATTCCGGAGATCTATGCCGAGAGCCTCTACGGCCGGGGCCTGGCGCTGATGGACCTGGGGCAGTACCGCGACGCCATCGCCGACCTCGAAGCGGCCGCGAAGCTGTCCCGCACGGCGACCAAGGCCAAGGCCGCGCTGGCCGAGGCGCGGCGCCGCGCGGCGGGCGGGAAGCCGGTCGTACCGCCCGACCCGGCCGAGGAGCTGGCCCGGCTGCGGGCACGCATGGAGGCCGCCGCCACGGCGCCCGATTCGGCCGCCGAGACGACCGAGCTCGCGCGCGGCCTGGCGGCGCGGGGCGGCGATTGGCCGAGCCGCGTGCAGGCGGTACTCCGCGATCTCCCGCCATCGAGCTACACGCTCTTTCTGCAGGGTCAGCTCGCGATCGACGCGCGCCGCTGCAGCGAGCTGCCCGCGCTGGTCGCCGCGGGCGCCGAGCTCAGAGACCGCGGGCGCGGGCGCTGGCGGCCCGAGCTGCTCTTCCTCGAGGCTGCCTGCGTGCTGAACGACGGCCGGCAGGCGGAGGCCGCCCGGCTGTTCGACGCGCTCGCCAGCGAGTTCCCCGCGAGCCCGCGCGCCGAGGACGCGGCGTACTATCGCTGTCGTGCCCTCGATGTGGCCCGCCACGGCGACGAGGCCGCCGCTCGGCAGTACGAGCCGGCGCTGCGCGCCTACCTCGAGCGCTTCGGCAAGACGGCGCGTGCGCGCGAAATCCGCTTTCTGCTCGCCGAGCTGCTGCGCGAGCGCGACGACTGCGCCGCCGCGACCGCGCTGTACGACGAGGCCGCCGCGGGCGAGTTCACGGCACGCGCCAGGCTGGGGGTCATCGAGTGCCGGGTGGCGGCGCTCGGCCCCGAGGCGGCCGCCGAGCGCACGGCCGTGCTCGCGGACCTCCGCCGTTTCGTCACGGATCCGCCCGCGCACGCCGACGAGCGCACGCTCGCCAAGGCGTCGCTGCTGGGCGCGCTGGTGGCGGTTCGGCAGAAGCCGCCGGACGACGCCGCGGTGCTGGCGTTCCTCGCCGACTACGAGCGCCGCTTCCCCAAAGAAGCCGAGTGGCACGACACCGCCCGGCGGGTGCGGCTCGAGGCGCGGCTGCGCGCCGGTCAGTATGCCGAGGCGCGGCAGGACGTCGACGCGCTGCTGGCCGAGACCGCCGATCCGACGACGCGCAAGCTGCTGGTGCGCATCGGCAAGGATCTCATGCGCCGCAAGACGGGCGACCCGGCCGAATCCGCGGCGCTGGCACGCAAGATCTGGGGCGCGCTCGCCGCCGACGGCAGCGACCCGCAGGACCTCGCCACGCTGGCGGAGCTCGAGCTGCAGGCCGGCAACGCCGCCGAGGCGCGCCGGCTCTTCGAGCAGGTGCTGGCGATACGTCCCGATTCTGCGCAGGCGCAGCGCGGCGCGGCCCGCGCCGCCGCGGCGCTCGGCGATCGGGACGCCGCGATGGCACGCTGGCGCGAGGTGGTCGAGCACAGCACGCCGGGCGGCACGTCCTGGTACGAGGCGCGGCTCGCGCAGTTCGAGCTGCTGGCCGAGAGCGGCCACGTGCGCGAGGCCTGCGATCTCGCCCGGCGGGCTGCCGGACAGTCGAAGACGACCGGCGGCGACGTGCTCGCTCGGCAGCTCGCCGAGCGCGCCGCGTCGGTCTGCCGCTGAGAGCGCCCGCCGCCTTTTCGCTTTGGCGCTGAAAGCGTCCGCAGCAAATTGTACAGCAGGGCGGCCCCGCCCTGCCCGGCCCTCGCCGCGCCGGCGCCCCGGCCACGGCGGGTCGCGATTTGGAGGCGGCATCCGTCTTGCTTCTCCGGTACCAGATGAAGGCGTTCGATCTCGACACACGCTTCGCGCGCGTCTCAGCGAACGGCGGACACCGGCAGCGACGCAGGACCGGCGGCCGCCGCTGCGCCCGGCCGCCGAGCGGTCGGGGCGGAGCGATCCGCATCGGCATCTCGGGGTGGCGCTACGGGGGCTGGCGCGGGATCTTCTATCCGGCCGGGCTGCCGCACCGCTGCGAGCTGGCGTTCGCCTCCCGGGCCTTCGACACCATCGAAATCAACGGCTCGCTCTACTCCCTGCGGTTCTTCGGCATGCTGCCGCGCGACACGGCCGAGGCGCTGGCGCTCGCCCGACACCGCGACCCCGCATGCACGGCCGCTCGCGCCTGGCGATCGACCGGCGGCGGCCGCTGCGGCATGCCGTCGAGGTGCGCCACCCGAGCTTCTTCTGTCCTGTTCTGTCCTGCCTTCGTCGCCCAGCTGCGCCATCACGGCGTGGCGCTGGTGTTCGCCGACAGCGCGCGGAAATGGCCGTACGCGGAGGACGTCACCGCCGACTTCGTGTACCTCCGACTGCACGGTGCGACCGAGCTGTATGCCAGCGGCTACGGCGACGCGGCGCTCGCGCGCTGGGCTGCCCGCATCGCGGCCTGGGCGCACGGCGCCGAGCCGGTGGACGCGCGCCGCGTGGCGAGCGGCTCGCCGTCCCCCTAGCGCACCGGCACCTGGAAGCCGTCCGACTCGCCGGTCTCGACGTCCTCCAGCGCCACCTGGGCCTCGCCGTACGCCCCGGGCGGAAAGACGAGGAAGCGCTCGATCCGCGTGCCCGGTGCGACCTGCGTGCGCGCAAGCAAGCGGCTGCGCACGGTGTCGGCGGCGCCGCCGGTGCCGAGCAGCGCCGCCCCCTCGAGCGCCTCGACGGGCTCGCCGCCCGGCCCGAGCAGCGTGATCGACGACGCGTCGACCGCCACCGCGCGATCCGTCCCGTTGCTGACCCGCACGCGCATCAGCACGGCGTCGCCCGCGAGCGGCCAGCCGCCGAGGTCGAGGGTGGCGCGCGGGACGTCGATCCGCTCGACCGAGACCTCGAGGCGCCCGCTCCGCACGGCCGGCTCCTCCACCGGCATCTTGGCCAGCGCGGTCGAGCTGTAGCCGAACTTCCGACTGAACTCGAAGTTCGGCACGAGATCGCCCTCGACCGGCTGGAAGACCACCCCGCTCGCCGTGCAGGTGACCCGCACCACCCCGCGATCGAGCGAGCCGTCGGGTAGGCGCTTCGTGCCGGCGATCCGGCCGGGCGCCGCGGGCGTGGCCTCGACGGCTTCGGTCACGGTGTAGCCCATCTGCTGCATGGTCTCGTAGGCGAGCCGCGTGCCGCGCGCGCACGACATGCCCGGCTGCTCGACCGCATAACGCCGCGGCGCCGGGCAGGCGGCAAGCATGACCAGCGTCACCGTGAGCCAGCGCACGCGCTCGTTCTGCCGGAGCCGTGCGCCGCAGTCGATAGCCCTCTGGTTGGCCGCGTGGCGATTCGCCATAATGCCGCGATGCCCGCGCGCGTACACGTCGTGAGCCACGGGCCGCACTGTTTCGACGGTGTGGCGGCGGCGGCCGCGGTGGCGCGCTTCTACGAGGGCCGCGCGGAAGTCGTGCCGCACTTCGCGAGCAACAGCGAGATCGATGCGACGCTGCGTGCCTTGCGGCTCGAGCCTCCCGAGGACGCCGAGCTGTGGATCACCGACATCTCGTGGAAGGAGCCGGCCACCGACGCCCATTTGCGCGCGCTGGCGGCGTCCGGCGTGCGCATCTTCTGGGTCGACCACCATCGCACGGCGCTCGAGCGGGCGCGCGCCGGCAAGGTCGACGTGCCGTTCGCGGACAGCGTGCTGAGCGAGGAGTACGCCGCCTCGAAGCTGGTCTACCGCCATCTCGCCGCCCGCCAGCAGCGCGAGGGAGGCGCTCGCCCGCGCTTCGAGAGCTTCGCTCCGGTAGTGGAGATGGCCGACGACAACGATCGCTGGCTGCATCGCATCCCGGGATCGCGCGAGCTCGCCTGGGTGGTGCGGGCGCTCGGCCCCGACTCGTACCACGACATCGTCACGCTCGACGCCGACGTGCGCTACACGCCGCGCATGCAGGCCGCCCGCGATCGGGTCGGCGCCGAGATCGCGCGCAGCCTCGCCGTGGCGGCGCAGAGCCGCGTCGAGCGGCGCGTCGGCGGTGTGACGCTGGTGGTCGCCGTGTGCGACGGCCATCCGAGCGAGGTGGCCGATGCCTGGGGCAAGACGGCTACCAACACGGTGTTCGCGCTCTACGACGCCAAGAGCCTGGCGGTGAGCCTCCGGCGCTCGCCCGACTGCACCGTGGACCTCTCCCGCATCGCGGCCGCGCTCGGCGGCGGCGGGCACGCCGCGGCCGCCGGCTGTGAGCTGCCCGACGTGCGTGCGGCGCTCGCCGGTCTCGTGGCCGACCGCATCGAGGGCCAGATCAGGTGACGCGGCAGCGGGTGGCGGTGGTGTTCGGGGGCCGCTCCGGCGAGCACGAAATCTCCGTGCGCTCGGCGCGCGCCATCGTGGCCGCGCTCGATCCCGCCCGCTACGAGGTCGTGCTGGTGGGCATCGACAAGCAGGGCCGCTGGCGAACGGGCGCCGAGCTGCAGGCAGCGCTCGATCGTGCCGATCGCGAGCTCGTCACGCTGCCGCCGCTCGGCACCGAGGTGACGCTCGTGATCGATCCCACCGCCCCGGGGCTGCTGCCGCTCGGTGGTGGCGCGCGCATCCCGCTCGACGTGGCCTTTCCCATCCTGCACGGCACCTTCGGCGAGGACGGCGCGGTGCAGGGCCTGTTCGAGATGGCCGGGCTGCCCTACGTGGGGGCCGGCGTGCTGGCCTCGGCCGCCGGCATGGACAAGTGCACGACGAAGGCGCTGCTGCAGCAGGCCGGCATCCCGGTCTGCAAGTGGATCGCCGCCCGGGCCGGCGAGCCGGTGGATGCGGTGCGCGCCCGCATCACGGCGCAGCTCGGCTTCCCGTGCTTCGTCAAGCCCGCGAACCTGGGCTCGTCGGTGGGCATCAGCAAGGTGCACGAGCCGGGCGCGCTGGCGGCCGCGCTCGAGTCGGCCGCGGCCTACGACGCGCGGCTCATCGTCGAGGGGGCGATCGACGGCCGCGAGCTCGAGTGCGCCGTGCTCGGGAGCGACGAACCGGAGACGTCCGTGCTCGGCGAGCTGATCCCGTCGAAGGAATGGTACGACTACGAGGACAAGTACGTGGGCACGGGGACGCAGATGGTGATTCCCGCGCCCGTCGACCCGGCGACGGCGGCCGAGGCGCGGCGGCTCGCGGCGGCGGTGTTCCGCACCATCGGCTGCAGCGGGCTCGCCCGCGTCGACTTCTTCCTCGAGCGTCGTACCGGCCGCCTGTACGTGAACGAGATCAACACCATGCCGGGGTGCACGCCGAGCAGCATGTTTCCCAAGATGTGGGAGGCCACGGGCGTGCCGTTTCCCCGCGTGGTCGAGCGGCTGCTGGCGTTGGCGCTCGAGCGCCACGCCGCGCAGGCGGCTCGCCGGTACTCGTTCTCGCCCGCGTCTTGAGCTACTGGATCGCCACGACGGACGGGTCGTAGCCCGCCGCCCGCAGCGTCGACGCCAGCCGCGACGCCCGTTGGCGGTTGGAGAAGCTGCCGAGCGTGAGCGAGCTGCCCGACACGAGCGGAGCGTAGCCGCGCTTGGCGAGCCGCTCGCGCGCCGCCTCCACCTCCGCGCTGCTCGCGTACGGCCCGAGGCACACCGTAAAGCGGCCGCCCCCCTGCTGCTGCACCTCGGGCGGCAGCGAGAAGGCGGGCTCCTCGATGTCGCCCTCGGCGACCTCCTGCCTCGTCGGGCGCGCAGCCCGGGCGGGCGCGGCGGCGGCCGCAACGACCGCGGGCTTCCGCTCCGGCTCGCTGCGCCGCACCATCTGGACGACCGGCTTCTCGGGGGCCGAGCGGCCGAGCGCGTAGTCGAACAGCGCGCGCGCGTCGCCCCACAGGTCGCGCGAGCCCAAGAACGCGACGATGACTTCCCGCGAGTCGGTCTGCGCCGAGCCGACGAAGCAGCGCCCGGCCGCGCGCGTGTAGCCCGTCTTGCCGATCACCTTGTAGCGGTAGCCCCGGAGCAAGCGGTTGTGCGAGCGCAGCGTGACGCCGCCGGTGCGCGAGGACTCGACCGGCACCCGGATCGACTGCGTCTCGAGGATCTCGCGGAATTGCGGCACGGAGAGCCCGTAGCGGAAGATCGTCGCCAGGTCGTTCGCGGTGGCGAGATGCCCGGCCGCGGTGAGGCCGTGCGGGTTCACGAAGGACGACTGTCGCGCGCCCAGCGCGCGCGCCCGGTTGGTCATCTGACGGCCGAACGCGGCCTGGGATCCGCCGAGCCCTTCGGCCACCACCACCGAGGCGTCGTTGGCCGAGTTCAGCAGCATCGCATAGACGAGATGCTCGAGCCGCATCCGCTGGCCCGTGCGGAGATAGAGCTTCGAGGCGGGCGTGGCGGCCGCCGTCGGGCTCACGCGCATCCGCTCGTCGAGGCGCCCGCTCTCGAGCGCGATTATGGCCGCCAGCACCTTGGTCGTGCTGGCCGGCGGCAGCGGTCGATCGCCGTCGCGCTCCCAGAGAATCGCGCCCGTGCGCGCATCCATGATCACGGCCGCCTTGGCCGTGATCCGCGGCGCCGCCGACGCCCCCAGCGGGACCGCCAGACACGCCAACACCATGGGCACCGCCGCTTTCACCATCCGCATCCCCACCTCCAGAGCCGCCTCCACGCGCCGCGGCCCCCCAGGGCGATTGTGCCTGGCGGCAGCGCTGCGGACAAGCACGAGGCAGGTGCGCTCCGGGTCATGGGCGCTCCAGCAGCGTCGCGCCGCGATACCGCCCCCCCTGGTGCTCGACCAGGAGGATACCCGCATTGCGCACGACGCGGCCCGGCACCGCCCACTCGCCCATCACATGGCGCCAGAGCGCCATCATGACGGCGCCGTGGCTCACGACCACGGCGTCGCGGTGATCGGCGCGCATCGAGATCCGATCCAGCGCCCGCCCCACGCGGACCGCCACCTCTTCCAGCGTCTCGCCCCCGGGTGGCCGCCAGCCCCAGTAGGCGGCGGGGTCGAAGTCGGGTCGCGCGGTGTCGTAGGGTCGTCCGGCGTACTCGCCGTAGTTCCGCTCGCGCAGATCGTCCTCGATGGCAAGCGGCAGGTCGAGCACCTCGCCGATGATCTCGGCGGTCTCGCGCGCACGCCGAAATGGGCTGCTGACGAGCAGCGCGGGCGCACAGTACCGGCGCAGGAACTCGGCCGCCTCGCGTGCCTGCCGGCGGCCCGTCTCAGTGAGCGGCACCTCGGGCGTGGCGGTGAAGACGCGATCGCGATTGCCCTCGCTTTCGCCATGGCGGATGAGAAACAGGCGACCCATCTACCCTTCTCGGTTTATGCGATCGAGGAGCTGCCGCAACCGTCCCGGCTGTCCCGGATCGTAGCGCATGACGAGCCGTGGAAGCGCATCGAGCTCGGGCTCCTGCTGGCGCTCCTCGTCGAGCGGTCCGCGCATCTGGATTCCCTCGCCGAGCAGCAGCTCCGAGAAGTCGGTCGCCCAGCGCTCCACGTGCTCCGGATCGACCGGCCGCATGAGGCGGATCACGAAGTTCCCGTTGACGAAGCGGGACGAGTGATAGAGGCGGTAGAAGCCGGCCACCTCCTCGACCGCCTCCTCGATGTTGCTCGTCACCTTGAAGAGCGAAAGGTCGGCCGGGGAGATGAGCTTGCGGCGCAGCAGGTGGTCGTGCACGTAGCGCTGCCACGTCTGCCAGTACGTGCCGCGGGGCGCGTCCAGGAAGACGATCGGCATGGGCTTGCTCTTGCCCGTCTGCACCAGCGTGAGCGACTCGTACGCCTCGTCCATGGTGCCGAATCCCCCGGGAAACAGCACCACCGCGTCCGCCTCCTTCACGAACATCACCTTGCGCGTGAAGAAATAGCGGAACGTCACGAGCTTCGGATCGTCCCTGATCACGGGGTTCGGCTCCTGCTCGAAGGGCAGGCGGATGTTCACGCCGAAGCTCCGCTCGCGACCGGCGCCCTCCTGCGCGGCCTGCATGATCCCGTTGCCGGCGCCCGTGATCACCATGAAGCCGCGCTCGGTGATGCGCCGGGCGAACTCCCGGGCCGTCTGGTAATGGACGTCGGTCGGCGGGGTGCGCGCCGAGCCGAAGATGCTCACCTTGCGCACGCCCCGGTACTGCTGGAAGACGTTGAACGCGTAGCGCAGCTCGCGCACCGAGGCGTTCAGCAGCTTGAAGTCGCCGAGGTTGGCGTTGTCGCGTAGCAGCTTGAGCGCCGTCACTACCATCTCCCGGGCGAGCTCCTCGCGCTGCGAGAGGCCGTGGTCGGCCAGGATCCGCGGCAGGAGCTCGAAGACGCGCGTTTCCGGCCGGCGTGACCGTGCGTGGGAGCGCGCGGCTTTCTTCACGGCACCTATCTTGCCGTGAAATGCCGCGGGTTGCGAGAATGACCCCCGTGCACGGAACGTCGCCTCTCGCCGGCGTGCGTGTGCTCGAGCTCGCCGGCGGACCGGCGGCCGTAGCCGGCCGCCTGCTCGCACTCCTCGGCGCCGACGTCGTGGTGCCGTGCGATCGCAACGGAGCGGACTGCCGGCCGGCGTCCGACTGGGCGGCGGCCGGCAAGCGCGCAATCCGCACAGCGGACGTCGAGCGCCTGCTGGCGGCGGCGGACGTGGTGCTCGGGCGCGATGTCCCGGGCCATCCGGGGCTCGTCCGCTGCGTCGTGACGCCGTTCGGCGAGCACGGCCCGCGCGCCGCCTGGCGCTCCTCCGAGCTGGTGGCGCAGGCGCTCGGCGGGATGCTGGCCGCAAGCGGCCAGCCGGCGGGGCCGCCGCTCGCCGCACCCGCGCTGCAGGCGGAGCAGCAGGCGGGCGTGTTCGCGGCGATCGGCACCCTGGCTGCGCTGCTCGCCCGGCGCCATGACGGCCGCGGGCAACGCGTCGAGGTGAGCGTGCAGGCCGCGGTGGCGGCCACGCTCGCTCACGTGCATGCGCGCTTCCTGCACGACGGCACGGTCACCCGCCGCAGCGGGCGCATGCACTGGAGCCGGTGCTTCCGCGTCGGACCCACGCGCGACGGCTGGGCGGCGTATACCACGCTCGGGGACTGGACCACCCTGGTGGAATGGATGCGCGCCGACGGCGCCGCCCAGGACCTCGTCGATCCGGTCTTCGCCGACGCAGCGGTGCGCCGGACGCGCGCCGAGCACGTCTTCGACGTGCTCGAGGCGTGGGGCCGGGCGTACGCGGGCGCGGCGCTCGAGGAGGAGGCGCAGCTCAGACGGCTCGCCGTGGCTCGCGTCAGACGGCCGGCCGAGGTCACGGCGGACCGCCAGCTCGCCGCGCGCGGCTTCTTCATCGACGGACGACCGGGACCGCCGTTTCGCCTCGGCCCGCTGCCGGCCCGCGCCGGCGTGGTGCCGGACGCCGGCCGGGATCCGGACGCGGTGCTCCGCGACTGGCTCGCGCCCCGCCCGGCGCCGGCCGTGGCGGCAGGACGACAGCTCGAGCGGCCGCTCGCCGGCATGCGGGTCGCGGACTTCACCTGGCTCATCGCGGGACCGACCGCCACCAGCGTGCTCGCCGACCTCGGCGCGGACGTCATCAAGATCGAGCATCCGGCCACCGTCGACGCGGGCGACCGGCGCGGCGGCTTCACCGGCGCGCTCAATCGCGGCAAGCGCAGCGTGGTGCTCGACCTCTCGAGCGCAGCCGGACTGCGCGCGGCCGAACGGCTCGTCGATTCGGCGGACGTGGTCATCGACAACTTCAGCGCGCGGGTGATGGAGCAGTGGCGTCTCGATCCTACGACGCTGCGGCGGCGCCGCCCGGAGCTCGTCTGCGTGCGGATGACCGGCTTCGGGCTCACCGGGCCCGACCGCGAACGGGTGAGCTTCGGGCCGACCATCGAGGCGCGCGCCGGCTACACCGCGCTCATGGCCGACCACGACGGCGCTCCCGTCGGCTTCGGCTTCTCCTACGCCGACGTCGCGAGCGGGCATCTGGCGGCGCTTGCCGTGCTGGCCGCGTGGTGGCGCCGTCTTAGCACCGGCGAGGGCGCCACCATCGACTTCTCGCAGCTGGAAGCCCTGGTCTCTTTGCTCGCTCCCGCGCTGGCGCGAGACGCTCCGGAGCCCGGGGCGCCGGACGGCGTCTATCCGTGCGCGAGCGAGGACCGCTGGATAGCCATCAGCGCGGCCGAGGAAGAAGACTGGCACCGGCTCGTGGCCGCCATCGGCCGCCCGGCGTGGACCGGCGAGCCGCGCTTCGCGAGCCGCGCCGATCGCGTGCGGCACCGGGACGCGCTCGACGCGCACGTCGCGGCCTGGACGCGCTCGCAGGATGCCGAGGCCGTGATGCTGCGGCTCCAGAACGCCGGCGTCGCCGCCGGCGTGGTGGCGAACGCCGTGGACCTCTGCGAGCGCGATCCCCAGCTCGCGGCTTGGGGTTTCTTCGCCACCGTGGCGACACCCGAAGGCGGCACGGTGCGCATCGGCGGGCCGCCGTACCGCCTGTCGGACACCCCGGCGCGCGTGAGTGGCCCGGGGCCGCTCGTGGGCGAGCATTCGGCAGCCGTGCTGGAGACGCTGAGCGCCGGCTCGGCCGCGTCAGCGTAACCCCGCGACCTTGCCCGCCGCAGGGGCCGCGCGTAGAGTCGCGCCATGGGGTCGGGGAGCCGTGCGGTGGTGTCGGTCATCGGCCGCGACCAGAAGGGTGTGGTGGCCCGTATCTCCACCTACCTGGCATCCTGCGACATCAACATCGAAGACATCGAGCAGCGCGTGATGGAGGGACTCTTCATCATGACGATGCAGGTGGACCTCGCCGAGCTATCGTGCTCGCTCGACGAGCTGGCCGTCGGGCTGCGGCGCATCGGCGAGGAGCTCGGCATGGACGTGTCGCTGCGGCTGGCGCAGGTCCCGCGCGAGCGCAAGCGTGTGGCGATCCTCGTCACCAAGGAGCCCCACTGTCTCCGCCAGCTCTTCCACGACCAGCAGACCGGCGAGATCCCCGCCGATTTCGTCGTGGTGTGCGCCAACCATCCGGATCTCGAGCCGATCGCCCGCGAGCACGGGGTGCCGTTCGTCTGGCACCCGTCGACCGACAAGGAGGCCCACTTCGCCTTCGTCGAGCGGACGCTCGCGGACGCGCGGCCCGATCTCGTGGTGCTGGCGCGCTACATGCAGATCCTGCCCCCGCGGCTCATCGCGCGGTATCCGTCCCGCATCATCAACATCCATCCCTCGCTGCTGCCGTACCATCCCGGGCCGCATGCATACCGCCAAGCGTGGGAGGAAGGTGTCCGCGTCTCGGGCTGCACCGCGCATTTCGTCACCGAGGAGCTCGACGCCGGTCCCGTCATCCTGCAGGACGTGTTCCACATCCGCGTCGGCGAGGACACGCTCGACGACGTGAAGCAGCGCGGTCGAGCGCTCGAAGCCCGCGTGCTCGCCAAGGCAGTGCACCTGTTCACTACCGATCAGCTCGTGGTGAAGGATCGCAAGGTCATCTTCCGGCCGGGTCGCAGCGGCGCGGCAGCCTCGGCATGAGCACGGAGCGCGGCATCGTCGTCTGGGTCACCTCGGCGCGCGCCGAGGCGGCGCACGAGGTGGCGGTGGCGGTGGCCGAGGCGCTGGCCGCGCGCGAGCTGCCGGTCGAGCTGCTGCACCCCGAGCGACCCGAGCTGGAGGGCGCCGGCGCACCGGACGGCCTCGCCGCGGTGGCCACGATGCTGGCGGCCCACGGGGTGCACGGCGTGGTGGCCGAGGCCGCCTCGCCGCGCGCCGTGCGCGAGCGCGTGCGCCGGCGCACGGGCAGGATGATCGAGGTGCACGTCCTGGCCGACGCGCCCTCGGGGTCGACGTGGGAGGCGCCCACGCAGGCCGAAGCGGAAGTCGATGCGGCCGCCGGGTCCGCCGCAGCCGCACGGGTGCTGCGCACGCTCGAGCTGCTGGGCTACTTGAAGCACCGCGACGACCTCGCGTACTCGCCCGACGAGGAGCGCGAGGTCATCAAGCGGCTCAAAGCCTTCGGCTACATGTAGCGGCGGCTCAGCCGCGGACCTTGAAGCCCGCCCGCGCCCGCTCCTCGGCGTTCATCTTCTCGGCGATGCGCGAGCCCTTGCCCACGTGGCGGAAGCTCCCGCCCTCGGCGAACTCCTCCTCCCACGGCTGCGGCGGATGGTACTCGGCGGGCTTGGTGTCCCCGATCTTGATGTGCAGCGCCTGCTCGACCAGCTCCGTGGGGTACATCCGGATGGCGTCGTAGTCGGTGAGGTTCGCGCACACCTCGACGCAGATGTAGCAGCCGATGCACTCCTCGACCCGCACCTGCACCGGCTGATTGTCGCCGCGGCCGGGGAGCGTCCCCGGCCGCAGCTGCTCGATGCAGCCGACGGGACAGAACTCCGGGCACTTGAGGCACGGAAAGCACAGGTTCACGTCGACGACCGCGATCTCCTTCGGGCGCTTCTTCTTCTCGCCCCATTCGTCGGGCCAGAAGGCCTCGGGGATGCGGTCCTCCTTCAAACGGCGCTTGATGACCTCTTTGTCGGCCATGTGCGGCACCATACGACGGCGCGGGCGATCCGGGAAGTCAGCCGGGACTCACCGCCACGCCGCGGTAGACGGGCAAGAGCGTCCAGCGCTCGCGCCAGACCGGCTCCTGCTCGGTGATCTCGAAGCCCGCGCGGGCGATCAGCTCGCGGGCCGCGCGGTTCAAATGGCAGCCGCCGCCGATCTTCTTCCAGAGCGGCGTCAGCGCGTCCTGCGCGCGGGCGAGCCCCGGCTGGATCGAGCGGGTGTGCTCGACGAACAGCATCCGCCCGCCGGGCTTGAGCACGCGGCGCGCCTCGGCGAGCGAGGCCACCACGTCGGGAATCGTGCAGAGCGTGAACGTCATCACGACCGTGTCGAAGCGCCCGCGATCGAACGGCAGCGCCTCGGCCCCGGCCTGATGCAGCTCGATGGGCCGGCGCAGCTCGGCCGCGCGCGCGCGGGCGCGCGCCAGCATGAAGGGATCGGGATCGATGCCGGCGAGCGAGCGGACGCCGTCGCCGTAGAGGCCGAAGTTGAGCCCGGTGCCCACACCCAGCTCCAGCACGTCGCCCCGCGCCTCGGGAACGACGAGCCGGCGCGCCGGGTAGAGCGGGCGCATCATCCAGTCGATGGTGAGGGCGAGCCAGGGATGGCCGTCCATAACCACCGCCTAGCCCGCCGATCAGCAACGCGTCAACGACGACACCACGCGCGGGCGGATCACTGCATCGGGGCGCCCTCGCCCACCTCCACGAGCCGCAGATCGAGCTGGCGAGCCGCGGCGAAGCGATCGGCGGCGACGCTCTAGAGGCCGTGGGCGCGCGCGAGCAGGTCGAACGGATGCTCGACGGCAACCGGCAGCCGGCGTGCGATCGCGCCGGCGCGCATCTGGAGCAGGCAGCCGGGATTCGCCGCCGCGATCACCCCGGCCCCGCTCGCCGCCACGTTCTTCATCTTGCGGTCGAGCAGACGCGCGGCAAGCTCGCGCTCGGTGAGATTGTACGTCCCGGCGCTGCCGCAGCAGGTGTCCGATTCACGCAGCTCGACGAGCTGGAGGCCTGGAATCGTGCCGAGGAGTGTTCGCACCTCCGAGCGGACGCCCTGTCCGTGCGCCAGGTGGCAGGGATCGTGCACGGCAATCGTTTCGCGCATCGGGCGTTCCGCCGCCGGGAGACCGAGCTCCGCGAGCAACGCCAGCGCATCGCGGGCGCGCGCGGCGAGCCGTTCGGCGTCGACCCGGCCGGGCAACAGATGCGCCAGTCCCTGGAGATGCGCGCCGCACCCCGATGCCGTGGTGACGAACCAATCGGCCTCGCCGGGAGCAGCATCGAGGAGCGCGGCGGCGCGCCGGCGGGCCGCGGCGTCGTCGCCCGCGTGCGCGAAGAGAGCGCCGCAGCACCGGTCGCGCACCACCACCACCCGCACGCCGGCCCGCTGCAGCAGCAGCGCCGCCGCCCGATTGGTGGACGGGAAGAGGCTTTCCGACACGCATCCCGTGACCAGCACGGCGGTTCCTCGCGGCGGCACGCGCGGCTCGAGAATCGACGGCAGCGGCGTCGCGCGCCTACGCTGCGGCAGCGCCGCGAGGTAGGCACCCCACCTCCCCGGCAGGAGGCGTGCGACGAGACGGCGTGCCGGCAGCCGCGCCGCGAGCCTGAGCGGCAGCGTGCCCGCCCGGCTGGCGAGCGCCCGCACGAGCAGACCGCGAAGGACCCGCGCGGGCACGCTGCGCGCCCGCTCGACTATCGGGCGGGCCGCTTCGATCAACCGTCCGTAGGGCACACCGGATGGACACGCCGTCTCGCATGCCCGGCAGCCAAGGCAGCGGTCGAGATGCGTGCGCACCGCGCCGCCCGGCGGCAGCCGGCCGGCCGCCAGCCCCTGCATGAGCTGGATGCGTCCGCGCGGCGAATCCATCTCCGTGCCGACCTCGAGGTAGGTCGGGCAGGCGTCGAGACAGAGGCCGCAATGCACGCACGCGTAGAGCCCGTCGGGCGGAGCGAAGTCGGGCGCGCGAGCCGTCACGTCTCGCCTCCAAATCGTCCTGGCGCGAACAGCCTGGCCGGGTCGAAGCTCTGCTTCAGTCGCTGCATCAGCATGACCGCCGGTCCACCGGCGCCCGGATCCGCCGCCGGCACCTCGACGGCGGGGCTGGAGCGCTCCAGCACCACCACGCTGCGCTCGGGCAGCGAGGCGCGCAGGTGGTCCAGCAGCCGAGGGACGTCGTGTGCCGCTGCGACGGCGATGCGGGAGACGCCGGCCGTCGCGTGCACCGTCACGTCGCGGGCGAAGCCCACGCGTAGCGCGGCGTCGACCGCGGTCGCGAGCGACCCGGGCACGTCGGCCGGCAGCACCGAGGCGCGAATGATCGCCGCCGCTGGACGGGCGACCAGATCGGCGACGTCGCGCCGGAGACCGGCACCGTCGGCGTGCCGGATCGGATCGTAGGCCTCGGCCGTCCGCACGGCGGCGTCCGCCGTCTGCTCGACCCATGCCGGTGCCCCGCCCATTCCGGCGATCACCAGCGTTCCCGTCGCGCCAGCGAGCAGCAATCCGGCCGGGTGCACGACCTCGAGCCAGGTCGGCTCGAGGGCGTCCCGCAGCCGCAATGCGAGCGCCGAGCCTTCGGCGAGGTCGCGCGCTCGCAGTACCACCGCCTGTTCGGCGCGAAACCGCGGGCGCACCTTGAAGGTCGCCTCGACGACGACGCCAAGCGTGCCGAGCGCTCCCACGTGCATCTTCGGCAGGTCGTAGCCGGCGACGTTCTTCACCACCCGGCCGCCGCCGCGCACGATCACGCCGCCGGCGCCGACCACGGACAGGCCGAGCAGGTGATCCCGCACCGTGCCCTGGGACGCGCGCAGCGGCCCCGAGAGGTCCGCCGCGATGAGCCCGCCGACGGTCGTCTCGTCGGGGCAGGGCGGGTCGAGCGGCAGCCACTGGCCGGCCGCGCCGAGCGTCTGCTGCAGCGCGCTGAGCGTACATCCCGCCTCGACCGTGATCGTCATGTCCGCCGGCTCGTGCGCCCGAACCCGGTCGAGCCGCTCGAGGCGCAGCAGCAGGTCGCAGCGGCGCACTCTTTCACCCACGTCAAGGTGCCGGCCGCGGCCCGAGGCCAGCACCGCCTCCCTGCGCTCGTAGGCACAGCGAATCGCGCCGGCGACGCCCTCGACGTCGGCCGGCACGTATTCCCTGTGGCCCCTCGGATGGCTGCCCGCGGTCACAGCGGCACCTGGCGGCGCGGCGCACGCGCTTCGACGCAGACGAGCGCGTCCGGCAGGATCTTGTGGGGGTTGGCGCGGCGCTCGGGATCGAAGACGCTGCGCAGCGCCTGCATGGCCGCGAGGTCGTCGGGCGAGAAGAGCAGCGGCATCTGCGCGATCTTCTCGACCCCGATGCCGTGCTCGCCCGTGACGCTGCCGCCGAGCGCCACGCACGCTTCCAGGATCTCGCGGCCGGCCGCGAGCACGCGCGCCACCTCGTCCGCATCGCGCTCGTCGAAGAGCAGGATCGGATGGATGTTCCCGTCGCCGGCGTGGAACACGTTGCCGATGCGCAGCCGGTGGCGCTCGGCGACGTCCGCGATGCGACGCAGGATGTCGGGGACGCGGGTACGCGGCACCACGCCATCCTGCGTGCAGTAGTTGCGCGCGAGCCGCCCGACCGCCCCGAAGGCGCGCTTCCTGGCCTTCCAGAGCAGCGCCCGCTCGGTGTCGTCGCGGGCGACTCGCAGCTCGCGCGCCCCGTGGGCGCGGCACACCGCCGCCACCCGATCGGCCTCGTCGTCCAAGCCGGCTGCCGGACCGTCCAGCTCGATCAGCAGCACGGCGCCGGCGTCGAGCGGCAGGCCCACGCGAAACGCCTCTTCGACGGCGGCGATGATGAGCCGGTCCATCATCTCGAGCGCGGCGGGCACCACGCCGGCGGCGATCACACCCGAGACGGCCTCGCTCGCGGCATCGACGGTCTCGAAGACCGCCAGCAGCGTGCGGACCGCCTCCGGGGCCCGAACGAGCCGGACCCAGGCGCGCGTCACGATGCCAAACGTGCCCTCCGAGCCCACCACGAGCCCGGTGAGGTCGTAGCCCGCCCGGTCGTCGACCGGTCCGCCGAGCTCCACCACCTCGCCGCTCGGCAGCACCAGCTCGACCCCCAGCACGTGATTCGTCGTGACGCCGTACTTCAGCGTGTGCGGCCCGCCCGAGTTCTCCGCGATGTTGCCGCCGATCGTGCACGCCGGCTGGCTCGACGGATCGGGCGCGTAGAGGAGCCCGTGCGGCGCCGCCGCCCGCGTGATCGCAGCGTTGACGACGCCGGCCTGCACGCGGGCCCGGCGGTTGGGAACGTCGAGCAGCTCGATCGTGCGCAGCCGGCTCGTGCAGATCATGACGGGGGCGTCCACCGGCAGCGTGCCGCCCGAAAGCCCCGTGCCGGCACCACGCGGCACGAAGGCCGTGCGCGAGCGGGCGAGACACCGCACCACCGCCACCACCTCCTCCGGTGTCCGGGGAAGGACGACCAGCTCCGGCGCGCCGCGCTCGAGCGTGTAGCCGTCGCAGTCGTAGACCGACAGCGCGTCCGGCCGATCGACGAGGCCATCGGGACCCACAATCGCGGCCAGTGCGCTGGCGAGCGTCGCCCGCGGCGGCATTGCCGATTTGTAGCCGCGCGCCTCGCTCGTGTACAAATCGCCCGTGAGCGCATCCGTCGGCGAATTCCGTCCTCCCGCGCGCCTGCTGCTCGGTCCCGGCCCCTCGGACGTCCATCCGCGCGTGCTGCGCGCCATGTCGGCGCCGCCGCTCGGACACCTCGATCCCGCCTTCATCGCCATGATGGAGGAGGTGAAGGCGCTGCTGCGGCTCGTGTTCGGTACGACCAACGAGCTCACCATCCCCATCTCGGGAACGGGCAGCGCCGGCATGGAGGCGTGCCTGGTGAACCTGCTCGAGCCGGGCGACACCTGCATCGTCGGCGTGAACGGCGTGTTCGGCACGCGCATGGCGGAGGTCGCGGAGCGGGCCGGCGCGCGGGTCGTGCGGGTCGAAGCGCCGTGGGGCGAGATCGTGCGCCCGGAGCAGGTCGAAGCGGCGCTTCGCAACTGCCCGCAGCCGAAGCTCGTGGCGCTGGTGCACGCCGAGACCTCGACCGGCGCGTGGCAGCCGCTGCCCGACGTCGCGCGCCTGGCGCACGCGCACGGCGCGCTCTTCCTGGTCGATTGCGTCACCTCGCTCGGCGGCGTGCCGGTCGACGTCGACGCGGTCGGCATCGACGCGGCGTACAGCGGCACGCAGAAGTGCCTGTCCTGCCCGCCGGGCTTGTCGCCCATCACCTTCGGCCCGCGGGCCGTCGAAGCGCTGGCGAAGCGACGGACGAAGGTGCAGAGCTGGTATCTCGACCTGTCGCTGCTCGCCAAGTACTGGGGCGAGGAGCGGGTCTACCACCACACCGCACCCATCAGCATGAACTACGCGCTCCGGGAGGCGCTGCGGCTGGTGATCGAGGAGGGCTTGCCGGTTCGCTACGCCCGTCACGAGCTGCATCACCGCGCGCTGGTTGCCGGACTCGGCGCCATGGGGCTCACGCTGGCGTCGCAGGAGGGCCACCGGCTGCCGATGCTGAACGCGGTCGCGGTCCCGGACGGGATTTCGGAGGCGCAGGTCCGCACCTGTCTCCTGGAGCGGCATGGCATCGAGGTGGGCGCCGGCCTCGGCCCCATGAAGGGCAAGGTGTGGCGCATCGGGCTCATGGGTGAATCGTGCCGGCGCGGCAGCGTGCTGCTGGTGCTCTCGGCGCTCGAGCAGGCGCTGCGGGCGCAGGGACGTACGATCGCGCCCGGCGCCGGGCTGGCCGCGGCCGCCGAAGTCTACGCGTCGTGAGAGGCCGGGCGCTCCTCACGGCGATTCTGCTCGCGTCGCTCACGGGGTGCGCCGTTCTGCGCGGAGTGACCGGCTCGCTGTTCGGCTGGCCGTGGATGGCGACGGCCGAGGACGACCTCGACACGGCGTCGCTCGTCGAGGCGATCGCCAACACGGCGCCGGTCTGGGAGCGGCGAGGCCAGGAAGCGCAGCGCAACGCCGCGGTGGCACTGCTCGGCATCCTGGAGATGACCGACGACCCGCGCGAGCGGCTGGCGGCGCTCCGGCAGGTGTTCGAGACGCGCCGCGTGGCCCGGCATGTCTTGCTCACCGCGTACTACGAGCCCGAGCTTCCGGCGCGGCTCGCACCCGACGACCACTTCCGGCATCCGCTCTACGCCCGGCCCCCGGGCGACGCGGCGAGCCTGCCGAGCCGGGGAGAGATCGATTCGGGTGCGCTCGCCGGTCGCGGCCTGGAGATCGCCTGGACGGACGATCCGGTGGGTTTGCTCTTCCTGCAGATCCAGGGGTCCGGCCGCTTGCGCCTGCCGGACGGCCGCGTGGTCGGCGCACATTTCGCCGGCACGAACGAGCGTCCCTACACCAGCGTCGGCCGCGTGCTGATCGACGAAGGCCTGATCGCTCCGAGCGCCGCGTCGGCCGACCGCATCCGCCGCGTGCTGGCGTCGCTGCCGGAGGAGCGCCGCCGCGCGCTGCTCGCCCGCAACGAGCGCTACGTCTTCTTTCGCCTGGGCGACGGTGCGGTGCGAGGCAGTCTCGGCGTGCCGCTCACCGCCGGCCGCTCGCTCGCCGCCGATCCGCGCCTCGTGCCGCCCGGCTCGCTCGCGTACCTCGACACGCCCGGCTACCGGCGCTTCGTGGTGGTGCAGGACCAGGGTACCGCCATCCGGGGGGCGCGCGCGGATCTGTTCCTGGGTGCGGGTCCGGAGGCCGAGCGCCTCGCCGGGCGCACCAAGGAGCGCGGGCGGCTCTACGTGCTCACGCCGCGGGGATGACCGTCATCGGGGCGGCCGCCAGGACGGGGGCGTGAAGCCGCGCTCCTCGCGGCCGAGCAGCATGGGCAGCAGCGCTCCGAACCATACCGGCGTCGGGCGTCCGGCGATCTCCTCGGCGGAGAGATACTGCACGTCCAGCGTCTCCGTGCCGTCGGGCGCGGGCGTCCCGCCGAGCACGCGGCACGAGAACACGCTCATCACGTAGATGGCTTCGTCGCCGTTGGCGTAGTGGACCCGGTACTCGGGTCCGCTAAAGACGCCGAGCAGCTTCACGGGCTCGACGTGCAGCGCGGTCTCCTCCCACACCTCGCGCACCAGCGCGTCGGCGGGCGTCTCGCCGGGATCGATGCACCCCCCGGGCAGCACCCAGGTGCGGCGATCGGCGTGCAGCGCCATCAGCAGGCGCCCCCCCTGGTCGCGGATCGCCGCCGTGACCGACGGCATCAGCAGCAGATCCGTGCCCACCTTGGCGCGGAGCGCACGGAGATAGTCGGAGATCGGCACGCGCCCGTCAGTCCGCCGCGGCGCGAGGCCGCAGTAACGCCGCGCTCGCGCGCGTCACCCACGTCCGCGGCAGAAAGCCGAGGAATCCCGTGAACACGCGATTCATCCGGCCGTTCACCAGGATCCCGCCGCGCTCGGCCGCGGCGAGCGCCTCGACCGCCACGTCGTCGGCGCTCTGCCAGGCGAGCGATGGGATCTGGGAGGTATCCACGTCCACGTGCGACTGGAACTCCGTGCGGGTGAAGCCCGGGCAGACGCACAGCACGGACACCCCAGTGCCCCGCAGCTCGACCTCGAGGCCCGCGGAGAACGCGACCACGAATGCCTTGGTGGCGGTGTAGGTCGACATGAACGGGCCGGGGAAGAGCCCGCCGATGGACGCGACGTTCATCACGACGCCGCGCCGACGCCGCACCATCCCGGGGAGAAAGCGTCCAGTCGCCTCGACCAATGCCTCGACGTTGAGTCGGATCTCCTCGAGCTCGCGTTCGACGGGGAGCGTGTGGAACGCACCGAACGTCCCGAAGCCGGCATTGTTCACCAGCCAGTCGACGGTGAGGCCGCGCTGCTCGACCTGGGCGGCCAGCGCGGCGACCGCGCCCGGCGCGATCAGGTCGCAGGCGAACACGTGCGCGTCCACGCCGTGATCGCCCCTCAGCTCGGCCGCGAGCGCGTCCAGCCGATCGGCCCGCCGCGCGACGAGGCCGACCGCACGGCCGGTCTCCGCGACGCGCCTGGCCAGCGCCTCGCCGATCCCGCTCGACGCCCCGGTGATCAGCACGATGTCGTTCGCCATCGACCCTCCTCCCGCTGCCTATACGATCCCCCGCACCGTTGACAGCCGCGGCGGGCCCGGCCATCACTGCCGCCCGATGGCGCTGCTGACGCACCCCGAATTCCGCGCCGCCGTGGAAGTGCTGTGCGAGCACTTCACGCTGCCGCGGCTCCGCGACAAGCTGGCCTCGGTGGGGGCTTTCACCTCGCGTCGCGGGCTCAATTCGCCCGCCGAGCTGGCCGAGCGGCTCTTCAAGCTGAGCGGCGGGCTCAGGCTCCAGGGGCGCGCCACCTACGGCTTCAGCCTCATGTGGGGGGAGATGCTGTCGGCGCGGCTCGGGGAAGAGGGCGAGAAGAAGCTGGAAGAGCTGGCGGACAGGGTGAACGCCTGCCTCGACGAGCACGAGGCGCTCATTCCGGGCAAGGAAGCCGAGCTCGAGGCGGCGCTCGCGGAGTACCATCGTGCGCTCGCGGCGGCGGTGGGTGAGCGCGCCGCCCGGCTCGACATGACGCTCAAGGCCGTGCCCGACGTCGTCGAGCACGTACGCCGGCTCGGCGCCGCGCCTTCTTGAGTTCGTGTAGCCCAGTCGCTACCGTCGAAGCCGATGTGGCGGGTGCTCATGGTGGTGGGCTGGGTGGCGATCGCCCTCTCGTCCGCATGGGCGGGTCGCTTCGAGGAGTCGGACTACTTCGCCAAGACGATCCCGACGTACCGGATTCCGACGCCACAGGGCGGCGGCCTGGCCCCGGTGTCCATCATCGGGAAGGTGCAGGTCTACCGCATCCGCAAGGGCGACACGCTGATGGATCTCGCCCGCTACTACAGCCTTGGGTACAACGAGATCGTCGAGGCGAATCCGGGCATCGATCCCTGGATCCCGCCCGTCGGCGCCACCATCCTGCTGCCCACCGAGTGGGTGCTGCCCTGCTGCTCGTACCAGGGCGTGATCGTGAACATTCCGGAGATGCGGCTCTTCTACATGCGCCCCGCCGGCGACGGGACGACGCTCGTGAACACCTACCCGGTGGGGCTCGGGCGGGACGACTGGCGCACGCCGCGGGGCAAGTTCCGCATCCAGGGCAAGACGGTGAACCCGCAGTGGAACATCCCGCCGTCCATCCGCGAGGAGCACATCCGCGAGCGCGGCGACTACCGCACGTTCATTCCCGGCGGCGCCCCGGACAACCCGCTCGGCAAGTATCGCCTCGAACTCACGCTGCCCATGTACCGCATCCACGGCACCAACATCCCGTGGGGCGTCGGCATGCAGGTGAGCCACGGGTGCGTGCGCCTCTATCCCGAGGACATCGAGCGGTTGTTTCCGCTGGTGCCGGTCGGGACGCCGGGTGAATTCGTGTACGAGACGCTGAAGGTGGGCCAGCGAGACGGGATCCTCTACGCCGAGGCGCACGCCGACATCTACGGATACACGCCAGCGGCGTACCGTGACGCCGAGTCCAAGCTCGAGGCGCTGGGCCTGGTGGACCAGGTCGACCGCGAGGCGATCGTCGCGGGCCTCGCCGACTCCCGCGGCCTCCCGTTCCGCATCAGCCCCGGTGACGACGGACCACAGCTCGTCTCGTTCGACCCGGTGGCGTATGACGACTGAGCTGCACATCCGCACCAGCCGCAAGCGTGAGATGATCGATCTCACGGCGAAGCTGGCCGACGTGGTGCGCAAAGCAGGCGTCGCCGACGGGCTGTGCCACGTCTACGTGGCCCACGCCACCGCCGCCATCGTCATCAACGAGAACGACGATCCGAACGTGTGCGTCGACACGCTCGACGCCTTGGACAAGCTCATCCCCGCCGGCATCTGGCGACACGACCGCGTCGACGGCAACGCCGCCTCGCACATTCAGGCGGCGATCCTCGGCCCGAGCGAGACGATCCCGATCCAGCAGGGTCGCCTGCTGCTCGGCACCTGGCAGGCCGTCATGCTCGTCGAGCTGGACGGCCCGCGGGAACGCCGGATCGTGGTGACGATCCGCTGATCAGCCGATCGCGCGCTGCTGCTGTGGCTGGTCCGGCTCGAGCGCGGGCTCGACCTTGACCGTCGGCCGCGCCGGGCCCCGATCCTTCCACATGCGCAGACCGCGGCGAACGTAGTCCGCGTTGATCTCGAGCGTGTCGCAGATGTTCTCGAACGAGAAGAGCCAGCTGCGATCGGAAGACTCGACCCACTCGCGGGCCTCGTCGAAGATCTGCTGCCCGCGCGGGTCGCGGGTGTGCGCGTGCTTCTGGTAGCAATCGACCGCGTCCTCGAGCACCGCGAGCATCAGCAACCGCTCGCGCTCGAGACCACCCGCCCGCCGAAACGCCGCAAAGAATTGTGCCGGAAGAAGAACGTCTGGCTCGAACAAGCTCGCCAACCTGTCCTGCCCACCCGACATGCTCCGCCTCGCCCTGACCACCATCCTACCCCTCCAATGCCGCTGGGCGTCGTATTTGCCTCCCCTGGAGGCCTGCTGGACGCCCAAGGCATTACCAGCCTCCGAGTCCAGTCCCCAATGAAAAATCGTAGATAGGGGATTAAGCGGCACTTATCGAATCGCGGCGCGGACTTCAAGAGCCGCTTGCGGACCCTGGCACGGCGCGTCAGGGGAGATCCGTCCCGAGCTCGGACCCGGCGACGAGCTCCCGCATCCGCCCCTGCCACTCGTCCGTCCAGCGCTGGGCGGTGGCGGCGCCCGGCCAGAGGCCTCGTGCAATGAGATCCAGCGCGGGCTCCAGATAGACCACTTCGGTCCGTCCCTGCTCGTCCCGGCAATCCTGGCGCCGCAGCCCCTCGGCCGCGATCGCGCCGAGCTCGGCCGCCAGCTCGCGCAGCGGAATGCGGCGCATGCGCGCGCCGAGCGCCGTGCGCACCACCGTGTGCGCCAGCTCGACGCACTCGTCGAACGTCCACGACTTCACCATGTCCCACGCCGCACCGAGACAATCGGCCTCGTAGAACAGCCCCTTCACCATCGCCGCGGGGGCGAGCAGCGTGCGCGCCGGCTGCGCGTCGGTCGAGCGGAACTCGAGGAAACCCTTGAGCCGCACCTCGGGGAAGAGCGTGGTGAGGTGCAGATGCCAATCGTCGAAATTGGGCCGCGGCAGTCCGCGGACGCCCGCCAGCAGTGACCGAAACGGAATGCCGGTCACGTCGCGGGTGTAGTGGCCATCCCGCAGGAAGAAGTAGACGGGCACGTCGAGCGCCCACTGCACGTACGACTCGAATCCGGCTCCATCGTCCCAGGCGAACCGCGGCATCCCGCAGCGCGCGCGGTCGGTGTCGGTCCAGACGTAGCCGCGAAAGCTCGCAAAGTCGCTGAGCGTGCCGTCCACCACGCACGAGTTGGCGAAGATGGCGTTCATCACCGGCGCCAGCCGGAGCCCGGTGCGAAGCTTCAGCATGGCGTCCCGTTCGTCGGAGAAGTCGATGTTCGCCTGCACGGTCGCCGTCTGCCGCATCATGCGCCGGCCGAGCGTGCCGACGCGCAGCATGTACGGATCCATCACCCGGTAGCGCTCCTTGGGGACGAGCTCGATCTGCTCCACCGTGCTGGCCGGCTGGATGCCCAGGCCGAGAAACGCGATGCCGAGGTCGGCCCCCACGGCCGTGATCTCGGCGAGGTGCCCGACCAGCTCCGCACGCGCCTCATGCAGCGTCCGCCGCGGCGCGCCGGCGAGCTCTACCTGCGCGCCGGGCTCCAGCGTGATCGACAGATCGCCGCGACGCAGCGCGATGGTGCGTCCATTCTCTTCGACACGTTCCCACGCGAAGCGCTCCGAGAGCTCGATCAGCAGGCGCTCGATGCCGTGCGGCCCGGAGAACGGCGCCGCGAGGCCGCTGTGACGATCGACGCCGATCTTCTCGTGCTCCACGCCGATTCGCCACTCGGCCGGCGGCTTCCCGGCTCGCTCGAGCGCATCGACCAGCTGTCCGATGCCGTCGATGGCGACCGCCTCGGTGCTGGCGCGGAAGTCGGTCATCGGTGCCCGGGACTTATGCTCGTGCCTTCGCCGTAGCAAGGCGCGAGGGCGGGCCGTGCAATCGTGTGCAGCCGCGTCGACCGGGCGTCGGCGCGGCGGCGCACTCCGGCCGCCCCGCGCCGGGCGCAACGCGTCGAAATCGGCCGGCAGATGGGCATTTCGGCGGCGGCGGCGGGCCCGCCGGAAGCGCGCGGGGCCCCGGCACGAAACCTGCTCGTGCCATCGGCTGTCGCTACTCGATCAAACCCTCGAGCTGTTCGAGCGGCGGTGTTGGGGTGGTGTGGTGCGGTGGCGGTGTGGTTGGGGTGGTGTGGTGGAGTGATTCCATGCCGGCTGCGGTCCGCAGATCGAGTGCTCGGTCCGCAGCCGGCATGAACCCGACCTCCGTTCGGTCCTAGGGATCCGGGTCGGCAGCGGGCGCCTGCCGCGGGCGGACGGGCAGCCAGCGCGGCACGGCCGCCAGGTACGCGGCGTAGGCGTCGCCGAAACGGCGTGCGAGCCGCGGCTCCTCGACGAACGTCACCCAGAGGTGCATCGCGGCGGCGGTCGCCACGGCCGCCACTCCCAGCGGCACGGACTGCGCCGCCACGGCGAGCCCGGCGAGCACGAGTAGCATCCCGGCGAACAGCGGGTTGCGCATCCGCCGGTACGGCCCGGCGATGATGAAGCGGGGCGTCGGTCCGCGACGCGGGCGGCCGCGGCCCACCAGCAGCAACGCGCTGCGGGCAGCGAGCGCGAGACCGGCGAGCACGAGCAGGCCCCCCACGATGGCCGCCACGCTCACGCGTAGTGGCTGCGGCGTTTCAGCAGGATTTCCCGCTCCAGGTAGAAAATCTCGACCTTCTGCGCCACGCCTTCCTTCTCGACGAACTTGTGGCCGCGCAGCACGGTCTCGAGCACGCCGAGGTCGTCGCGGCCCGGGAAATCGCGCTTGCCCTTGATTTCGGTGCTGGCGAAGACCGTGTCGCCGGCGAAGATCGGTGCCGTGTGGCGCCCGGTGGGGTAGCGCAGCTCGGCGAGCGCGTTGTCGGCCACGTCGGCGGACGAGATGCCGAGACAGAGGTTGAAGGGGATGCCTCCGTACACGATTAGCTGGCCGCCGATGAACCGCTCGGGGTTCTGCGAGACCATCCACTGGTTGCAGTGCACCTGCGACGTGTTGTCGAGGATACCGGTCAGCATGATGTGCTCGGTGGTCATGAGGCGGCCGCGCGAATGCTCGATCACGTCGCCCGGGGTGAAGTCCTCGAAGTAGCTGTCGGGGTTGGTGAGGTAGGCGAGCTCGCGGTAGTTCGCCTCCGGACGATAGGGCGGCAGCGCCAGCGTGGTCTCGATGTGATCGGGCTCCACCGTGCCCGTGGCCACCGGGGCGTCCGGGTTGCGCTTCCAGACCTGCACCTTGCGCTGGAACGTCAGGACCACCTCCCGATGCTGGTTGTACCCCGTGCTCTGCACGTGCACGACGCCGCGGTCGCGGTCGCGCGATGACGGCGTGACCGACAGGATCTTCGTCTCGGCTTCGAGCGTGTCGCCGAGGTATACGGGCACCCCGAAGCGCATGTCGATGTACTCGAGGTTCACGCGAGCGTTCTCGGAGATGTCCTCCACCGTCTGGCTGAACACGACGTTCATCACCAGGCTCGGCGGCACGAGCAGGCCCTTGTAGCCGTAGGCGGCGGCATACCGGGCGTTCTTGGCCAGGGGATTCACCGCGAAGGAGAAGTCGGTGAAGATGGCGTGCAGGCCCTCGGTGATGGTCTTGCCGCCCTTGTGCCGTATCAGCACGCCCGGCTCGAAGTCTTCGAGGAAGTTCCCGCGCGTCTTTCGGATCGTGGCCATGGCCCCTCACTTCAGCAGATTGCGTGCGATCACCACCCGCTGGATCTGGCTGGTGCCTTCGTAGATCTGCAGCAGCTTGGCGTCTCGCATGAGCTTCTCGACCGGATATTCCTTCATGTAGCCGTACCCGCCGAAGATCTGCACGGCGTCGGTGGTAATCCGCATGCAGTGGTCGGCGCCGAACGCCTTGGCGTAGCTGGAGACGATGGAGGACGGCGCCCCGTGGTCGAGCAGCCAGGCCGCCTTGTACGTGAGCAGCCGCATCGCCTCGACGTCGATCGCCATGTCGGCGAGCATGAACTGTATCGCCTGGAAGTTGGCGATCGGCTGGCCGAACTGCTGCCGCTCCTTGGCGTAGCGCGTGGCCTCGTCGAGGGCGCGCTGGGAGACGCCGATCGCGATGGCGCCGATCTCCGGACGGCTTCGGTCGAACGTCTTCATCGCGATCTTGAAGCCGTCGCCCTCGGCGCCCACGAGCGCGTCCTTCGGCACGCGCACGTCCTCGAACACCACCTCCGACGTGTCGGCCGCCCGCTGGCCGAGCTTGTTCTTCATCCGGTGCTTCTTGATGCCCGGCAGGTCGGCGGGGAACACGAACGCCGAGATGCCGGCATGCCGCTCCTTGCGGTCGCGGGTGGCGAACACCACGTACCAGTGCGCCATGCTGCCGTTCGAGATGAAGTGCTTCGTGCCGTTCAGCACGAACTCGTCGCCGACGCGCCGGTAGGTGGTGGAGATGCCCCCCGCGTCCGACCCCGCGCCGGGCTCGGTGATGCAGAAGGCGGCGAACGTGAGCTCGCTGCTGAGCTGGCCCAGGTAGCGCTTCTTCTGGGCCTCCGTCCCGGCGATGAGCAGCGGGTGCGCCGCCAGCCCGTTGGCCGCACACGCGTTGGTGATGCCGGCGCAGCCGTAGTTCAGCTCCTCCAGCACGAGGCAGGCGTCCAGGATGCCGAGCCCCATGCCGCCGTACTCCTGGGGGACCTCGAGGTTCATCAGCCCGAGCTCCCAGGCCTTGCGGCAGACGTCGATCGGGAAGCGCTGCTCCTCGTCGCACTGGGCCGCGACCGGGATGATCTCCTCGGCCGCGAACCGCCGGGCGGTCTCCTTGAGCTGCTGCTGTTCCGGGGTGAGATCGAAACTCAACATGAAGAGCCTCCGCGGCCTGGCACTCGCGTGCGGGGCCGCCCATGCAGGCCGCAAGGTTTAGGAAAGGGGGTCGGCTGGCGCAAGACGGCCCGGGCCGCATGACACTCGGTCCGCGACGGTGTACTCTTGCTGCAGACGATGGACGGGCGGGACGCCGCCCCGAGGAGGCGTGTATGAGGCGTGGTGTGGTGGCTGGAATCCTGGGTGGCGTGGTGCTGGCGCTGGCAACGGTCGCCGGTGCGGCCGACAACGACTCGGTGTTCCTCACCCGAGACGAGCTCCGGGCCGAGGCCAAGAAGAACGGCGAGCTGAAGACGTACATCGAGCGCAACGGGTATCCCGACGTCGCCGAGATGCGCGAGCGGCTCGACTCGGGCCAGTGGGAGAATCAAACCGTCATCCTGTACTACCTCGACGCGCACAAGCAGATCGGGTTCGGGATGGCGCACATGTACACCGAGGATTTCGGGTCGCATCGGTTCACCCGACAGCTGACGGACGAGGAAGTCGCGCTCCTGCGCTCGCATCCGAGCATGCGGACGCCGGCGGACGACGCGCTCGCGTCGCTCGAAGCGCACGACCTCGAGGCGAGCGCTCCGCTGGAGGCAAGCGCCCCGCTCGAGACGAGCGCGGCGCCGGCCGCGTCGGGCAATCCCGCCGACCGCGCCGAAGCCGCGGCGTTCCGCGCCGAGCAGGCGGCCAACACGGTCGAGCAGGCGGCGCTCCGGACCGAGAAGGCCGCAGCGCGTGCCGAGGCCGTCGTCGAGAAGATGCTCGCAAGCAGCAAGCGCTGAGCCCGTCCTCCCTGTCGCGTCGTCGTGCGGCCGAGCGAGGGATCCCTCGCTCGGCCGCACGTGTTTTCAGCGCAGCTCTTCGGACGAGTACCCGAGGATGCGACGGGCGATGATCAGCTGGTTGATCTGCTGGGTGCCCTCGTAGATGTCGCTGATCTTGGCGTCGCGCATCCACTTCTCCACCAGGAGCTCGCGCGAGAAGCCGAGGGGGCCCATGATCTCGACGGCCTTCTGCGTGACCTGGGTCACCACCAGGCCCGCCTTCGACTTGCACATGGAGGCCTCGAGGTTGTTGTGGAGCCCATTGTCCATCATCCATGCCGCCCGCCAGACCAGCAGCCGGGCGGCCTGCACCTGGGCCTCCATCTCGATGACGTCGCGCTCGAGCGCCGTCAGCGTGTGCAGCGGGGCGCCGTAACGGATCTCGATGCCGTTTGTCGCGAGCGTCTCCTTCACGAAGTCGAGGGCGGCGCGGGCCACCCCCACGGCGCTCGCCGCGACGATGGGGCGCGTGGCGTCGAAGGTCGCCATCGCGCCCTTGAAGCCCTTGCTCTGCTTGATCTCGGCGCTCCCGAGAATGTTGTCGAGGGGGATGCGGCAGTCCTCGAACACGATCGTGGCGGTGTCCGAGGCCCGGATGCCCAGCTTGTGCTCGACCTTGGTGACGTACATCCCGGGCGTGCCGGCCTCCACGACGAAGGCGCGGATCCCGGCGCGGCCGGCCGAGCGGTCGAGCGTGGCCCAGACAACCACGAAGCCCTTGGATTTCTCCGCCGCCATGAGGCCGCTCGTGCAGAAGATCTTGGTGCCGTTCAGCACCCAGTGGTCGCCGTCGCGGACGGCCGTCGTCTGGATGGCCGCGCTGTCCGACCCGCAGCCGGGCTCGGTGATGGCCATCGCGCCCCACTTGGGCTCGCCCTCCTGAAACCGGGAGAGAAAGCGCTTCTTCTGCTCCGGCGTTCCCGCCGCCGCGATCGCCGCGCCGCCGAGCCCGCTGTTGGGGATCGACAGGTAGAGTCCGACGTCGCCCCAGCAGAGCTCCTCGGTCGTGATGCAGGCGCGGAGCGTGTTCTCGGAGGGCCCCTTCGGCTTGGACTGCCCGTCCTTCGGGGCGTCGCCGCCGCCCATCGTCACGCCGCGCGACGCACCCCACATGGCGTTGAGAAAGTCCCACGGCTTCTCGTGCTCGCGCTCGTCGCACTCGCGCGAGATCGGCCGCATCATCTGCTCGGCGGCGGCGTGCACCATCTGCTGCACGGCCTTGGTCGTTTCGGACAGTTCGAAGTCGATCATGGCGTTGCTCCTTCCCTTCAGACGATCGCCAGGCCGTCGAGCATCGCGAAGCCGCGGGCGTTGCGCAGGAACAGCTCGACGAGATGGTCGCGGATGTAGCCGTGACCGCCCAGCACCTGCAGCGCGTTGTCCGCGATCTTGAGCGACGCCTGCGCGGCGTAGTGGCGGGCGAGATAGGCCTCGCGCGTGGCCGACAGCCCCTTGTCGATGCGCCAGGCCGCCTCCCACGCGAGCAGCCGCATGGCGTCCACCTCGGTGGCCATGTCGGCCAGCATGAAGGCGATGGCCTGCTTGCGGGCGATCGCGACCCCGAACGCCTTGCGCTCCTTGGCGTAGTCGCGCGCGTAGTCGAAGGCCGCCCGCGACACGCCCACGGCGAGCGCGGCGGTGGCCACGCGACTGGCGTCGATCAGCGCCTGCACGCTCGCACCCTCGCCGCCGAGCCGCTGCGCCGCGGGGACGCGCACGGACTCGAAGGTCACCGGGAAGGTGTCGAGCGCGTGGATGCCGAGATTCTTCTCGCGGGGTCCGACCGTGACCCCGGCGGTCCCGGGCTCGACGATGAACGCGCCGATGCCGTCGTCCGTCTTGGCATAGACCAGGATGGCCGCCGCGCGGTCGGCGAGCGGCACGAGGCATTTCTTTCCGGTGATGACGTAATCGCCGCCGCGCCGTTCGGCGCGCGTAGCCGGTTTGCGCGGGTCGAAGTTCCAGACCGGCTCGACGAAGGCCGCCGTCGCCGGAGTGAACGCGCCGTTGCAGAAGCGCGGCAGCCAGGCCGCCCGCTGCTCGGGGGTCCCGGCCACGATGAGCGGCACGGTGAAGAGCCGGGGAGCCACCAGGTGCATGGTCGTGGCCAGGTCGCCGTAGGCCAGCTCCTCCAGCTCGATGGCGCTGCCGACGGCCGAGCGGGTGCCGCCGTATCCCCCGTGCTCCTCGGGGATCGCCGCCTGCACCAGGCCGAGCTCCCAGCCCTTCTGCACCAGCTCGGGCGCGATGCGATCGTTTTCGTCCGCCTCGCGCGCCTGCGGGCGGATCACCTCGCGCGCGAAGTTCTGCAGCGTGTCGCGGAGTAGCTCCTGCTCCTCCGTGGGCTTGAAGTTGACCATCGAACAGAACCTCCTTTTACGCCGGTTCGGCCGACGTCCCCGGGGCGGCCAGCCAGTCGGCCAGCTGCCGCAGATGCGCGTCGAGAACCCGGCGGAGATCGACTTCGTCCGGGTCCTGATAGTGTTGGATCTCGGCGCCCATGATCGTGCCGGCGATCAGCGCCGCGGCATCGGCGGCCGAGACGTCGCTCCGCATGATGCCGCGCCGCTGCCCGTCGGCGACCACGTCGGCGAGGAAGCCCCGCATGCGGCGGAGCACCTTGCGGAACTGCTCGGAGAGCCGCGGGTTGGTGTCGAGGGCTTCCACCATGAGCGTGATGATGAAACGGCGGTGGTTGGAAGCGGTCGCCGTGACGAAGCAGGCGTCGATCACCCGACGCAGTTGCTCGTGGGTGTCGTCGCTGGCGGCCACCGCCTCGAGCACGTGCCGCTCGAACTCGCCGATGCGGTCCTTCACCGCCTCGAGCAGCAGGTCTTCCTTGTCCCGGAAGTGGTAGTAGAGGGCCCCTTTCGTCACCCCGGCGGCTCGGGCGATGCGCTCGATGCTGGTCCCCTGGAAGCCGTGCAGGGCGAAGCAGTCTATGGCGATGTCGACCAGCTGGCGCCGCGAGGCGTCCGGCCGGCGAGGCTGCTCGCCGTTCGGGGGCCGGGACATACTGAACGTTCAGTAGCCCGAATGACGCCCTACGTCAACGAGTCCCCGGCCTACATGTACGCGCCGCCGTCGACCCGGAGGATTTTGCCCGTGATCCAGGAGGCGTCGGCGGAGGCGAGAAAGGCCGCCGCCCGGCCGATGTCGGCCGGCTCGCCCGCTCGCGCGAGCGGGATGGCGCGAATGAGGTCGTTGCCGAAGGCCTTCAGCAGGCGGTCGCCCATGTCCGAGTGCACCAGACCGGGGGCGATGGCGTTCACCCGCACCCCGTGAGGCGCCATCTCCTTGGCCAGCACCTTGGTGAGCGTGTTCACGCCCGCCTTCGCGCAGTGGTACGGCGCGCCGCCCGCGGCTGCCGCGTCGGCGCCGATCGACGAGATGAAGATCAGCGTTCCCCGGCTGGCGATGAGGTGCGGGACGGTGGCGCGCGCCGTGTAGAAGGCGCCGTCGAGATCCGTGGTCATCACCCGCCGCCATTCGGCCGGATCGAGGTCGGCCACCGTCTGGAAGCGGCTGGCTACCCCGGAATTGGCCACGACCACGTCGAGATGGCCGAAGCGGCCGATCACGTGCGCGACCATGGCGAGAACCGCCTCGCTGTCTCCCACGTCGGCCTGGGCCACGTCGGCCTCACGGCCGAGCGCGCGCACGTCGTTGGCAGTGGCCTCGGCCGCCTCGCGGTTGCGACGGTAGTTGATCGCCAGGTCCGCGCCTTCCCGGGCCAGCTCGAGCGCGATGCCACGTCCGATGCCCCGGCCGCCCCCGGTAACGAGCGCCACCTTGCCGGTGAGCCGCCCCATGGGTTTGACGTCGAACCTCAGTCCGCCGAGCCGCCGGCGGCCAACACGGTCATCACGTCGTCCCGTACCTCGGCGAAGCCGCCGGTGATCGAGAGCCGCTTCTCCCCCTGGGTGGTCTTGTAGGAGAGGGTGCCCGGCTCGAGCGACGTCACCAGCGCCGCATGGTTCGGCAGCACGCCGATCTGGCCGTAGGCCCCCGGCGCGGTCACCTCGAGCACCATCTCGTCGACGAGCTGGCGCTCGGGGGTGAGCACCACGAGTCGAAGCCGGTCGGCCATCACGCCGCCAGCTTCTTCGCCTTCGCGATGGCGTCGTCGATCGTGCCGACCATGTAGAAGGCCTGCTCGGGCAGGTCGTCGTGCTTGCCCTCGACGATCTCGCGGAAGCCGCGGATCGTCTCCGGCAGCGGCACGTAGACCCCCTTGAAGCCGGTGAACTGCTCGGCCACGTGGAAAGGCTGCGAGAGGAACTTCTGGATCTTGCGCGCCCGGGCCACGGTGAGCTTGTCGTCCTCCGACAGCTCGTCCATGCCGAGGATCGCGATGATGTCCTGGAGGTCCTTGTAGCGCTGCAGGATCACCTGCACCTGGCGCGCCACCCGGTAGTGCTCCTCGCCGACGACCTGGGGATCGAGGATGCGGGAGGTCGAGTCGAGCGGGTCGACCGCGGGGTAGATGCCGAGCTCGGCGATCTGCCGGGAGAGCACGGTGGTGGCGTCGAGGTGGGCGAAGGTGGTCGCCGGGGCAGGGTCGGTCAGGTCGTCGGCCGGGACGTAGATCGCCTGCACGGACGTAATCGAACCCTTCTTGGTGGTCGTGATGCGCTCCTGCAGCTCGCCGATGTCGGTGCCGAGCGTGGGCTGGTAACCCACGGCGGAGGGCATGCGCCCGAGCAGCGCCGACACCTCGGAGTTGGCCTGCACGAAGCGGAAGATGTTGTCGATGAAGAGCAGCACGTCCTTGCCTTCCTCATCGCGGAAGTACTCGGCCACGGTGAGCGCCGAGAGCCCGACGCGGGCGCGCGCGCCCGGCGGCTCGTTCATCTGGCCGTAGACCAGCGCCGCCCGCGAGATGACGGGATTGCCGTCGGACAGCTTGGACTCCTGCATCTCGAGGTAGAGGTCGTTGCCCTCGCGGGTGCGCTCGCCGACGCCGCCGAACACCGACACGCCGCCGTGCTGCTTGGCGACGTTGTTGATGAGCTCCATGATGATCACGGTCTTGCCGACGCCGGCACCGCCGAACAGCCCGATCTTGCCGCCGCGCTGATAGGGCGCCAGCAGGTCGACGACCTTGATGCCCGTCTCGAACGCCTGCACCTGGGTCTCCTGGTCGGTGAAGGCGGGGGCCGGGCGGTGGATCGGATAGGTCTTGGCGGCCTTGATCGGCCCGGCGTTGTCGACCGGCTGTCCGACGACGTTCATGATGCGGCCGAGCACGGCCTCGCCGACCGGGATGGTGATGCCGTCGCCGGTATCCTGCACCTCCTGGCCGCGGACCAGGCCTTCGGTCGAGTCCATGGCGATGGCCCGCACCGTGTTCTCGCCGAGGTGCTGGGCCACTTCGAGCACGAGGTTCCACGGCTCGTCGCTGATCGCGGGGTTGGTCACGCGCAGCGCGTTGTAGATCGGCGGGAGATTCCCGTCGGTGAATTCGACGTCCACGACGGGTCCGATCACTTGCGTAATGGTTCCGGTACTGGCCATTGGTCTTCCTATCCCTTCAGCGCCTCGGCTCCGGAGACGATCTCCATGAGCTCGGTGGTGATGGTCGCCTGCCGCGCGCGGTTCATCGACAGCGTCAGGCGGTCGATCATTTCGGATGCGTTGGTGGTGGCGTTCTCCATGGCGGTCATGCGCGCCCCGTGCTCGCTGGCGGCTGCTTCGAGCAGCGCCTGGAGAATGAGCGTGCGGAGATACGCGGGAAGCAGCTCGCCGAGCAGCGCCCGCTGCGGCGGCTCGAAGATGTACTCGACGGCCGGCGCCCGGTCGCCTTCCGGTAGCGCCACGGGCAGCAGCGGCACCACGGTCGGCACCTGCGAGATCGCTGACCGGAACTGGCTGTAGACGAGGTACACGGCATCGGACTCGGCCGCCACGAAGCGCGCCGACAGCTCGTCGGCCAGCGCCGTCGCGACTTCGACCGCCGGCTGCTGCAGCACCCCGATGCGCTCGCGGTACACGGGGATCGATCGCCGCCGCAGGTACTCGAGCGCCTTGCGTCCGACGACGAACGTCGTCACCTCGCGGCCCGGCTGGCGGAGCACCGTCTCTGCCAGGCGCAGGATGTTGGCGTTGTAGCCGCCGCAGAGCCCGCGGTCGCTGGTGATGAGCAGCATGTCCACCAGCCGCTCGTCGCGGCGGGCGAGCAGCGGGTGCGCCGAGGCGTCGGCCCCGGCGGCCGCGGCCGCGAACATCTCCGCCAGCTTCTGGGCGTACGGGCGCGCCCGCTCGACGGTATCCTGGGCCCGCCGCAGCTTGGCGGCGGCCACCATCTTCATCGCCTTGGTGATCTGCTGCGTCGAGCGGACGGTGCCGATCCGCTTTCGCAGCGCCTTCAGGCTCGGCATCTAGGCGGCGAACACCTTCGCGAAATCGTCGAGTGCGGCGTCGATCTTCGCGATCAGTTCGGGAGTGAGCTCCCGCTTGTCCTTGATCTCGGTCAGCACGCCCGGGTGCTTCGCCTCGAGGAAGGTGTACAGCTCGCGCTCGTACCGCTGCACCGCGGAGGTCGGAATGGCGTCGAGGTACCCGTTGGTGGCGGCATAGATGATAACGATCTGCTTCTCCACCGGCAGCGGCGCGTACTGGCCCTGCTTCATGACCTCGACCAGCCGTTCGCCGCGGTCGAGCTGGCGCTTGGTCGAGGCGTCGAGGTCGGAGCCGAACTGGGCGAAGGCGGCCATCTCGCGGTACTGCGCCAGCTCCAGCCGCAGCGGCCCGGCCACCTTCTTCATGGCCTTCACCTGGGCGTTGCCGCCCACGCGGGAGACCGAGATGCCGACGTTCACGGCCGGGCGCACGCCCGAATAGAAGAGGTCTGTCTCGAGGAAGATCTGCCCGTCGGTGATCGAGATCACGTTGGTCGGGATGTAGGCCGAGATGTCGCCGGCTTGGGTCTCGATCACGGGCAGCGCCGTCAGCGACCCTCCCCCGCGCTCGTCGGAGAGCTTCACGGCCCGCTCCAGCAGGCGCGAGTGCAGGTAGAAGACGTCGCCCGGGTAGGCCTCGCGGCCGGGCGGGCGGCGCAGCAGCAGCGACATCTGGCGGTAGGCGTAGGCGTGCTTGGTCAGGTCGTCGTAGACGCAGAGCGCGTCGCGGCCGTCGTAGAGGAAGTGCTCGGCCATCGCGGTGCCGGCG
>DATMAZ010000161.1:0-7962 GCA_035559675.1 Candidatus Limnocylindria bacterium
CCTCCCACGAGCGCATCTCGCCGATCGACGCGGCGTAGGCCGCGGCCGCGTGCACCGAGCCGGCGCCGCGTTCGACCCGCAAGAAGTGCGCGCTCGCGGCGTGCGCCGCGAGCCGCCCGCGCACGTCCGGATCGTCGCCGCCGAACCAGCTGTAGAGCCCCGGGCGCTCCAGCCACCAGGACGGCGCGTCACCCCCGCCGAGGAAAACCGCCGTCGCGGGGTCGTCGAGGGCGGCCACCGCATCGGCGCACGCCGCCCGCTCGGCGAGCGCGCCGAGCGGCGCCCGCACGCCGAGCACCAGGCGCTGCCCGGCGTGACGGCGGCGCAGCAGACGCAGCGCGGGAAGCGCCAGGAGGAAGTCGCCCAGCGCGCCCGCGAACAGCACCAGGACCGCGTTTGCCTCGCTCAACGGCACGCATATATCCTTCCGCCGGCCACCCGGCGATCTACGGTCATGGCCCTCCCCCGTCATGTCGCGCGTCCCGCGACCGAGCTGATCGGTGCCACGCCGGTCGTGCGCTTGCGGCGGCTTCCGCAGCTCGCCGACCTGCGCGCCGAGGTGTGGCTGAAGCTCGAGAACCTCAATCCGGGCGGCAGCGTGAAGGATCGGATCGCGCTCGCCATGGTCGAGGCGGCCGAGGCAAGCGGCGCGCTGCGGCCGGGCGGGACCATCCTCGAAGCCACCAGCGGCAACACCGGCATCGGATTGGCGCTGGTGGCCGCGGTGAAGGGCTACCGGCTGGTGCTCACCATGCCCGACACCATGAGCCAGGAGCGGCAGGCGCTGCTGCGGGGCTATGGCGCCCGGCTCGAGCTGGCACCCGACACGAAGGGCATGCACGGCGCCATCGCGCGCGCGGAGGCGCTGCTGGCCGAGCACCCCGACTGGTACATGCCCCGGCAGTTCGAGAATCCGGCCAATCCCGAGGTCCATCGCCGCACGACCGCGCGCGAGATCCTGCGCCAGGTCCCCACGCTCACGGCCTTCGTGGCCGGCGTCGGCACCGGCGGCACGATCACCGGCGTCGGACAAGTGCTCCACGCCGAGCGCCCTGGCACCCAGGTCGTGGCCGTCGAGCCCGCCGCGTCGCCCGTGCTCTCGGGCGGCGCGCCCGGCTTCCACGGGATTCAGGGAATCGGCGCCGGCTTCGTGCCGCCGATCCTCGACCGCAGCGCGTACAACCGCGTGCTCACGGTGACGGACGACGAGGCGATCGAGTACACCCGGGCGCTCGCGCGCTACGAAGGCCTGCTCGTCGGCATCTCGTCCGGCGCCAACTGCGCGGCGGCCGTGCGCGTCGCGCGCGAGCTCGACGAGGGCGTGGTCGTGACCGTGTGCTGCGATACGGGGCAACGCTACCTCTCGACGGAGACGTTCGGTGCCGGCCTCTGACCCCGGCGCCGCGCTCGCGCGGCTGCGCGCGCTCTTTTCCGAGGTCGACTCGGTGCTGGTCGCGTTTTCCGGGGGAACCGATTCCACGCTCGTCCTGCGCGTCGCACACGACGTGCTCGGCCGCCGCTGCATTGCGCTCACCACGCGCTCGCCGAGCACGCCCGCCCACGATCGCGCGGCGGCCGAGGAGCTGGCGCGCGAGATCGGCGTCGAGCACGTGTGGATCGACACCAACGAGCTCGCCGACCCCCGATACGCGGCCAATCCGGTGAACCGGTGCTACTTCTGCAAGACGAACCTGTTCGACATCTGCGAGCGCGAGCGCGCGCGGCGCGGACTGACCGTCGTCATGGACGGCGCCAACGTGGACGACCTGGCCGACCACCGGCCCGGGCTCGAAGCGGCGGCGCGCCACGGCGTGCGGCATCCGCTGGTCGAAGCGGGCCTCACCAAGGCTGCCGTCCGGGCAGCGAGCCGGCTGCTCGGGTTGCGCACCTGGGACCGGCCGGCGAGCCCGTGTCTGTCCTCTCGCGTGCCGTATGGGACGCCGATCAACGCCGCCGTGCTGGCGCGCATCGACACCGCGGAGCAGTACCTGCGCAGTCTCGGCTTTCGCGAGCTGCGCGTGCGCGCCCATGACACGCTCGCGCGCATCGAGGTCGGCGTGGACGAGCTGCCCCGTCTGGTGGACGACGCCGTGCGGGCCGGCGTCACCGAGCGCCTGCGGGCGCTCGGCTTCGTGCACGTGACGGTCGATCTGCGCGGCTTTCGCAGCGGCAGTCTGAACGAGGGGATCGTCGAAACGACGAGGGGCCCGGAGGACGACCCCCGGGCCCCTCGAGTCCGCTAGGCACGCAGGCGGACCGAAAACGTCGCAGTTCAGTTCGCGAAGATTGTCTTCAGCTCCTCCATGATCTTGTCTTCGCTGTACGACTTCGCGATGGCGAGCTCCTTCACCAGCAGGTTGCGGGCCGTATCCAGCATCTTGCGCTCGCCGAAGGAGAGCTCCTTGTCGCCCTTCAGCACGAACAGATCCCGCAGTACCTTGGCGATCTCGAGCACGCTGCCCGTCTTGATCTTCTCCGTGTACTCGCGGTAGCGGCGGTTCCAGGTCTGCTGGTCGATCTCGACCTTCTTGTTGCGGAGGATCTTGTAGACCTTCGCCACCATGTCCTTGCCGATGATGCGTCGCAGCCCGACCGCGTTCACGTTCTCGGTGGGGATCATGATGGTCATATCGCTGTCGAGGATGCGGAGCATATAGAATTTGCGCTCCGACCCCGATACCACGCGCGTCTGAATGCCTTCGATGATCCCGACACCGTGTGCGGGATAAACGACCTTTTCGCCGACCTTGAACGTCCCGATGATGCCCACGCGTAGCCTCTCATTGCCCCCGGGACGCCACACCTCTGCCACCGGAGCTCCGCCGCCATCCCAAGAGGATTACAGGGTTTCCGTCTTGTAGCACGAAAGTCGTAGCGACGCCACATGAGCACGCTCGAAGGCCCGCCCGGAGACCCCCCTTGTCGCGTCGCGTTATGGCCGCGGTCTGTTGCCCCAATAGCGCAGTTGTGCAAGAAGGACGCAGCATTTTGAGACTCTGGATCCCCCGATCGGGGCCACAGGAGGTGAGAGGGATGAAGGTACGTTCTTTGGCGGTGATGGCGTCTGCGCTCATGCTGACTGGCACACTCGCGACCGGATGCGGCCGGAAAGACGCGGATCGCGCCGAGGCGGCGGCGACCCGTGCGGAGGATGCAGCCTCGCGGGCCGAGGCGGCAGCTAGCCGCGTCGAGGCGGCGGCCGGTCGGGCGGAGGCGGCGGCGGAGAAGGCCGAGCGGCTGTTCTCGAAGGGCCTGCACAAGTAAGATTCGAAACGACACGGGGCGACGGTCACCCACCGTCGCCCCGTTCGTCCGGATCGCGGCGCGTCAGCGCCGCGCTGCCGCCGCGGCGAGCAGCCGGGGCAGCACCGGGTCGGGCACGTGTCCGGCGACGTTGCCGCCGAGGCTCACGACTTCCTTCACGAGTCGCGAACTCGTGTAGAAGTGTGATTCGCTCGTCATCATGAACAGCGTCTCGACGCGCGGCTCCAGATGCCGGTTCATCATGGTCATCTGGAATTCGTACTCGAAGTCCGCCACGGCGCGCAGCCCGCGCACGATCACGCTGGCGCCCTTCTTCACCGCGTAGTCGACCAGCAACCCGGAGAACTTGTCCGCTTCGACGTGCTGGGCGTCGTCGCGGAACGTCTCGCGGATCATCTCGACCCGCTCGTCGACCGTGAACCACGAGGTTTCCTTGTGCGGGTTGAAGGCCACCGCCGCGATGACGCGATCGAACACGCGCATGCTGCGGCGGATGATGTCCACGTGCCCGTTGGTGATCGGGTCGAACGAGCCGGGGTACACGGCGATGCGCATCACGGCGAGGGCTCCTCTCTTCCCAGCAGGACGATGTTGGCGCGTCCGTGGCGGCGCTCGGCCACCACGACGAAGCCGGGCGTCGCTCCGAGCGGCTCGGCCGTGGTGTGCTCCAGCGCCACCCATCCGGAGCGCGCGAGCACGGGGGACGTCGCCAGCAGCGTGAGCGTGCGCCGCACCCAGCCGCGCGCGTAGGGTGGATCGACCAGCACGCCGTCCACCACCACGCCGCGCGCCGCCAGCCGGCGGAGCGCGGACGGCACGCTCGTGCCGAGCACCTCGGCCCGCTCGGCGAAGCCGCTGCGCTCCAGGTTCCGGCGCAGCACCCGCTGGGCCGCGGCGGCTTCGTCCACGAAGATCACGTGCGCCGCGCCCCGCGACAGGGCTTCGATGCCGAGCGAGCCGCTGCCCGCAAAGAGATCGAGCAGCGTCGCCTCCTCGAGCCAGCCGCGGTGCGCCAGCATGTTGAAGAGCGCGCCCCGCACGAGGCCGCTCGTGGGACGCGTCGCCAGCCCGCGGGGAGCGACGAGCCGCCGTCCACGCGCGGCGCCGGCGATCACACGTAGTCCCATGGTCTCACTTCTTTTGCTGCATCTCCGCGCCACAGCACTTGAGCGTGCCGGCGCCGCCCTTGGTGACGATCACCTGGGCGTTGCACGTGGCGCACACGTAGATTTTGCCGATCTGACTGGCCATCGTTTCCTAGGTCCTCCGCTTCAACGCGCCTCGAACCGCGGCGGCCGGCGTTCGAGGAAAGCCCGCACGCCTTCTCTGCGGTCCGCCGTCGTTTGTAGCAAGACGTAGAGGTCGTGTTCCAACCGGATGCCGTCCGCCAGCGGCAGGTCCAGGGCGCGCAGCACCGCCTCCTTCGCATAGCGGAGCGCCAGCGGACCGCGCCGGGCGAGCTCGCGCGCCGCCCGCTCGGCCGCGGCCTCCACCTGGCCGGCGGCGAGCGCCCGGCTCGCGAGCCCCCAGGCAACCGCCTCGCGGCCGGTGACGCCGCGGCCGAGCAGCAGCATCTCGGCGGCACGGGCGGCCCCGACGAGTCGAGTGAGCCGCTGGGTTGCGCCCCCGCCCGCCAGCCGGCCGGCCTGCGCCTCCGGGAGCGTGAAGACCGCGGTGCCCGCCACGATGCGCAGATCGCACGCCAGCGCCAGCGCCATGCCCCAGCCGCGGGCCTCGCCGCGCACCGCCGCGATCACCGGCATGGGGAGCGCGGCGATGGCCGCGACGCCGTCCGCCCAGGCCGACGGCGGCCAACCCACCGATGGCGGCAGCCCGAGCGAGAAGACGCGCCCGCGCGCGCGCAGCACGACCGCGCAGCAGTCGTCGCGATCCGCGACCGCCGAGGCCGCATCGACGAGGCCCTGCATCATGGCGTCGTCGAGGCGATTGCCCGTCTGCGCGCGGTCCAGCGTGAGAGTCGCCACGCCGGCGCCCACCGTCACGTCGACCGGCGGTGGCGGCCGGCGGCCGCGCCGCCCGCTCACGACGCCTCGAGCAGCACGCGGAGATCGCGGCGCAGGACCTTCCCCATCTGGTTCTTCGGCAGCTCGCGCACGAAGCGCACGACCTCGGGCTTCTTGAAGCTGGCGAGCCGCTCCCGGCAGAAGTCCACCAGGTCGTCGCTGGTGGCGGTGGCGCCCGGACGCAGCACGACGAATGCGGCCACGCGCTGGCCCCACTCGATGTCGGGCGCGCCCAGCACGGCCGCCTCGTCGACCGCGGGGTGCGACATGAGCACGGTCTCCACCTCGGCGGGCGCGATGTTCTCGCCGCCGCGGATGATCATGTCGTCCTTGCGCCCGGCGATGTAGACGTAGCCGTCCTCGTCGATCCACCCCATGTCGCGGGTGGGGAGCCACCCGTCGGCGGTGAGCGGCGACGCGCGCTGGCCGGCGTAGCCCTTCATCACGCGCGGCGTGCGCACCTGGATCTCGCCCACCTCGCCCTGCCCCACGTCCCGGCCGTCGTCGTCGACGATCCGCACCTCGACGTCCGGCAGCGGGCGGCCGATCGAGTGCAGGCGCCGCGTGCGCCGCTCGATCTCCTCCGGCGAGCCCTCGAGGCGATGGTCCTCCGGGCCGAGAATGGTGAGCGTCGAGGTGGTCTCGGTCTGGCCGAAGGCGTTGACGAATCCGGTCGTCCGCGGGAACGTTTCGATGGCGCGGCGAATCACCGGGAACGGCATGGGCGCGCCGCCGTACGACAGCACCTCGAGGCTCGAGAGATCGCGTGCGCGAAGGTCCGGCTGATCGAGCAGGTGCTTCAGCATGGTCGGCACCACGAACGCGTGGGTCACGCGCTCGCGCTCGACCAGATCGAGCCACTGCCGCGGCTCGAACTGCGGCATGAGCACCAGCCGCCGGCCCGTCCAGAGCGTCGTCATCATGTTCGTCGCGCCGGCGATGTGGTAGAGCGGCGCCGAGAGGAGCGCCGCGCCGCGGGGCGTGCCGTCGGCCAGCTCGACGTTGGCGGTGACGTACGCCGTGAAATCGGCGTAGCGCAGCATCACGCCCTTCGGGAGCGACGTCGTGCCGCTGGTGTACATCAAGATGGAGGTGTCGTCGTCGTCGACCTCGATCTCCTCGAGCGACGGCTCGGCCGACGCGATCCAGGGCTCGTAGTCGTGCTGCACGCCCTCCGCCGTGTCGAAGCCCACCAGCAGGCGCAGCGAGGGCACGGCCGCCCGCATGCCGTGCACGAGGGGCAAATAGCGTTCGCCCACGAACAAGACCTCGACCTCGCCGGCGCCCAACATGTGCTGCAGCTCGGCCGGCTTGGCCCGATAGTTGATCGGGATGAAGACGCCCCCGCGCTGCGCAGTCGCGAAGTAGGCCTCGACGTAGCGATGCGTGTTGGTGTGGAGCGCGGCCACGCGGCTTCCGCGTCCGACTCCGGCGGCCGCGAGCGCGCCCGCCAGCCGGCGCACCCGGTCGACCACCTGCGCATAGGTGAAGCGCCGGCCGTCCGACACGACGGCCTCCCGCTCGGGCACGATGTCGGCCGGGATCGTGAGGAAGCCGACGGTGTTCATCGCGGGGCTTCTAGCCCGAGGGCGAGCCGCCGCTCAAGGGCGATGCCGTCCGCGAGCGTTCCATCGTGCGCCGCGCGCACGCAGCGTCGCACGGCGGCGACGACGGCCGGGTCGAGCGCCGCGAGCAGGCGCGCGAGCCGGCCCGTGGCCGCTGCGAGATCGCGCTCGGGCACCACCTGCGTGACGATACCCAAGCGCCGCGCCTCCGCCGCGCCGACGAAGCGGCCGTGCAGCACCAGCTCCAGCGCCACACCCGTGTGCGCGCGGCGCGCGAGCGTCTGCGTGCCCGCCACGCCGGGAATCATGCCGAGGCCGCACTCCGGCAACGCAAACCGGGCCCCGGCCGACGCCACCACGAGGTCGCAGAGCATCGCCATCTCCATCCCGCCGCCCACCGCGAGCCCGTGCACCGAAGCGAGCGTCGCCGCGCGCAGCTCGAGCAGCCGGCCCCACACGTCGCGACGGAAGCGCACGGCCCGCGCGACCGTCGGCGACGGCGCGCTGCCGAACTCGCGGAGATCCCCGCCGGCAGAGAAGGCGCGGCCGCGCCCCCGCAGCACGAGGACGCGCAGCGACGGGTCGTCGTGTACCGCGTCGAGCACCTCGAACAGGTCATCGCGCATCTGCCGGTCGTAGGCGTTGAGACACTCGGGGCGGTCGAGCGTCACCGTGGCCACCGGCCCGGCAGTCGTAAAGCGTAGCGTCGCGAACTGCGTCATCGCCGCCACGCGATGCGGCCGCCGACCACCGTGAGCGAGGGCCGGAGCGTGGCGAGCGCAATCGCGTCCAGGTGGAGCGGATCCTCGGGCACGACCACGGCGTCGGCGGGGCCGTGTACCGCGAGCCGCCCGAGCGCGGGTGCGCCGAGTGCTGCGCCGGCGGCCACGGTGACGAGCGCCAGCGCCGCGCGTGCACCGAGCCTTTCGCGCACCCCGAGCGTCTGCCCCGCGCGGGTGCGCCGCGCCCGCGCCGCGGCCATCGTGCGCCACGGGTCCGGCGGCACGATGGGCGCGTCGGAGCCGGCGGCGAGCGGCACGCCGGCGTCCTGCAGCGTGCGCGCCCGGTAGAGCCAGCCGTGTCGCGCGGCGGGAGTCTCTCGGCGGTAC
>DATMAZ010000162.1:0-14034 GCA_035559675.1 Candidatus Limnocylindria bacterium
CTCGCCACCCCACCGCAGACCGGCCTCGGGGCGGCCGCGCGGCGCGCCAACCTCGCCCGCGCGTTCGCCGTCCCGCGCCCGGACCGGATCGCGGGACGGCGTGTGCTGGTGATCGACGACGTCATCACGACCGGCGCGACCGCGGACGCGTGTGCGCGCGCGTTGCTCGCCGCCGGCGCCCGCTCCGTCGACGTCGCGGCGGTGGGACGCACGCCGGCGCCACCGGCTTGAGCTGTCCAGTCGCCTCCAGCTAAGGGAGCGCCCTATGCGTCTCGGCGTGCTGGTCTCGGGTCGCGGGTCGAACCTCGAGGCCATCCTGGCGGCGGTGGCGGAGGGCCGGCTCACGTGCGAGCCGGCGCTGGTGCTCTCGAACCGCGCCGACGCTCGCGCGCTCGAGATCGCCCGCGGGCGTGGCGTCGCCACCACCGTCATCGACCACCGGGCTCACGCGAGTCGCGAGGCGTTCGATGCCGCCGTGCTCGCCGCGCTGCGAGCGGCGGGCATCGAGCTGCTGGCGCTGGCGGGCTTCGATCGCGTGCTCACGCCGGTGGTGCTCGACGCGTTTCCCGAGCGCGTCTACAACGTCCACCCCGCGCTGCTGCCCGCCTTCAAGGGCCTCCACGCCCAGCGCCAAGCGCTCGAGTACGGCGTCCGCATCACGGGGGCCACGGTCCATCTGGTCGACCAGCACGTGGACCATGGTCCGATCGTGTTGCAGGCGGCCGTCGCGGTGGCGCCCGACGATACGGAGGCCTCGCTCGCCGCAAGGATCCTGGCTGTCGAGCACGCGATCTTCCCCGCCGCCCTGCAGCTGTGCGTCGAGGGGCGCGTGCGGATCGTCGGCCGGCGCGTCACGATCACCGGCACGCCGCCGCCGCTCCCGCCGCCAATGCTCTGGCTTCCCTAGCACGCAGACTTGCAAGCGGACTCGGTCGTTGTTAGACGAGCTGCGTCGGCTCTGGAAGGGCCGGCGCAGACGGGGAGGAGGATCGCGGGTGGTTCGCGACGCTGGCGGCTGAGGAGGTGGCCATGCGGGACGTGGATGGGATGCTGGCCGACGTGCGGGCGCTCGCCCATCGCGGGGACCACCACGCGATCGTGAGCCGCTACGGGACCCTCGACGACACCCCGGAAGACGAGACCTGGAACGCCACCGAACTGCTCTGGGAAATCGGCAAGGCGTTCGGCATGCTCGGCAACGAAGAGAAGGTCGAGCGCTATTTGCTGCGCTGCGCCGAGCTGGCACCGCGCCGGGCCGCCGTCTTCCATTGCGCGATCGGCTGGTACTTCCAGCGCAAGAAGAAGTGGGCCAAGGCGCTGCGCTGGTACGACCGCGCCCTGCAGTCGTTTCCCACCTATCATCTCTGCCTGTTCCGCCGCGGCTACTGCCTCGAGAAGCTGCACCGCCCGCGAGAAGCCATGGAGGCGTTCCGTCGCGCGCGTGCGGTGTGGGAGCAGGCCGGCTCGGAGCAGCGGCTGCGCGGCCGCGGCGTGCAGGTGCAGGTCCTCTTCCACCTCTCACGCGTGCTGCGCGACCTCGGGCACTTCGAGGAGGCCGGCGCCGCACTCGACGCCTGCACCTCGCTCGATGCCGGCTGCTCGCCGCCGGCGATTCGCGTGGAGCACCTGCGAGCCTGTCAGGGCGAGCTGTCGCTCCGGCAAGGGGATCTCGACGCGGCGCTCGCCTGGTTCCGCGAAGCGTGCCGGCTCGATCCGCATTCCAGCTACATCTGGGAGCGCATCGGCCGCACGCACGAGCTGCGCGGGGAGATCGCGGAGGCGCAGGCGGCGTACGAGCATGCCATCGGGCTGCCGCGTGGCGCGTTCGCCTACCTGGCGCTCGGCCGGCTGCACTTGAACGTCCACGGCGATCTCGCGGGGGCCGCGAACGCCCTCGTCCAGGCGCTCCGGCAGCTCCACGGCGTCGAGCCACTGGTGCGCCTCGAGCTCGCCCGCCTGCACCGCCTCTGCGGGCGGCCCAACGCCGCGCTCACCCAGCTCGACCTGGCGCTCGCCTCGCGTCGCGACGGCACGTTCCTCGATGCGTTGCGGCTCGCCGCTGACCTCGCCGAGGAGACGGGCGACCCGCAGCGCGCGCTCGGCTACGTCGCGCAGCTCGAGCGCGCGATGCCGGACGACGCCGACCTCGCAGGCCGGCGCGCACGCTTGCAGGCGGCCACCCCCCGCCCCGCGCCGCCCGACGCCGCGCTCCCACCCGAGCTGGCGATCCTCGACGACGCCGCCCTGGCCGACATCGGGCGCGGCCCGCAGGAGGGCGTCGTCGATCGCTTCTTCGCCGAAAAGGGCTTCGGCTTCGTCCGCTACGGCGACGGCGAGTCGCTCTTCTTCCACGTCACCCAGCTCTGCGACGCGACGGGCCCGATCACGCCGGGCACCCGCGTGAGCTTCATCGTCGGCCACAACCCCAAGAAAGGAAAACCGCAGGCCGAGCAGGTGCGGCTCCTCGACGAGGCGTGAGAAGCGAGAACGCACCGAACGACCCCTGCCCACGTTGCATGCACTGACGGCCGACGGTATCGTCGTGCGCGAGCCCGCGGAGCGTAGCCGTCGCGCTCTGCGACAGGAAGGATTTCGTCCTCATGCCCGACAGTGTGAGCGCCGCGCCGAAACCGATCGAGACGCGGGAATCGGTGGTGATTCGCTTCGCCGGCGATTCCGGCGACGGCATGCAGGTCACGGGCACGCAGTTCACGAACGCCACCGCGCTCGCGGGCAACGACCTCGCGACGCTGCCCGACTTTCCGGCCGAGATCCGAGCGCCCGCCGGTACGCTGGCCGGCGTCAGCGCCTTCCAGCTGAACTTCTCCTCGAGCGACATCTTCACGCCCGGCGACGAGCTTGACGTGCTGGTGGCGATGAATCCCGCCGCGCTCCGGGCCAACCTGGGGGACCTTCGCCCCGGCGGCTTGCTGGTGGTCGATCGTGAGGGCTTCACCGAGCACAACCTCACGAAGGCCGGCTACGAGACCAACCCGCTCGAGAATCACAGCCTCGCGGGCTATCGCGTGGTGCCGATCGACATCACGCGGCTCACCACAGCCGCGCTGAAAGACCTCGGCCTCTCGGCCCGCGCGGTCTTTCGCTGCCGCAACTTCTTCAGCCTCGGCGTGATGGCCTGGCTCTACACGCGACCGACCGAGCCGATCGAAAACTGGATCCGACATCGCTTCAAGGGTGAGCTGGTGGAGGCGAACCTGCGCGCCTTCCGCGCCGGGCTGGCGTTCGGCGAGAACACCGAGCTGCTGCCGGTCGCCTATCAGGTGCAACGCGCGGTGATCGCGCCCGGCACCTACCGCAACATCACCGGGAACCTCGCCACCGCGCTCGGCTTCGTCGCGGCGGCGCAGAAGGCGGGACGCCCGCTCTTCCTCGGCAGCTATCCGATCACGCCCGCGAGCGACGTGCTGCACGAGCTCGCGGCTTTGAAGCAGTTCGACGTCCACACCTTCCAGGCGGAGGACGAGATCGCCGGGATCGGCGCCGCGCTCGGCGCGGCCTTTGCGGGTGCGATCGCCATCACCACCACCAGCGGCCCCGGCATGAATCTCAAGGCCGAAACGCTCGGGCTGGCGCTCGCGATCGAGCTGCCGCTCGTAGTCACCGACATCCAACGCGCCGGCCCGTCGACCGGCATGCCCACCAAGACCGAGCAGGCCGATTTGCTGATGGCCATGTACGGCCGCCACGGCGAGGCGCCGGTCCCGATCCTGGCGGCCGCCACGCCGGGCGACTGCTTCCACATGGCCTTCGAGGCGGTACGGATCGCGGTGAAGTACATGACCCCGGTCGTGCTGCTCACCGACGGCTACCTCGCCAACGGCTCGGAGCCGTGGCCCATCCCGTCGGTCGACCAGCTGGCCGACATCCCGGTGCGGTTCCGGACGGATCCCACCAGCTTCTACCCGTATCTCCGCGACGAGGAGACCCTGGCCCGTCCCTGGGTCATTCCCGGAACGCCCGGCCTCGAGCATCGCGTGGGCGGCCTCGAGAAGGACGTGCTCACCGGCAACGTGAGCTACGCCCCCGCCAATCACGAGCAGATGGTCCGTCTCCGCGCCCGCAAGATCGCGGGCATCGCGCGCGAGGTCCCGCCGACGGAGGTCTTCGGCCCGCCCGACGGCGAGCTACTGCTGCTCGGCTGGGGCAGCACGTACGGCAGCATCCGAGAAGCCACCCGCCAGCTCCAGAACGAGGGCCTGCGGGTGGCGCACGCTCACCTGCGGTATCTCAATCCGTTTCCGAGCGACCTCGGTGCGCTGCTCGGGCGCTACCGCCGGGTGCTGGTCCCCGAGATCAACCTCGGCCAGCTGGTCCGGCTGGTGCGAGCCGAGTTCCTGGTGCCGGCCGTCGGCTTCAACAAGGTCCAGGGCCGTCCCTTCAAGGTGAGCGAGATCGCCGAGCGGGCGCGCAAGCTGCTGCGCAACGAGCGGCTGGAGGAGTCCGCGGCATGAGCGTTTTCACGAAGAAGGACTTCGTCAGCGACCAGGACGTCCGCTGGTGTCCGGGGTGCGGGGACTACGCGATCCTCGCCCAGGTCCAGAAAATCCTTCCCGAGCTCGGCGTGCCCCGCGAGAACTTCGTCTTCGTGTCCGGCATCGGGTGCTCGAGCCGCTTTCCGTACTACGTCAACACCTACGGCGTGCACTCCATCCACGGCCGGGCGCCGGCCGTCGCCACCGGCATCAAGATGACCCGGCCCGAGCTGTCGGTCTGGATCGTCACCGGCGACGGCGACGCGCTCTCGATCGGCGGCAACCACCTGATCCACATTCTTCGGCGCAATCTCGACGTCAACATCCTGCTCTTCAACAACCGCATCTACGGCCTCACCAAGGGCCAGTACTCGCCGACGTCCGAGGTCGGCAAGCTCACCAAGTCCACGCCGCAGGGCTCCGTCGACCATCCCTTCGACCCGATCGCGCTGGCCCTCGGCGCCGGCGCCTCGTTCGTGGCGCGCTCGATCGACGTCGAAACCAAGCACCTGCAGCACGTGCTGAAGCGGGCCCATGCGCACCGGGGGGCGGCCTTCATCGAGATCCTCCAGAACTGCAACGTCTTCAACGACGGCGCCTTCGACGCCCTCACCGACAAGGCCAGCAAGAGCGAGCACACCGTCGTGCTCGAGCACGGCAAGCCGCTCGTGTTCGGCGCCGACCGCACGCGCGGCGTGCGGCTGCGCTCGGACCTGCGCCCCGAGGTGGTGACGCTCGGCACCGGGGTGGGCGAGGACGAGCTGCTCGTCTACGACGAAACCAATCCCATGCACGCGCAGATCGCGGCCTCGCTCCAGGGCCCGTCCTTCCCCACCGCCATCGGCGTATTCACCGCCGTAGAACGGACGTGCTACGAGGACGATGCGCAGCGGCAGGTCGCGGAGGCGCAACGCCGCACGCCGCCGGACCTGCAGGCGCTGCTCATGCGCGGCGACACCTGGACGATCAGCTGACGCCCGCCCGCGCCAGCACGGCGGCCGTGTGGGGCAGCACGAGGTCGCCCTGGCGGAGCCGCTCCGCCAGCCGCCGGAGGTCGGCCGGCTCGTCCACGTCGAAGTCATCGGCCACGAGCCGATAGGCCACGCCCAGTGCGCCGAGCCGCGCCTCGGTGACGGATCGAACGTCCGGGCGGCCCCACGCCACGTCGCGGAAGATCTCGGGGACGAGGCGCGCGAGCCCGAGCAGGTAGTAGCCCCCGTCGGCGGCCGGGCCGAGCACGACGGGCACCTCGCCCCGCTCGAGCGCCTGCACGGCCGCTCGCACCTCTGCGAGGTGCACGTGTGGCACATCCGCTCCGAGGAGCACGACGCCGCCGGCGCCGCCGGCAAGGAGCCGGCGCGCCACCCCGCCCATGCGCTCGCCCAGGTCCGCGCCCTCCTGGGGAAGCACGCGCGCCCCTGGGACCACGTCATGAAAGGGCGCGTCAGGCGGCCAGACCGCCCACCACACCGCGATGCCCGCGGCGTCGAGCCGCGCCGCCAAGTCGAGGACGAAGGCCCGTTGAAAATCCGCCGCGGTCTCGGCGCCCAGCGTCGCTGCGAGCCGGGACTTCACCTGGCCCGGCGTCGGATGCTTCGCCATCACGACGACCTCGACGGCCGCCGCGCCGGCTTCCCCCCGCTCGCTGCCGGAGCGCACCGGGCTCAGCCGGCCGGCTCGCGGAGCCCGTCCAGCTCGCCGGCGGCGTCGAGCTCCCGCAGCTCCTCGAAGCCGCCGATGGAGCGCCCGTCGATGAAGATCTGCGGCACGGTGCGCCGGCCGCTGCGCCGCATGACGTCGGCACGCAGCGCCGCGTCCTCCGCGACGTCGAACTCCACGTACGGGATGCCCCGCTCGGTGAGCAGCCGCTTGGCGGCCACGCAGTAGGGACACATCGGCGTGGTGTAGACCTCGACGCGCGCCATCGCCTCTGGGGTAGACGAGGACCGGGGCCGACGCAAGCCGCGTTGACTCCCCGCGAGCGCGCGGCTAGGGCCGCGGCATGAGCGACGAGGCGGGCGCCGCGTTCCGCGCCCTGGTCGACATCATGGCGCGCCTGCGCGCGCCCGGCGGCTGCCCGTGGGATCGGGAGCAGACGCTGGCCACGCTCCGCCCGTACGTGCTGGAGGAGGCCTACGAGGTGGTCGACGCCATCGACCGCGGCGACCCGCAGGCGCTCTGCGAGGAGCTCGGCGACCTGCTGCTGCAGATCGTCTTCCAGGCCGAGATCGCCCGCGAGAGCGGCCAGTTCACGGCCGCCGACGTGGCGCGGGCCATCGCCGACAAGCTCGTGCGCCGCCATCCCCACGTGTTCGGCGACGTCACCGTCCGCGACGCCGCCGAGGTGGTGCGCAACTGGCAGCGTCTCAAGGATGCCGAGCGGTTGGCCGACACCGGCGACGCCGCGGCCGCCGTCCCGCGCGCGCTCCCCGCGCTGCCGCGCGCGCAGAAGCTCGCCGGAGTGCTCGCGCGGCGCGGCTTCGACTGGCCGGACCCGTCGGCAGTGCTCGACAAGATCGAGGAGGAAGTCCGCGAGCTGCGCGCCGCGGTCGCGGGAGGCGACCCAACGGCCACGGCGCACGAGCTGGGCGACCTGCTGCTCGCCACCGCGAGCCTGGCGCGCCATCTGGACGTGCCGGCCGAGGTGGCACTGCACGATGCGACCGTGCGTCTGCTCGAGCGCGTCCGGCGCGTCGAGGACGCCGCCCGGGCCCGCGGCTTGGACACCGCGTCGCTGCCCGCCGAGGAGCTCGATCGACTCTGGGAGGCCGCCAAGCAGCGCGGTTGACCCTCCCGGACCCGCATGGTACCGACTGCGGCCCGTGGCGAATCATCCCTCGGCGCTCAAGCGCCATCGACAGAGCGTCAAGCGGCACGCCCGCAACCAGATCGTGAAGACCCGCGTGCGCAACCTCGTGCGCGCGTTTCGCGAAGCGCTCCGCCGCGGCGACCCGACGGCCGCCCGCGCCGAGTTCCTCCGCGCCGCGCGCGCGCTCGACAAGGCCGTGGTGAAGGGCGTGTTCCACCGCAACAACGCCTCCCGGCGCATCGCGCGCCTCGCCAAGGCCGTCGACCGGCTCGAAGCCTCAGCGCGCTGAGGCCGCGAGCGCGTCCAGCGCCGCCTCGAACATCGCCGCCTCGGGCCGCGAGCTCTTGCACGCCAGGTCCAGCTCGCCGAGCACCTCGAGCGCGCGCTCGAGACGCGTGGCCGGTCCACGCCCGAGCTGCCGGCGGACCAACCACTCGGGCATCCCGAGCCGTGCCGCAATCGCGTCCGGAGAGCCGCCGCGCTCCAGCTCCTCCGCCACGTGCAGCGCCCGCCGCACGTTCGCCGCGAGAAACCCGATGATGCGCAGCGGCGGCTCCTCGCCCGCGAGCAGATGGCGGAGCACACGCAGCGCGCCGGCGCGGTCGCCGCGGGCGAGCCGGTCCGTCAGCTCCTCGATTGCATGGCTGCGGACGCCGGCCACCAGGCGGACGACGGCGTCGCGCTCCACGGGCTGCGGGAGATCGGCCGCCGCGAGCTTCTCCAGCTCGCCGTCGAGCAGCGCAAGCTCGGGTCCACAGCGCGCCAGGAGCTCCGCGATGGCATCGTCGCGGAGCCGCACGCCCCGTTCGGCGGCCAGCCGTTCGACCCAGCCGCGCAGCTCGCGCGGGTCGGTCACGGGGAGGCACACCAGCTCCGTCGCGCGCGGCCGCGCCGTTGCATACCAGCGCCGGCGCCGGTCGAGCGTGCCGCCGGCGAGCACGAGCCGGCCTTCGTAGCGATCTTCTGCGACCGTCGCCTCCACCAGCGCCTCCACGCCCGCCCGCATCGCTTCGGCCCGCCGCACCAGGACCGTGCTGCCGCCGAACAAGCCGCGCGACGCCAGGCTCGCGAGCGCGTCAGCGACGCGCGACTCGTCGTCGTCGCCCCACACCACCCGCCATTCGCCCTCCGCCTCGAAGCGCCGCCGCAGCACCGCCAGCGCGCGCTCGACCAGGAGCGTCTCTTCGCCGTGGACGAGATAGAGCCGGCGGGCCGCGCCACGCTCGAGCTCGGCCAGCTCGCGTACCCCGACGCCGCCCGGCCCGCGGTCGCGCGCCTTCAGAACCCCTCCATCGTCGCCGAGTAGATGTCCGCCGCGAGCTTCTGCAGCAGATCGCGCTGCGCCGTCGCCCGCCGTCCTTCGCCGAGCGGCACGTTGCTCAGGTTCGCGATGTCGCGCGCGTCGACCGGCTCGCTCTGGAAGCGCGGCGAGGTCGTGATGATGGCGCCCGGCTCCACGCCGAACTCGGTCACCTCGATCACGCGCGGCGCCCGCATCACGACCTGGCCCGTCGCCCGCTGCACGAGCCGCACGCTCACGCTGATGCGCTGCTGCAGGGCCACGGCCTCGTCGCTGCCGCGCGACGCGACCGGGGTGTCGCCGATCCGCCGGATCGACCCGTCGACCACGACGTCGCCGCCTGGCTCGGGAACGACCCGAAGCCCGCCGCGGCGCCGGAACTCCTCTTCGAGCGCGCGGCGCAGCTCGACCTCGAGCCCCCGCTCGCGCGTGTGGTTCTCGAACAGCGCGATGCTGATCGTCTCCGTGTCCGGCGGCAGCCGCGCGCCCGGCGTGCTGAACGCGTATCCGCATCCGATCGCCGCTGCGAGCGGCACGACGCGCCACCACGCGCGCATCACACCACCAGGTTGAGCATGCGCCCCGGCACCAGCACGTGCTTGCGGACGGGCCGCTCGCCCACGTGCGCCCGTACGTTCTCGTCGGCCAGCGCCGCAGCCAAAATGTCGTCCACGGAGGCGTCGACCGCCACCAGGATCCGCCCCCGCAGCTTGCCGTTCACCTGCACCGGGAGCTCGATCCGCTCGCGGACGAGCGCGCTCGTATCGCACGCCGGCCAGCCGGCCCGATCGATCCAGTCCGGATGGCCGGCCACCTCCCAGAGCTCGGCGGCCACGTGCGGCACGAAGGGCGCCAGCAGCCGCAGCACCGTGTCGACTGCCTCCCGGAGCACGGCCGGATCGACGTCGTCCTGCACGTCGGCGATGGCGCCCACGAGCTCCATCACCGCCGCGATGGCCGTGTTGAAGCGCAGGCGCTCGCCGACGTCCTCCGTCACGCGCTGAATGGTCTCGTGCGTGCGCCGGTGCAGCGTGCGCGCCGTCTCGTCCATCGTGCCGGGCAACGGGGCGCCGGGCGGGGCCAGGCGGTCCCGGACCGTCCACACGAGCCGCCAGAGCCGGCCGAGAAAGCGGCTCATGCCCTCGACGCCCTGGTCGCTCCAGTCGAGGTCGCGCTCCGGCGGCGCCGCGAACAGACAGAAGAGCCGCGCTGTGTCGGCGCCGTAGCGCTCGATCAGGTAGTCGGGATCGACCACGTTGCCCTTCGACTTGCTCATCTTGGCGCCGTCCTTGATCACCATCCCCTGCGTCAGCAGGTTGCGGAACGGCTCGTCCAGCGCCACGTAGCCGAGATCGCGCAGCACCTTGGTGAAGAAGCGCGCGTACAGCAGATGCAGCACGGCGTGCTCGATGCCGCCGATGTACTGGTCGACCCCGCGCGTGCCGAGCCAGTAGTCGAGCTCGCGACGGTCGAACGGCGTGCCGTCGTCCCACGGGGAGACGTAGCGCGCGAAGTACCACGACGACTCGACGAAGGTGTCGAACGTGTCGGTCTCGCGCCGGGCGCGGCCCCGGCACCGCGGGCACGCCACCTCGACGAAGCCGGCATGGCCGGCGAGCGGCGAGCCGCCCGCGCCCGTGAGCACGACGTCCTCGGGCAGCAGCACCGGGAGGTCGCTCTCCGGGACGGGCACGAGGCCGCAGCCCTCGCAGTACACGACCGGGATGGGCGCGCCCCAGTAGCGCTGGCGCGAGACGCCCCAGTCGCGCAGCCGGTACGTCATCGCCGCCCGCCCGGCGCCGCGCGCAGCGAGCGCCGCCACCACGCGCCGCTTGCCCTCCTCGCTCGGGAGCCCGTCGAACTCCCCGGAGCGCACCATCCGCCCGGGGCCCTCCCAGGCCTCCGTCATCGTGGCGGGATCGAGCGGCGCGCCCTCGGGCTGGATCACCACCATGATCGGGAGACCGAGCGCGCGGGCGAACTCGAAATCGCGCTGATCGTGCGCGGGGACGCCCATCACGGCGCCCGTGCCGTAGCCCATCACGACGAAGTTGGCGACGAAGATGGGCACCCGCTCGCCCGTCAGGGGATGACGGCAGAAGGCGCCGGTCGGCACGCCCTCCTTGACCAGCTCCTCGTCCCGGGCGCTGAGCCGCGCCCGCTCTGCCAGCGCTTCCACGGCGGCCGCGCGCTCGGTGCCCGCCACCAGCTCGCGCGCGAGCGGATGCTCGGGCGCGATGCTGACGAAGGTCACCCCGAACAGCGTGTCCGGCCGCGTCGTGAACGCGGTAATCTCGCCCGGGCGCCCGTCGAGCGGAAAGCGGATCTCGGCGCCCTCGCTGCGGCCGATCCAGTTGCGCTGCATGGTGACGACGCGCTCCGGCCAGCCGGTGAGCCGGTCGAGGTCGCGCAGCAGCTCCTCGGCATACGCGGTGATGCGGAAGAACCACTGCTCCAGCTCGCGCAGACGGACCACCGAATCGCAGCGCCAGCAGCGGCCGTCGACGACCTGCTCGTTCGCCAGCACGGTGGCGCAGGACTCGCACCAGTTCACCTGGCTGCGACCCTTGTAGGCGAGCCCGCGCTCCAGCATGCGCAGGAAGAAGAGCTGCTCCCAGCGGTAGTAGCGCGGGTCGCAGGTGGCGAGCTCACGCGACCAGTCGTAGGAGAAGCCGAGACGGCGGAGCTGGGCGCGCATGTTGGCGATGTTGTCGTACGTCCAGCGCGCGGGATGGGCGCCGTGCTGGATGGCGGCGTTCTCGGCGGGAAGCCCGAAGGCGTCCCAGCCGATCGGATGCAGCACCCGTTCGCCGCGCAGCCGCCGAAAGCGCGCGATCACGTCGCCGATCGAGTAGTTGCGCACGTGCCCCATGTGGATCCGTCCCGACGGATACGGGAACATCTCCAGCACGTAGACGGGCTCGCCGTCGCCCGCCCGCACCTCGTAGGTGCGGGCGCGCTCCCAGCGCTCCTGCCACTTGGTCTCGACCGCCGCGGGATCGTAGCGCGGGATCGACGCCTCGCCCGCCATCAGGACGGCCCCCCCGCGGGCTTCCGCCCGAGCACGCGGGCCACGCGGTCGAGCACGCCGTTCACGAACGCCGGTGAATCGGCCGAGCCGAAGCGGCCCGCGATCTCGACCGCCTCGTCGATCGTCACCGCGTGCGGAATCTCCGGCCGCGCCATCATCTCGTAGACCGCGAGCCGGAGCAGGCTGAGATCGACCCGCGCGAGCCGGCGGAGATCCCAGTGCTCCACCGCCTCGGCGAGCAGCGCGTCGATGCGCTCGCGCTCGGCCCGCACACCGGCCACCAGCTCGCGGGCGAACGGCCCCGCCTCCTCGTCGGCGTCGAAGTGCCGCCAGAACAGCGCCTCCGCGCCCGGCGTCTCGCCCGCCACCTCCTCCTGGTAGAGGGCCTGCAAGGCCCGCTCGCGCGCCTGTCTGCGGCTCGCCATCCGCCTCACCCCCGCTGAATGGCGTGCAGCACGCCCACCATCTCGAGCGCGGCGACCGCGGCGTCGTAGCCCTTGTTCCCGTGCGCGCCGCCAGCGCGCTCGAGCGCCTGCTCCATCGTGTCCGTGGTGAGCACGCCGAACGCCACCGGCAGATCGTGGAGCAGCGCCGTGCGCGCCAGCCCAGCGGCCGCCTCCCCCGCGACGAAGTCGAAATGCGGCGTCTCGCCCCGCACGATGGCGCCGAGCGCCACCACCGCGGCGTAGCGTCCCGAGACCGCCAGGCGCTGCGCGACGAGCGGCAGCTCGAAGGCGCCCGGCACGGTCGCGACGTCGATGGCGTCGTCGGCCACGCCCCGCTCGCGCAGCGCGGCCACCGCCCCTTCGAGCAGCCGGGCGGTCACCGCCTCGTTGAAGCGCGCAAGCGCGATGCCAATGCGCAGGCTCTCGCCGGGGAGCGTGCCGTCGAAGTGGCGCGGCATCGCCCTATGACCTCGCTCGCTCGAGCCCCCGGAAGAGGTGTCCCAGCTTCCGCTGCTTGGTCCGCAGGTACTCGATGTTGCCGGGGCGCGGCGTCACCTCGAGCGGCGCCCGCGTCACCACCTCGATGCCGTACGCCTCGAGCCCGGTGATCTTGCGCGGGTTGTTGGTGAGCAGCTGCACCCGCTGCACGCCGAGGTCGCGCAGAATCTGCGCGCCGATGCCGTAATCGCGCAGATCCTCCTGGAACCCCAGCTCGAGATTGGCCTCGACCGTGTCGCGCCCCTGGTCCTGCAGGGCGTAGGCGCGGATCTTGTTGGCGAGCCCGATGCCGCGACCCTCCTGGTGCAGATAGACCAGCACGCCACGGCCCACGTCGGCGATCAGGTCGAGCGCCTTGGCCAGCTGGTCCCCGCAGTCGCAGCGCTCCGAGCCGAAGACGTCGCCGGTGAGGCACTCGGAGTGGATGCGCACCAGAACCTCCAGGTCGCTGTGCACCTCGCCCAGCACGAGCGCCATGTGCTGCTGCTGGTCGATGCTGCTCGCGTAGACGATCGCCCGGAACGTCGGCCCGTGCCGCAGCGGCACCATCGCCTCCGACACCCGTCGCACGAGCGTGTCGGAGCGCAGCCGCAGGTGAATGACGTCGGTCACCGTGAGCAGCGGCAGACGATGCGTCGCCGCGAACGCCTCGAGCTGCTGCATCGACGGCAGGTTGCCGTCGGGGCCGAGGACCTGGCAGACGACCGCCTCGAGCCCGGTGCCGGCAAGCCGCGAGAGGTCGCTGGCGGCTTCGGGCACGGCGGCGCGCACCAGCGTGCCCCCGCCCACCACCTGCAGCGGTGTCACGTGGCCTGGCATCACGATGTCCGCCGAGGTGGCGTCCGGCTGCACCGCGGCCAGGATTGTGGTGGCACGGTCGGCGGCGCTGATGCCCGTCGACACCCCGTGCCGCGCTTCGATGCTGGCCCCGTACGCCACGCCGTTGCCGCGCTCGCCTCCCATCAGCGGAATGCCGAGCCGCCGCATGCGCTCGCGCGGCATGGCGAGGCAGACGAGCCCCCGGGCATGCATGGCCATGAAGTTCACCGCGGCGGGGGCCACGCGGCTCGCGGCACACACCACCGCCGCGTCGGGCGGCTCGAGCGCCGAGTCGACCACGAGCACGAGTCCGCCCGCCCGCAAGTGCTCGAGATGAGCCCGGCTGCGGTCCGGCAACGACATGGAGGCGAGCCGAACCTACCTTGCGCTCCGGGGGGAGGCAAAGGTCATCGGGGCCGGCGCACCATTCCGCGCACGAGCAGGTCGCGCCCGATCCGTTCCACGCGCACGTCGGCGAGCCGCACGGCCCGCGCGAGCGAGCGCAGCGCCAGCGGCCCCACGGCCGCGACCCCGTCGCCGCCGACGAACAGCGGGGCCACGAACAACGCGACCTCGTCGACCACGCCGGCCCGCAAGGCCGCCGCCGCCACGGCACCGCCGCCTTCGATCAGCAGCCG
>DATMAZ010000163.1:0-39776 GCA_035559675.1 Candidatus Limnocylindria bacterium
CCGCGCCGCCACCCGCGCGCCCCGCGCCGCCGCGGCGCGCGGCCGCGCGCGAAGAGACCGTGCCGATGGGCCGTATCCGCAAGCGCATCGCGGAGCGCCTGGTGCAGGCGCAGCACACGGCCGCGATTCTCACCACCTTCAACGAGATCGACATGTCGGCCGTGATGGAGCTGCGGGCCCGCCACAAGGACCGCTTCTACGCGCAGCACGGCGTGCGGCTCGGCTTCATGTCGTTCTTCGCCAAGGCGTGTGTCGCCGCGCTGCAGGCGATTCCGGTGGTGAACGCCGAGATCCGCGGCGATCAGATCGTCTACCGGCACTACGTGCACCTCGGCATCGCGGTCGGCACCGAGAAGGGGCTGGTCGTGCCGGTCGTGCGCGACGCCGACACCCGGTCGCTCGCCGACATCGAGCGCGAGATCGAGCGCCTGGCGGGGCTCGCCCGCAGCGGCAAGCTCACGCCCGACGACCTCGCCGGCGGCACGTTCACGATCTCGAACGGCGGCGTGTACGGCTCGCTGCTGTCCACGCCGATCTTGAATCCACCGCAGAGCGGCATCCTCGGCATGCACAAGATCGAGAAGCGGCCCGTGGTGGTGGACGATCAGATCGTGATCCGGCCCATGATGTACGTCGCCCTCTCGTACGACCACCGCCTGATCGACGGGGAGCAGGCGGTGACGTTCCTCGTACGGGTGAAGGAGCGCATCGAGGATCCGACCCGGCTGCTGGTGGAGGCTTGATGGACCGTGTCGATTTGGTGGTGATCGGCGCGGGCCCGGGCGGCTACGTCGCCGCGATTCGCGCGGGCCAGCTCGGCATGAAGGTCGTGTGCGTCGAGAAGATGCCGGCGCTCGGCGGCACCTGCCTCAACGTCGGTTGCATCCCGTCGAAGGCGCTCCTCGACTCGAGCGAGCACTACTGGCACGCGACGCGCGGCCTCGCCGAGCATGGGGTCAAGGTGGGGGGCGTGACGCTGGATCTGCCCGCCATGATGGCACGCAAGGACAAGATCGTGCGCGGGCTCACCCAGGGCGTGCGCGGGCTCTTCAAGAAGTACAAGGTCGAGCCGGTGACCGGCCAGGCACGGCTCGCGACGCCCGACCGCGTCGTCGTGCGCACGGCCGAGGGCGAGCAGACCATCGAGACGGCGCGGGTGCTGATCGCCACGGGCAGCGAGCCGACGCCGCTTCCGAGTCTCCCGTTCGACGGCGTGAAGGTGGTGAGCTCCACCGAGGCGTTGTCGCTCTCGCGCGTGCCCGAGCGGCTGCTCGTGATCGGCGCGGGGGCGGTGGGGCTCGAACTGGGCTCGGTGTGGCGGCGGCTCGGCGCCGAGGTGACGGTGGTGGAGTTCCTGGACACCATCGTCCCGGCGATGGACCGCGGCATGGCGAAGCTCCTCCAGCGCGCGCTCGAGAAGCAGGGCATCGCGTTTCGTCTGGAGACGGCGGCGCGCTCCGCCAAGGCGTCGTCCCGCGGCGTTGCGGTCACGCTCGAGGGCCGGCGCGACACCGTGGAGGTCGAGTTCGACGTCGTGCTGGTCGCCGTCGGCCGCCGGCCCTACCTCGGCGATCTCGGCGCCCGCGAGCTGGGCGTCGCCGTCGACGAGCGCGGCCGCATCGTCGTGAACGAGCGCTACGAGACCAGCGTGCCCGGGATCTTCGCCATCGGCGACTGCATTCCGGGGCCCATGCTGGCGCACAAGGCCGAGGAGGAAGGGGTGGCGGCAGTGGAGATGATGGCCGGCAACTACGGACACGTGAACTACGACGTGATCCCGAACGTCGTCTACACCGCCCCCGAGCTGGCGAGCGTCGGGCTCAGCGAGGAGGACGCGAGCAAGCGGGGGCTCGCCACGGCCGTCGGCACGTTTCCGTTCATGGCCAACGCGCGCGCCCGGTGCCTCGGCGAGACGGACGGCATGGTGAAGGTCATCGCCGACGCCAAGACCGACCGCCTGCTCGGCGTCCACGTGCTCGGGCCGCGCGCCTCCGACCTCGTGGCCGAGGCGGCGGTGGCGATGGAGTTCGGCGGCAGCGCCGAGGACCTCTGGCGCACCTGCCACGCGCACCCGACGCTCGCCGAGGCCATCAAGGAAGCGGCGCTCGGCGTGGCGAAGCGGCAGCTGAACTTCTGATCGCTCGGGGCGTGGGCTGCACGCCGTCGCCGGCGCGGTGTGCGGGCGCCGGCACGCGGGCGGTCACGGCGGCCGGCACGACGTCCTCGCTGCGGGGGCGCCGGCACGAGCAGGCGCCGGGCGCGCACGTCACCCGCATCACCGCCGGCAGCGAGCACGCCGACGCCTTCGAGCTGCGCGCGGATGGTGGCGCTGCCGATCACGCTGTTGATGCCCGGGGCCGGCCCGCCGCCGACGAGGATCGCGAGCTACTTGCGAGAACTCACGCTTCACGCCTGCCACGAGCCGGCAGGCGCTTCAACGGGCCGCGTGCCGCCACGGGGCCGGCCGCACGCGGCGCTCGGTGAACGGCGTGACTGGCCAGGCCGCGGCAGGTACACCGGCCGGCATGCAGCATCTCCGGTGGATGGCAGCCGCGCTGGCCGCGGTGCTCGCGGCGGAGGTCGCGGCGCGGTCGAGCGACGACGCCACGGCCACGCACTCCTTCGGCGACGTCACGCACTGGCAGAAGGTGTTCGACGACCCGGCGCGGGACGGCTGGCAGCGGCCCGCCGTCGTGGTGGCCGCGCTGGCGCTGGCCCCCGGCATGGCCGTGGCCGACGTGGGCGCGGGCACCGGATATCTCGAGCGGGCGCTCAGCGAGGCGGTCGGGCCCGAGGGCGTGGTGTATGCCGTCGAGGTGGAGGCGGCGCTCGTGGCACACCTCCGCGATCGCGCCGAGCGCGAGGGTACGGCGAACGTCGTCCCCGTTCTCGCCTCGCGCGACTCCCCGCGCCTGCCGCGCGGCCGCATCGACCGCATCCTCCTGCTCGACACGTACCACCACATCGACGGCCGGGTGGCCTACTTCCGCCGGCTCCGCGCCGCGCTGGCCCCCGGCGGCCGGGTGGTGATCGTCGACTGGGAGAAGCGCCCCGACACCATCGGTCCCGACCTGGCGCACCGGCTCGCCCGCGAGCAGGTGCTCGACGAGATGCAGCGCGCCGGCTACCGCCCGCTCGACATTTCCGCCGCCCTCCCGCACCAGTACGTGCTCGTCTTCGCGCCCCAACCGTAGCGGAAGCGGGAGTTCGCGTCCCGCGCACCGAACCGCACCCGTGGGCGGGCGTGCCAGGTCTGTCGCGTTGGCTTTGCCAGCCGCGACACTCCGGTCGCGCGGGACGCGAACGCCCCACGCTCGCGCGAAACACAGCCGCACGCTCGCGCCAATTCCCGAGCCAAGACGAAGTCTTGGCTCGGGAATTACACGAACTCTCGCCGCTGGAAGAGCGCGACGCTGAGCAGGAGCAGCACGGCGGTGTAGGCGGCGGCGTAGGCGGCCGCGAGCGCGAGCGTGCCGGCTCCGAGCGTCTGGCCGTAGACGACCTGATCCGCGACGTCGAGGCGGTTGAGGTGCGGCAGGATCCAGTAGAGCACCGTCGCGAGCCCCCGGATCGCGGGATGGCTGTCGTCGCCGCGGAAGTACTCGAGGTAGCCGGCCGAGCGGCCGGCGACGAAGGCCGCGATCGTGAACATGCCGGCGAGCGTGGGCGTTACCACCACCGCGGAGAAGAAAAGGGCGATCGCCACGACGATCACGAGCTCCAGCACGACGGTGGTGCCGGCGACGATCAATCCCGAGTCGAAGCGGCCCTCGAACGCGGCCACGATGGCGACCAGCGCAGCCGTCATGAGCACGACGACCACGCTCACCGTGGCGGCGAGCCCGGCGAACTTGCCGAGGATGAACTGCCAGCGGCCGACGGGCTTCGAGAGGATGTTGAGGATCGTGCGGCGCCGAAGTTCGGCCGACAGCATGCTCACGCCGAGTGCCACCGCGATCACGACGCCGAAGAGCGAGATCGCGGCCAGGCTGAAGTCCTTCACGAACTTCATCTGGTTGCCGATGGACACCGAGCCGAACAACGCCGCCACGCAGACCACCAGCGCCGCGAACGCGACGATCGAGTAGAGCACCTTGTTGCGCAGCGCTTCACGCGCGGTGTTGCGGGCGATGGCGATGATCTTCATCCGTCGAGAACCTCCGACTCGGACACGTAGGCGAGGAAGCGCTCCTCCAACGAGGCGCGCACGGGTGTGAGGCTCTCCACGCTGGCGCTCGACGCCCGCACGGCGTCCATCGCGGCGCGCACGGCGGCGGAATCGGGCAGGCGAACCTGCCAGGTGTCGCCGCGGTTCTGCGGCGGCGCCGCGGCCAGGCGCTCGAGCACCTCGAGCGCGTCGGCGCTCACGCGCCGCACCGCCAGGAGGTACGCGTGGGGGTCGGCCTCGTGGTCGAGGCGCACCACGTCGCGCAGCCGCCCGCGCGCCAGGATGCCGACGCGGCTGCAGAGCGCTTCGGCGTCGGGCAGGATGTGCGAGGAGAAGACGACCGTCGTGCCCTCCTGCTGCAGCGTGCGGATCAGCTCGCGCATGTGATGACGGCCGGCCGGGTCAAGCCCGGACATGGGCTCGTCCAGGATCAGCAGCCTCGGGCGCGCCACGATGGCCTGCGCGACGCCGAGCCGCTGCAGGGTCCCTTTGGACAGCGTGCGGAGCTTCGCGTGGCGCTTCGCTTCGAGATGCAGCTCGGCCAGCAGCTCCTGGCAGCGCTGCCGGCCGGCGGCGCCGGTGAGGCCGTAGAGGTTGGCGTAGAAGCCGAGCGCCTCCTCGACCGTGAGGTAATCGTAGAAGTACGGCGACTCGGGGAGAAAGCCGATGCTGCGGCGGGCCGCCACGTCGAGCGGGCGCCCCGCGAACAGCACCGACCCCGCGCTCGGCCGGAGAAAGCCCAGCACGAGCTTGAAGGTCGTCGTCTTGCCGGCGCCGTTGTGGCCGATCAGCCCGAACAGCTCGCCCTCCTCGAGGGCGAGCGAGAGGTCCTCGAGGATGCAGGTCCGGCGCATCGTCCAGTGGTCGCGCACGTGCTTGGTGAGTCCACGAAGCTCGAGCAGCGGGGTCATTGAGCGGATTCCTTTCGTAGCCGAGCGGCGAGTGGGCTGGTGTGGAGCGCGAGCGGCTTCTTGCCCGTCGACGACCGGACGGTGCCCGTGGCCGGATCGAGCTCGTAGACGCCGCCGTAGCGGTCGGGCGGCACGAACCGGAGCAGCCCGGCCTGCACCACCTCGTCGAGCGAGGCCGGCAGGCGGCCGTGGCGGTCGCGGTACGAGGCCACCGCGCTCTCCAGGAGCTCGATGTCCCAGGCCGCCTCCGCGTCGCGGAGACTGCGCTCGATCACCTCGCGTGCCTCCTTGGAGCTGGCCTGCTCGCGCATTTGTTGCAGCATGGCGATGGTGGTCTGCGGGCCCTGGCGTTGCGCCGCCAGGATGGTGGCGAAGCGCGCCACAAACGGCGGCGCCTTTCGGCGCCGGGCCGCGCGGGAGAGATACGCCCCGGCGGTCTCGATGTCGCCCTTGAACAGATAGTGGATGACGCCCAGGTGATAGTAGAGCGACCACGAGTTGGGGAGCGCGCGCGTGCCCTTCTTCAGCAGCCGGATCGCGGCGTCGGGATCGTTGGCCTCCCAGGGCAGGATGACCGCGGCGAAGCGGTAGACGTGCTTGGCGCGCGGGTCGAGGTCGGTCACCAGCTCGCACATCGAGGCCAGCCAGGGATACGCCTTGTCGCTGGCGTAGTGCGCCCCGAAGTAGTCGATCGTGCGGAACCAGATGAGATCGGCGAGCAGGTTGTCGTAGCCGAGCGCCAGCGGGCGCAGCCGCCGCACGTCGGGCAGGTAGACCAGCTCGTCGGGTGCCTCGACGGTCGCGTGCCGGGCGTCGAGCCGGGCGCCGGTCCAGGCGACCAGCGCGGCCAGCAGGACCAGTGCCCCGAACCCCGGTATGGCGCGCCGGATCGAACCCGTCCCCACCGCGTCGCCTCCGCCTCTGTGATCTTCGGCCTCCCCTCCTTGTACCGCGCGGGAGCCCGAGTGAAAAGCATGGGCGGTGCTCCCATCCAGACAGCGCGGTCTTCCCGGCCCTGAGAGCCGGACGGCGGCGGCTTCCTACGGACCGGAAGGGCGCCGGCTCCGCTGCCAGGCGGGACGCGGCGAAAGGGCCGCGGTCCGGGGCATGCGCCTTGCTGGAGGCCTGCGTTCAGGAGGAGCGCCATGGCCGATTTTCTCTCCGCGTATTCGATCCAAACGTGGCTCGAGTCCTGCCCGCAGGGCTACCTCGAGGGCACGGTCTACGGGCATGCCCCCGACGCCACGGAGCCTGCGTTCCTGCTCGACAACCCGGTGCTGCGCGAGGAGGCCGTTCGCGCCACGGTGCAGCTGGTGGTGGGCGAGCGCTGCGCGCTGTCGGCGTCGTCCGGGCTGATCAATGCCGCCCCGGACGAGGCGAGCCGGCGCTTTCTGGCCACCCAGACGCTCGACGAGGCGCGCCACGTCGAGATCTTCACCCAGCGGCTCTACGACCTCGGCGTGAAGAAGGCCGACCTCGAGAGCACCATCCAGACCCACGCGAACCCGAATCTGGTGAAGTTCGCCGAGATCCTGCTCGAGAAGGTCGACCGCAAGGACTTCGTCTCCGGCGTGGTCGGCCAGAACATCGTGCTCGAGGGCATGGCGTTTTCGGTCTTCGAGATGATGCATGCCCTCAACCGGGACCTCAATCCGAAGTTCGCCGAGACGCTCTCGGGTACGATCGCCGACGAGCGGCGCCACGTCGGGTTCGGCGAGAACCGCATCGGCTCGCTGATCCGGCAGTATCCCGAGAAGCGGCCCGAGGTGGAGCGCATGCAGCGGGACATGTCGTACTACATGCTGGCGACGTTTGCGGATGCGTTTCGCGGCTCGCGGGCGGCCGACGAGCTGGCGCGGCTCGGCGTGACGAACCCCAACGCGCGCTACCAGGGCGCGAACCTGGGCGCGATGCGCCCCGAGGAGATGGAGCACCTGCTCGGCGACACGGTGCTGAAGGAGTTCAAGACGCGGCTCGGCCGCATCGGCATCGCGTACCAGACGCCGAGCATACCGGCGTAGCGCGCCGCGATGCCGGACGACGTCCACGCGCTGGCCCCGGAGCGCTTCCGCGAGGAGGTGCACTCCTTCGAGTTCTGGTTCCAGTCCGTGGAGGGCTATCTCGCCGATACCGGCCACGGCCACCGTCCCGACCTCGCCGAGACGCCGCTCGCCGCCGACGAACGCGAGCGGCTGGTGACCGCGCTCTGCAACTACTGCGTGGGCGAGGTGGCGGCGCTCGACGGGGCGAGCGGGCTCATCGCGTGCGCGCCGAGCCACCTGGCGAAGATCTTCCTCTCCACGCAGGTGGTCGACGAGGGCCGCCATCTCGAGGTCTTCCTCCACCGGCTGCGCGCGCTCGGGATGCGCGACCCGGAGCGCCACGTCGAGGGCCGGGCGAGCCGCGGCCTGCTGCAGTTCCGCGACCGGCTGCTGCAGCTGGTCGCGAGCAAGGACTGGGAGGCCGCGATCTTCGCGCAGAACGTGGTGCTGGAATCGCTCGAGTTCGCCGTCTTCCAGGACCACGCGCAGACGGCCGACGCCGTGACGGCCGACGTGCTGAGACGCGTGATCAAGGACGAGCGGCGGCACATCGGGTTCGGCGAGAACGAGCTCGGCCGCCGGCTCGCCGCCGCGCCGCAGGAGCGCCGCCGCCTGGACGCGCTGCGCGCGGAGCTCGACCGCCTGGTGATCGGCGCGGTCGAGGACACGGCGAGCCTGCTCGGCGCCAGCCTCGGCGCCCGGGCGCGCGTCGGACGAGCGTACTTCGCGTCGGTGGAGCGCCTGGGCTTCGCGGGATGACCGATCCGCTGCTCGAGGAACGCGCCGCCGCACCCGGGGGCGAGGCGCCCCGGCGGCGCTTCGAGCTCGACGACACGGGCTTCGACGAGGTGCCCAAGAAATACCGGCGGTTCTACCGGAGATGGCGCGGCCCCGGTGACACGCTCGGCCCGAACGAGGTCCTCTGTCCCGTCTGCAAGGTCGTGATTCGCTCGGTGCGCGAGCTTAGGCCGGGCGATCGCGTCTACTGCATGCCCTGCATGTCCCGGCTGATCGTCGTTCGTGCGAGCGACGGTACGCTCACGGCGCAGGTCGCCTACTGACCGTCGCCGCCGGGCGGGAACTCGCCACCCGCCGCCTTGCCCCCGCGGTGCCGAGGCTCCATAAAGGACGGCTCCCGATGCCGCAGTTCATTTACACGATGAAGGACCTGCGCAAGGTGACCGCGCAGGGCAAGGAGATCCTCCGGGGTATCTGGCTCTCGTTCTACCACGGGGCCAAAATCGGCGTGCTCGGCCCGAACGGCGCCGGCAAGAGCACGCTGCTTCGCATCATGGCGGGGCTCGACCACGACTTCGCCGGCGAGGCGTTCCTCGGCGAGGGCTACTCGGTCGGCTTGCTGCCGCAGGAGCCCGTGTTGCAGCCGGGCAAGACGGTGCGCGAGACGGTGGAGGAGGGCGTCCAGCACACCCGCGCGCTGCTCACGCGCTTCGAGGAGATCTCGACGAAGCTCGGCGAGCCCGTGAGCGACAACGAGATGGAGAAGCTGCTCGCCGAGCAGGCGCGCATTCAGGACGCCATCGACGCCAGCGACGCCTGGGAGCTCGACCGCCACCTCGAGATCGCGATGGAGGCGCTGCGCTGCCCGCCGCCGGACGCGCTGGTCGACCCGCTCTCGGGCGGCGAGCGGCGGCGCGTGGCGCTCTGCCGGCTCTTGCTGCAGCAGCCCGACCTCCTGCTGCTGGACGAGCCGACCAATCACCTCGACGCAGAATCCGTCGCGTGGCTCGAGCGCCATCTCCAGGACTACAAGGGCACGGTGGTCGCGGTCACCCACGACCGCTACTTCCTCGACAACGTTGCCGGCTGGATCCTCGAGCTCGACCGCGGCCACGGGATCCCGTGGGAGGGCAACTACTCCTCGTGGCTGGAGCAGAAGAAGAATCGCCTGGTCCAGGAGGAGAAGGAAGCCTCGGCGAAGCGGCGGACGCTCGACCGCGAGCTCGAGTGGGTCCGCATGGCGCCGCGGGCGCGGCACGCCAAGAGCAAGGCGCGCATCCAGAACTACGAGCAGCTGCGCGCCGAGGAGGAGGCGCGCGAGCGGCGCGACGCCGGCGCGCAGATCACGATCCCGCCGGGCCCGCGGCTCGGCGACCTCGTGATCGAGGCCAAGGGGCTGCGCAAGGCGTACGGCGACCGGCTGCTCATGGACGGCGTCGACTTCACGCTGCCGCGCGGCGGCATCGTGGGCGTGATCGGCCCCAACGGCGCCGGCAAGACGACGCTCTTTCGCATGATCACGGGCCAGGAGAAGCCCGACGGCGGCACGTTGCGCATCGGCGAGACCGTGGCGCTCGCCTACGTGGATCAGTCGCGCGAGAGCCTCGATCCCAACCGCACGCTCTGGGAGGAGATCTCGGACGGGGGGCGCGAGGTCATCATGGTCGGCAAGCGTGAGGTGAACTCGCGGGCTTATGCGGCGACCTTCAACTTTCGCGGCGCCGACCAGCAGAAAAAGGTGGGCGATCTCTCGGGCGGCGAGCGCAACCGGCTCCATCTCGCCAAGGTGCTGCGCAGCGGTGGCAACGTGCTGCTGCTCGACGAGCCCACCAACGACCTCGACGTCGACACGCTGCGCGCGCTTGAGGAGGCGCTGCTCGACTTTGCGGGCTGCGCGGTGGTGATCAGCCACGATCGCTGGTTCCTCGACCGGATCGCGACGCACATGCTGGCCTTCGAGGGCGACAGCCGCGTCGTCTGGTTCGAGGGCAACTACCAGGAGTACGAGGCGGACCGGCGCAAGCGGCTCGGTGCCGAGGCCGATCAGCCGCACCGCATCCGGTACCGGCGGCTCACGGCATGAGCCCCGTCTCGCTCGACCTCCGGGCACGCACGCTCGAGGTGAACGACCGGACCTACGCGGCCTGGAACGCGCACGACCCGGACGCCGTGGCGGCGGTCTTCGCCGAGGACGCCGTGCTGCGGGAAGCGGGCCGCCCCGGCGAGGTGCGCGGGCGCGCCGCCATCCGCGAGCGTGCGGCGGCGCTGCTGGCGGCGTTTCCGGACTTCCACCTCGAGCGGGTGATCCTGCTGGTCGACGGCGACCGTCACGCCGACCGGTGGGTGATGACCGGCACGCATCGCGGTGACCTCTTCGGCATCGCGCCCACCGGGCGGGCGGTGCGGGTGGAGGGCGCCACGTTCACACAGCTCGGCGAGGACGGGCTGGTGGTCGAAGACGTCCACTACGTGGACTACGCGGGGTTGCTGGCACAGCTCGGCGTCGGCGTCTAGCGAGCGGGAGCACCGCGGAGACGGGTCAGGGGCAGGCGGCTGGCGCGCCGTTGCGTGCGACGAGCTTGCGGCCCGTGCCACCGGCGATCCTGCACGTTGGTTCCGGCACCCTTCGTGATGCCGGCGGTTTCGTCCTTCGCCACGAACGCGACCTTGGCCTTCGAGGCGGCCGCGAGCTTGTCGAGCACGGTCAGTTCGATCGCCGTCACGCCGACGGGCCGCGGATCGGGGATGGCGAAACGCCGGCCGAAGACGCCCGGCCGCGGCGGGCCCTGGCCGGTCCAGGTCACGACGAAGGTGCCGTCGGCCCCGGCGGCCGCGGAGGGCAGGGCCTGGTAGCCGGTCGTGTACGCGTTCCTGTCGAATCGCCGCACGCCGACGTCGTAGTCGAAGCTCAAAAAGGACACGACGAACCTCTGGTCGTGGGTCGCCACGTCCACCTCGTATCCCGCGTCGTAGACCTGAAACTCGCTGCCGACGGCGTTGCTGTCCGCCTCGAATACCTGTCCGAGCGCCCCGTCGTGGTCGTAATCGTAGCTGTTCTGCGCGGTCCACACGACGACGAACTCGCCCCCTGGCCACGCCGCGACGGCCGGCTCGTCCTGCTGGTCCTGCGTGAACGCGTTCACGAGGAACTCGCCACCGAGCGGCCCCGAGGTGTCGAAGCGCTGCGCGAAGATGTCGGCGGAGTCGTCGTTCGTGACCTGGTTGTAGCTGTCCCACACCACGCCGCCGCCGGCATGAGCGGCGACGCTCGGCCGTTGCGCCTCGGCGGTCGTATCGGCGTTTACCAGCGCGGAAAAGACGCGTCCCAGCACGTTGTCGCTCGGGATGCCGTTGTCCTCCTGCCAGACCACCATGAAGTCGCCGTTGGGCGCGATCGCGACGTCGCTGTAGCCAGGGAATGCGACTCCGCTGGTCACCTCGAATTGCGGCCCCAGCGGCACCGGCTGCGCCCGCGCCATGGCTGCGGCCAGGCACACGGCGAGCAGAAAGCCGGGTTATCGGGCGCGCATGGCCGAGCCATACTGCGCCGCCCGCCCGGCCGTCCAGCATTCTTTGTGACACGGCTTCAGGGATTCCCGCCGGGCGTCTATACTCCGGACATGAGCGCCCGCGGAGGCCGGATCGAGACTGACGCCATGGGAGCCATCGAGGTCCCGGCCGACCGCTATTGGGGCGCCCAGACGCAGCGCTCGATCGCGCATTTCGCGATCGGCGGGGAGCGCATGCCGATCGAGGTCATCCACGCGCTCGGGTTGCTCAAGAAGGCGTGCGCGCTCGCCAACGAGCAGCTCGGCGTGCTCGACCGCGAGGCCGCGGCGCTCATCGTCCGCGCCGCCGACGAGGTGGCCTCGGGGCAGCTCGACGATCACTTTCCGCTGGTCGTCTGGCAGACGGGCTCCGGCACGCAGACCAACATGAACGTCAACGAGGTGATCGCGAACCGCGCCATCGAGCTGGCCGGCGGCGTGCGGGGATCGAAGAAGCCGATCCATCCGAACGATCACGTGAACCGCTCGCAGTCCTCGAACGACGTGTTTCCCGCCGCGATGCACGTCGCCACCGCCAGCGCGCTGGTCCAGCGCCTGTTGCCGGCGGTGCGTGCGCTGCGTGACGCGCTCGATGCCAAGGCCGCGGTGTTCGACCGGATCGTGAAGATCGGCCGCACGCACCTCCAGGATGCGGTGCCGCTCACGCTGGGCCAGGAGTTCTCCGGCTACGTGGCGCAGCTCGACGCGGCGATCGACGGCATCGAGCGCAGCCTCCCGCCGCTCTACGAGCTCGCGCTCGGCGGGACGGCGGTCGGCACCGGACTCAATGCGCCGCCCGAGTTCGGGGCGCGCGCCACGGCCATCGTGGCCGAGCTGAGCGGCCTGCCGTTCACGCTGGCGACGAACGCCTTCGCCGCGCTGGCCGCACACGACGCGCTGGTCGCGGCCCACGGCGCCGTGCGCACGCTCGCCGTGGCGCTCACCAAGATCGCCAACGACATCCGCTGGCTCGCCAGCGGGCCGCGCGCCGGTCTCGGCGAGTTGATCCTGCCCGCGAACGAGCCGGGATCCTCCGCCATGCCGGGCAAGGTGAATCCGACGCAGTGCGAGGCGATGACGATGGTCTGCTGCCAGGTGTTCGGTAACGACGTCGCGGTCACGGTGGCCGGCTCGCAGGGTCAGTTCGAGCTGAACGTCTTCAAGCCGGTCATCATCCGCAACGTGCTTCACTCCATCCGACTGCTCGCCGACGCGTGCGTCTCGTTCCGTGTGTTCTGCGTGGAGGGCATTCGTGCCGACGAGGCACGCATCGCGACGCTGCTGGAGCAGTCGCTCATGCTGGTGACGGCGCTCGTGCCGCACCTCGGGTACGACCGGGCCGGGGAGATCGCGGCCAAGGCGCACGCCGAAGGCACGACGCTCAAGGCCGCGGCCGTGTCGCTGGGATACCTGACGCCGGACGAGTACGACCGGCTGGTGCGTCCTGCCGACATGATCCGCCCGCGCTGAGCGCAGCCGCCCGCCGCCTCACTCGCCCGTCGGATAGAGACGGAATTCGCGTACCGATTCGAGCGCCTCCAGCGTATCGGCGAGCTTCCGCGCGTCGGCGGCGTGCTGGCTGCGGATCACCATCCGGTACTCGAAGACATGGTCCGCAGCATCCATCCGGTAGTGCAGGTTGGCGATCGTGAAGCCATGCTCGGCGAGCAGCCGTCGCATGTCGGCCTCCGACATCGCCATGCCGCGTGCGAAGCGCACCAAGAACTGCGCGTAGAACTGCGACGGCATGACGGACTCGACCCATCGGAACACCGACAGCGTCCCGAGGGTGAGCACGCTGGCGACGACCGCCGGGAAGAAGAACCCGATCCCGATCAGGATCCCGATCGCGGCCGTCATCCAGATGGACGCCGCCGTGGTGAGTCCCCGGACCGTCAGGCCGTCCTTCATGATGGCGCCGGCGCCGAGGAACCCGATGCCGGTCATGATGCCCTGCGCCATGCGCGTGGGATCGAGCGTCGTGCGGGTCTCGGAGATGGTCGTGAACCAGAGGCGCTCGTAGACGGTGACGAGCATCAGCAGGCTGGTCGAGAGGCAAACCAGCGCGTGCGTGCGAAAGCCGGCCGGACGCGCGTGGTAGCTGCGCTCGAGGCCGATGAGGCCGCCGATCACGAGCGCCAAGGCGAGGCGCAACGCGATCTCGACGTTGATGTCGCTGAGCAGCGTCGTGATCACGGGCTCATGTATCGCCGTCGCGCTCGGAGTCGCAACGGGTCGGCGCATCGGCCCGTGACGCCGGCGGCCGGATGCGGCGCAGCCGGCGGCGCAGCCAGCTCGCGTCCAGATCCAGCACGTCGCAGATCACTCCTCGCGAGGAAGCCTGCCGGGGAGAAGCGCGCAGGCCTCCGCGCCGGGAAGGTCAGAAGGCGATCTGGAATTGGGTGAGCAGCGCGTCCTCGCTGCCGCGGGGTGCGCCCCGGAGCTGGAGGTCCTGGCCGAACTCCGTGTGCGACCAGTTGAGCTGCACCTTGAAGTTGCGGTTGAGGTACCAGTTGATGCCGGCGGTGAGCTCGGTCGCCTTGCTGGTGGTGCCGGCTCCCTGGCTGGTCAAGCCGGCCTCGAACACGTCGTGGTCGACGAACACTGAGGTCGGCGCGCGTCGGCTCCGCAGCCGACGCGCGGGTCGTGACGCCGATCGCGACCGCGATCAACACCAGTGATCGAATGAAGATGGCACGTGTCTCCTTGCGAGCATCGCGTGCCTCCGGTTCGTCCGGTCAGCGGCGCTGAACATTGTTCGTTGGGTCTCCCGTGGTCGGGTCGACCGTCGCCTGTACCTCGGCAGCGGCTCGAGCGGCGCTCGAGGCGGATCTTCTCCGTTCGCTCCACCTGGATGACGACGCCGTCCCGGACGACGGCGGTCACCGTTCCGGAGCGGAGTCCCCGAAGCGCACCGCGAATCTGGTCGACCGCATCGGCCGCCGCCTCGCCACCCGTTCCCGTCCCCGTGCCGTTTCCTGCGACCGTCATGATCCCTCCCGTTGCTCTTGTACGAAGACTCGCATCTGCCGCGGCGAGACGTGGACCACGTCGCCCGGCGACAGCCGGAGCTCGGCGAAGCGGTCCCAGCCGACGTCCACCGTGAGCGCGATGCCGAATGCGTCCGAGTAGACGTGCACCTTCACGACCGAGCGGGCGACGTTCACGTGCGTGACGCGCGCCTCGAGGCTCGGCCGGCCGTTTCGCGTCCGCAGGATCTCCAGCTCGTGCGAGCGCACGAACGCCATGGCGGCCCGCGCTTCCTCCTCGGTGTACTCGGGGTACGCCAGCTCGAGCGTCCCGAGCCGGGCACGGCCGGCGCGCACGTGCCCGTGGAACACGTTCACGTTGCCGAGGAAGTCCATGACGAATGGCGTGGCCGGATGCTCGAAGATCTCGGCCGGCGTGCCCATCTGCTCGACGCGGCCCTTGTTCATGATGACGACCCGATCGGCGACCTCGAAGGCCTCCTCCTGGTCGTGCGTGACGAACACGCTGGTCACGTGGATCTCGTCGTGCAGCCGTCGCAGCCACTGCCGCAGCTCGGAGCGCACCTTGGCGTCGAGCGCGCCGAACGGCTCGTCGAGCAGCAGCACCTTGGGCTCGGCGGCCAGCGCGCGGGCGAGCGCCACGCGCTGGCGCTGGCCGCCGGAGAGCTGCTGCGGCAGCGACTTCTCCAGGCCTTCCAGCTGGATCAGCCGCAGCAGCTGACGCACCCGGTCGCGAATCTCGCCTTTCGACCGGCCGCGCACCTTGAGCCCGAAGGCGATGTTGTCGAACACCGTCATGTGGCGGAAGAGCGCGTAGTGCTGGAACACGAATCCCACGTTGCGCTCGCGCACGGCGGCCTGCGTGACCTCCTCGGCCTCGTAGAAGATCGAACCGCTGTCGGCGACCTCGAGGCCGGAGATGATGCGGAGCAGGGTGGTCTTCCCGGAGCCGGACGGGCCGAGCAGGGCCAGCAGCTCGCCCGGCGGCACCTCGATGCTGACGTCGTCGAGCGCCGTGAAGCTGCCGAACCGCTTCGTGATGCCTTTGACGGAGATGCTCATGCATTCCCTCCTGCGCGTGCCCTGGCCGCCGCGGCGAGCTCGTGCCGGGTGCGCCACTCGAGCGCGGTCTTGGCGAACAGCGTGACCAGCGCCAGCAGCGCCAGCACCGACGACAGGGCGTAGGCGCCGGGCATGTTGTACTCCTGGAAGAGCTTTTCCACGCGCAGCGGCATGGTGTCGGTCTGGCCGGCGATGTGCCCGGAGACCACGAACACGGCGCCGAACTCGCCCATGGCGCGCGCGTTGCAGAGGATGATGCCGTAGAGCAGCCCCCACTTGATGTTGGGCAGCGTCACCAGCGTGAAGAGGTGGCGGGCGCGGGCGCCGAGGCTCACGGCGGCGATCTCCTCGTCGGCGCCGAGCTCCTCCAGGAGCGGGATGAGTTCGCGCGCGATCACCGGAAAGGTGACGAAGCAGGTGGCGATCACCAGCCCCGGCCAGGCGAAGACGATCCGGATGCCGTGCTCCTGCAGCCACGGCCCGAGAAATCCCTGGCGGCCGAAGAGCAGCAGCAGGAAGAGGCCGACGACCACGGGCGAGACCGTGAACGGCATGTCGATCAGCGAGGTGAGCAGCGCCCGGCCGGGGAAGCGGAAGCGCGCGATCGCCCAGGCCGCGGCCAGCCCGAAGACGAGGTTCGAGATCACGGCCACGGGCGCCACCATCAGCGTGAGCTTCATGGAGTGGAGCGTGTCGGGATCCTCGACCAGGTTGGCCCAGTAGGTGGCGGCTCCGTCGGCGAAGGCCTCGATGAAGACGTAGGCCAGCGGGACCAGCACGAGCGCGCCCATGATGGCGACGGCCGTGAGGATCAGGGCCAGCCGAACCAGCGGCGGCTCGTCGTGTGCGCGGCGGGGATTAGCCATGATGGCGTGTGCTCCAGCGTTCGAGCAGGTTGATCGCGAACAGCGTCGTGAACGAGATGACCAGCAGGACGACCGCGATGGCGGTGGCTTCCGCGTAGGCGAACTCTTCGAGGCGTGCCACGATCAGCACGGGAGCGATCTCGGTCTTGAACGGCATGTTGCCGGAGATGAAGACGACCGAGCCGTACTCCCCGAGCGAGCGGGCGAACGCGAGCGCGAATCCGGTGATGAGCGCCGGCGCGATCGACGGCAGCGTGATGCGCCGGAAGGTCTCGAAGCGGCCCGCGCCGAGGCAGGCCGCGGCCTCTTCGACGTCGCGTTCGAGGCCGTCGAGCACCGGCTGCAAGGTGCGCACGACGAACGGGAAGCCGATGAAGACCAGCACCAGCACGATGCCGAGGCGGGAATACGCGCCCTCGATGCCGAGCGGCACGAGATAGCGGCCGTACCAGCCGGTCTCGACGAACAAGCTCGAGTACACCAGCCCGGCGACCGCCGTGGGCAGCGCGAACGGGAAGTCGACCAGCGAGTCGAGCAGTCCCTTCAACGGAAACTCGTAGCGCACGAGCACCCAGGCCACGAGCCCGCCGAGCAGCACGTTGATGGCCGCCGAGGCGAGCGAGACGCCGAGCGTCAGCGCATAGGCCGCGATGGCCCGATCGGAGGACACGGCCGCCCAGAATTCGGCGAGCGAGAGCGAGGAGGCCTTGAGCACGCCGGCGCCCATCGGAACCAGCACGAGAAGCGTGACATAGAGGAGGGCATACCCGAGGGAGGAATGGAACCCCGGAAGCACGCGCCGATTGACGTCGACGTGGCTGCTCATGTGACTGGCCTGCTCGCCCCCGCCGGCGTCACTTCGGCTTGTAGAAGCTGTCGAACAGCTTGCCGTCGCCGAAGAACTCGTCGTTGACGTCGGCCCAGCTCGCGCCGACGTAGGTGACCGGCTTCAAGTCGACCTCCGGGAAGCTCGCGCGGTGGGCGGCGAGCACCGCCGGATCGGACGGCCGATAGTGGTTCTTGGCGATGATCTCCTGCGCCTCGGGCGTGTAGAGAAACTCGAGGTACGCCTTGGCGAGGTCCGCCGTGCCGTTGCGCTGCACGTTGGCGTCCACCCACGTCACCGCCGGCTCCGCCAGGATGCTCACGGACGGTACGACGATCTCGACCGCTCCCTTGGCCTCTTCGACTTCGAGATACGCTTCGTTCTCCCAGGCGAGGTGGACGTCGCCCACGCGCTTCTGCACGAAGGTCGTCGTCGCGGCCCGCGCGCCGAGATCCAGCACCGGCGTCCGCGCATAGAGCTTCTTCACGAAGGCGAGCGCGTCGGCATCCGAGCCGCCGGTGCTCTTCACGTACGCCCAGGCGGCGATGAAGGAGAGCTTGCCGTTGCCCGACGTCTTCGGGTTCGGCGTGACGATCTGCACGTCGTCCTTGATGATGTCCGGCCAGTCCTTGATGTTCTTGGGATTGCCCTTGCGGACCACGAACACGATGGCCGACGTGTACGGGAGCGAATCGTTGGGAAGCCGCTTGCGCCAATCCGCCGCAATGAGCCCGCGCTTCGCCAGCGCGTCGGTGTCGGTGGGAACGGCGAGCGTGACGACGTCGGCGTTGAGGCCGTCGATCACGGCGCGGGCCTGGGTGCCGGATCCACCGTGCGACTGGCGGATGGTGACGTCGACGCCCGTCTCGGCCTTGTACTTGGCGATGAACGCGGCGTTGAGCTGCCGGTACAGCTCGCGGGTCGGATCGTACGAGACGTTCAGCAGATCGGTCTGCGCCTGGGCGCGCAGCGGGATGAGCAGCGCCAGCGCGAGCGCGAGGGCGGGGAAGATCTTGGGAGCACGCAGCAGGCTAACGCGCCAGGTCGGCGCGGTCGCCGAAGCCGGTGCGTCCACAAAGACCCCTCCGGCGGGAAGCGCGCTCCCCGCGTCCGGCGTGGTCGATCGGTCGGCCCACCCGCCCGGTCGCAGTGCAGGAACGGAGGTGGCGCTTGAGTCTCAGCCAGCGGTTCGCAGTCGTCGTCACAATTCGCATCGTCGTGTCTCCTCGTCGTCGGTTGGGGTTGAAGGATCGGTCGCATCGGATCCGGAAAAGACGAAGGCCCGGGGGCGGAGCCTCCCGGGCCTTCGGATCGCGATGCGATGACGAGTCTTACGACGTCTGCACGGCGCGACCGTGGGCACGGGCAACCCCCCGGGCCTCGATACAGCAACAACACATCGCTGCGGTCGCGAACGTCATGGCGGCGCCTGATACGCGAGGCGCGCGGCAAAGTCAACCGGCACTCTACGCGGCGTGCCCCGAGGCGGAAATCGGTACCGACGCGTTGCCGGCCCGCACCGCCACGCGCATTCCATCGGCGACCAGGCGTTCGAGCCAGCGCCCCGCGTGGCGCTGCAGGGCCTCGGTGTCGGCGGGGGAGATGTCGATGGAGAGCGACACCTGCCCGCGGCCGCGCATGCCACGCACGTGGTCACGGAGCGACTCGACGTTGTACGCATCGACGTGCCCGATCAGGTGGATTGCGTCGTGTCCGTTTCGGATGATGGCGTGCATCATGCTTTCGTCCTCCTCTCTGTGTCTCACCTCCAATGCTGCGGCGTGGGGGAAGGACGTCAGGCTGCGGGCACGTCGTCGGTCGATGGAGCCGGAACCCTCAGGTGCCGTGGCACGGCGAGGTTGCGGGCGATGACGGGCGGTCTACGGACGGCCGGCGCCGCCACACGGCGCTCCGGCGACGCGAGTGGCCGCCGGGATGCGAGCGCGTCGATCACTGCGCCGTCGGCCTCGAGGGGTAGCGGAGCGTCGGGCGGCGGTACGAGCGGCGTCGATGCGGTGCGCTGCCATTCGGTCGCTCGATCGTCTCGGTGCGCCGTCGCCTCCATCGCCCGCCCCGCCAGACTCATGCACAGCAACGTGCCCAAAAGTACGAGCCGGATCGTCAGCCCCCACCGCATACGCGTCTCGTGAGACGCAGAGATCGGCTCGGCTATTCACGCAAGCGTGCTAGAGGCGCTCGGCCCAGGCGCGGAGCGCCGGCAACGCCTCGCGCTGCCAGGCCCGCGAGGCGCGCTGCCGGCAGAACTCCGCGAACAGCGCGTCGAGCACGCCGAGCGCCTCCTCGACGTCGGCCAGGCGGAGAAAAAGATCGTTCTCGAACGCGGCGCGCGGGTCGCCGCCGTCGCGTTCGCCGAGCGGCGGGCAACGCAGCGCGCCCACGGTGAACATGCCGCCGTCCAGCACCAGCTCCCAGCGGCGCTCGCCGCGCCTCACCACGAGGTGCGCGCGATCGAGCAGCTTGCCGCGCCGGAGCCCGGCCCCAAGCTCGGCCCGGAGATCCCCGGGTCCGGCGAGCGTGAGACGCTCGCCCTTGACGGGGCCCTCGAGCGTCAGCCGATCGCCCAGGTGGACCTCGACGGTGCCTTCCGGGCGCTCGATCCGGCCGCCGCCCTCCTCGATGTGGTGGACGAGCCAGGTGAGGAACTCGCGCCCGAGAAACCGTTTGGTTTCCGCGATCACGACGAAGTCGCTCACGACCGCCACTCCTCCGCTTCGGCGCCGTCGCCCGGGTCGTCGCCGTCCGGCTCGTCGGCCGCCGGGTGGGCCGGCTCGCCGAGGGGGAGGCGGGGCACCGAGCCGGCGCCCATGATCGAGGAGGGCTCGGCTGCCCGCAGCGTCTCGAGCGCCAGCGCCGGGAGCCCGGCCTCGGCGGCCGCGAAGTACGGGATGAGCGGCTGCGGCTCGACGCCGAACGTCCGCCGGAACAGCTCGGCAAAGGCGTCGCGCGCCGCGCGCTGGGTGCCGGTGAGGTAGACCCGCCCCGTTTCCAGGTTCCAGAGGCAATCGTAGAGCCGGGGCACCGGCAGCGCCCGCGCCAGCAGTCGATCGGTGACCTCGTTCTTGATCTCGCGCCGGGCGGCGGCGCCGAGCCGGGGCACCCCGCGCTCGCGGCGCCGCTCCTCTTCGAGCCGCCGCCGCTCGAGCCGCAGCAGCACGGCGGGCACCGCGCGGCGGTCGAAGCGGAAGCCGACGGCGAGGTAGTGCTGAAAGAACAGGTCGGCGGGGGAGAGCTCGGCCGCGAGCGGGTCGTGGATGCCGATCCAGCCGCTGGTCTGCTGCGAGCCGTCGCCGTTCAGCTCGCGGAAGCGGTGGCGGTTCACCGCGGCCGCGACGGCCTCGCGATCGATGCGCGCCGGGGGCTCGGCGGTGAATCGGAGAATGCTGGACGTCGGAGCGAGCAATCCCATCGGCAGGTTCCTCGAAACGGGGGCGGCTCGCGTAGCATCCGAGGGCGTGGCCGTGCAAGTATCGTGCATGGAATATTTCCATCGCACGGCCGAGCGCGTCGCGTTCGCCCCCGACAAGATGGCGAAGACGAACCTGGTCGACACGCCGAACCTCTTCTGCGACCTCTACGCCTTCGAGCCCGGGCAGGCGCAGGCCGTCCACCGCCATGCGGTCGGCGACAAGCTGTACTACGTGCTCGAGGGTACGGGACGGATTCGGGTCGACGGCGACGAGCGGGCCGTCGTCGCGGGCGACCTCGTGTGCGCGCCAGCCGGCAGCGAGCACGGCGTCCGGAATCCCGGGCCGGGACGGCTCACGTTGCTGGTCGTGATGGCGCCCAAGCCGTCAAAGTCCTGACCGCCACGGCGCCCGGCATGGCGGTTGCTGACGGGTCGTCGACGGCATCGCCGCGCCCGCGCCACCCGCGCGGATGCAGCGGAAGGCGGCGAGCCCGTGACGCCCGTGACGAAAACGTCGCTGCACACCGCTTCGGCGCTCGAGGCGACCCGCCAGGCCGAGACCCTGGCGCGGCTGCGCCGCGCCACGTTCCTGCTGCTGACGCCGTGTACGCTCGCGCTGGCCATCAGCGTGCGCGTCTTCGGCGACACCACGCCGGTGCGCACGCTCGGGCTCGTCGGGATGCTGGCCCTCACCACCGTCACGCACGCGCTGGTGCAGCAGGCCGGGGCGCGCCGCCGGGCGGTGACGATCGCGGTGGTGTTCGTGGCGGCCCTGGCCGCCATGGTGCTGTGTACGCTCGCCGAGTCGGGCGAGGCGATCCACGTGCAGATGGCGGCGCTCTCGGCGGTCACCCTCGGGGCCGCCGTGCTGCTGCCGTGGGGATGGAAGCCGCAGGCAATCGTGTCCGCGCTCGTGGGCACCGGCTACCTCTGCCTGCCGCTCGTGCTGGAGGTCGACCAGCACGAGCTGGCCGAGCAGGCCTACGCGCTCTTCGACGTGCTGGCGCTGTCGGTGATCGGCGCCTGGACGCTCGAGCGGCAGCGGCGGGCCCTGTTCCGCGAGCGGGCGCAGACCCAGGCAGTGATGGCGCAGCAGCAGGCGCTGCTCGACGCGGGCGCCGAGCTGAACGCCAGCCTGGACCTCGACGAGACCGTGGCCACCATCGCGCGCGTGGCCGAGCGGGCGTTCGACGTCGATACGATCGCGCTCGTGCTGGTCGACGAGACCCGCGGCGTGCTGCGCGTGGCGGCGGTGGCGGGCGCCCCGCTCGAGGTGGATCGTGCGACCGAGCAGATGGAGGTGCCGCTGGCGGCGCTCGCCGAGCTGGTGCGGGAGATCCGCGCCCGGGGCGTGCTCTGCGTGCCCGACGCCCTGCCCGACCTCGCGGAGCTGTTCCGCGACCAGTTCGGCATCCGGGCCTCGATGTACGCGGCGATCGAGCACGAGGGCGCGCTGCTCGGCTATCTCGTGTTCAACTACCGCCGCGCCGGCGCCGCGTTCGACGAGACCGACGCGACGCTGGCGCGCGGGTTCGCCACCTGCTGCGCGATCGCGCTCGCCAAGGGCCGGCTGGTGACCGACCTGCAGCGCGCCAACCGCGTGAAGAACGAGTTCGTCTCCACCATGTCGCACGAGCTGCGCACCCCGCTGCACGTGATCCTCGGCTACGCCGACCTGCTGGCCGACGTGGTGACCGATCCCGAGGGACGCCGCGGCATCGACCGCATCCAGGTGGCGAGCCGCGAGCTGCTCGAGCTTATCGAGGCCACGCTCGACATCAACCGGCTCGAATCGGGCGCCGACCCGGCGCGGCTCGCCCCGTCGTCGATGAGCGAGCTGTGGGAGGAACTCGCGAGCGAGTTCAGCGCGCTGCCGCGCGGGCCCGAGGTGGCGCTGCGCTGGGAGCATGCACCGGGCGTGGTGGCGCTCACCGACCGCCGGAAGCTCAAGATCATCGTGAAGAACCTCGTAGGCAACGCGCTCAAGTTCACGCGCACGGGCGAGGTGGTGGCGAGCGTGCGGCGGGAGGGCGATCGCTGCCAGGTGGAGGTGCGGGACACCGGCGTCGGCATCCCGGCCGAGCACCTGGCAAGCGTGTTCGAGATGTTCCGCCAGGTCGACAGCTCGGATCGCCGCTCCTTCGGGGGCGTCGGGCTCGGCCTCTACATCGTGCGCAAGCTCGCCGAGCAGCTGCAAGCGACGCTGGAGGTGCAGAGCGCGGTGGGCGTCGGGACGACCTTCACGCTCTCGCTGCCGGTGGCGTCGGCCCGCGCCGCCGCGGCCTGAACGACCGCGGCGGCAGGTCGCGCTTAGCCCGCCGCGAGCGCGCGCTCGAAAGCCGCCAGATGCGCGGCCGAGAGCGGCGGGACCGGCGGCGTGTCGTCCTGGCGATCGTCCAGATAGCCCGGCGGCAGCGCCACGCGCTGGCGGCGGCCGCCCTTGCCCCGATGGAGCCGCAGCGCGGCGACCGGGAAGGGCGCTGCGGGATCGAGCGTCCCGAGCAGCCGCGTCAGGTCGTCCGGCGTGTGCAGGCCTCCGAGGGCCCGCCGCACCGCGGCCGAGCCGGGGAAGCCGGCCGTGTACCAGCAGCACCACTTCCGCATCTGCGCCATGCCTTGCGCCGGCCCGAAGAAGTCGCAGAGCAGCTCGGCGTGACGGTGCATGACGGCGATCACCTCGCCGAGCGCGGGCGGCGGCGGCGGCTCCCGCCCGTCGAACGCCGCGGCGAGCTCGCGAAAGAGCCACGGCCGCCCGAGGCAGCCGCGCCCCACGATCACCCCGTCGCAGCCGGTCTCGCGCATCATCCGCAGCGCGTCCCAGCACTCCCAGACGTCGCCGTTGCCCAGCACGGGAATGCGCACCGCGGCCTTCAGCGCGGCGATCGCGGTCCAGTCGGCATCGCCGGAGTAGAGCTGCGCCGCCGTGCGCGCGTGCAGGCCGATCGCGGCGGCGCCTTCTTCCTGCGCCACACGGCCGGCGTCGAGATAGGTGAGCAGCCCGTCGTCGATGCCCTTGCGGACCTTCACCGTGACCGGCACGCGGCCCGCGCCGCGCACGGCCGCGCGCACCAGCCGGGCCATGAGCCGCGGCTTCACGGGAATGGCGCTGCCGCCCCCGTGACGCGTCACCTTGGGCACCGGGCAGCCAAAGTTCAGGTCGAGGTGATCGACGCCCTGGTCGACCAGCGCGCGCGCCATGGTTTCGACGTCCGCGGGATCGCTGCCATAGATCTGGAGCGAGCGCGGGTGCTCGTCGGGGCCGGAGCCGGCGAGCCGGTGCGTCACCCGGTTCATCATGAGGAAGCCCCGCGCGGTGATCATCTCGGACACGTAGAGCCCCGCGCCGAACTCCCGGCAGAGCCGCCGGAACGGATAGTTGGTGACGCCGGCCATCGGCGCCAGCACCACCGGCGGCCAGACCGGCAGCAAACCGAGCCGAAGCGGCCGGAACTCGCCGGGCGCCGCCACGGGCACGTCGGCGTTGCCGGGGCTGGCGATGCGGGTGGTGCGGTGCTGCATCGTCTCGCGGCGGAGCTTGCACGATCCATGCGACGTTGGCCAGCGAGCGGCGGGCCCGTTACGCTCGGCGGATGCCGCCGGACTACGACGAGTTCGCGCCCTACTTCGACGCGTGGCAGGACGCCTTCGGCGGCGCGTACGACGAGCTGATCCTGCCGCGGGTACTGGCGCTGCTCGCTCGCCACGCGCCGCGGGCGCGGCGCATCGCCGATCTCGGCATCGGCACCGGGACGCTCGCCGCGGCGCTCGCCCGCCGCGGGTTCACGGTCGTCGGCGTGGACGTGTCCCGGCCGATGCTGGCGGTCGCGGGTCGCAAGCTCGCCGCGGCGGCGCTCGCCGACCAGGTCCGCCTCGTGTGCGCCGACATCCGCGCGCTGCCGCTCGCCGGATCCGTCGACGCGGCCGTGTGCGTGTACACGGTCGTCAACCAGCTCACCGAGGCGAGCGACCTCGATCGGCTGTTCGCCGGCGTCGACCGCGCGCTCGCGCCGCGGGGAGCGCTGGTCTTCGAGGTGAACCTGCCCGCCGCGTACGAGCGCTTCTGGCGCGGCGAGGACGGTGTCGACGCCGCGGGCGCGCGCATTCGTCGCCGCCACATCCGGCGGCCGGGTTCGACGGTGATCGAGGCCTCCGTGACCATCGAGACCGCCGAGGGCGCCGTCCGGCACGACCGCATCGTGCAGCGACCCTACGAGGCAGCCGAGCTCGAGGCCGCGCTCGCCCGCCACGGCTTGGCCGTCGCCGCGGTGGAGCAGTTCGACCCCTTCGGCGCCGGCGCCGGCGAGCCCACCAAGGCGCTCTGGGTGGCTCAGCGGCAGCGGACGTAGACGGTGCGATCGGGCACGCCGGCCTGGGCGAACGCCTGTACGCGCTCGCGGCACTTGTTGCAGTCGCCGCAATGGCGCCCGGCGGCGTCCGGACGGTTGCAGGAGAGCGTGAGCTCGAGCGGCAGCGCCTGGCCGCGCCGCACCACGTCCGCCTTGTGGAGCGCGCGGTAGGGGAGCGCCACCTCGATGCGGGCGCCGACGGCGCGCGAGGCCGCGTCGGCGAAGTCGGCGAAGAATTCCGGCGTGGCGTCGGGAAACGGGTTGCCGGCGAGCGCGCCGAGCGCCAGCGTGGGCCAGCCCTCGATCGCGGCGAGCACGAACGCCTTGGTGAGCAGCACGAGGTTCCGCCCGCGGATCTCGACCGTCTCGTCGGGCGCATCCCATCCGGGCGTGTCCCCGGCGATGCTCCAGTGCCCGCCGTACACGTCCGCCATCGGCACCGCCAGCTCGCGCACGGGGGCGATCCCGGGCGCGTTCACCGCGGCGAGAAAGCGCGCGAGGCTCGCGCGCTCCGCCGGCTCCCACGGATGGCCGGCGCGGACGAACAGCGGCACGGCACGGCCTGCCGCGCGCGCCATCTCGACCAGCAGCACCGTTGAATCGAGGCCGCCCGAGCAGAGCACCCCCACGGGCCCGCGCACGTTCATGTGTCGCGGGTAGCGCGCGGGTATTCCATAAGCAACCAATTCCGGTATTCTCCCGCGCCCGTGACCGGGGGACCACAGCACGTCGTTGCCGTCGTGGGCGGTGCGACCGCGGGCGCGGAAGCGGCCGGCATGCTCGCCGCCCGCGGCGTGCTGGTCGTGGTGTTCGAGCAGAACGCGCGGCCCTACGGGAAGATCGAGGACGGGCTGCCGCGCTGGCACGTGAAGCTCCGCAAGAAGGAGTACGAGACCATCAACGCCAAGCTCGACCGGCCGAACGTCTGGTTCGTCCCCAACACCAAGATCGGCCGGGACGTGTCGTTCGAGGAGCTGGTGCGCGAGTGGGGCTTCAGCGCCGTCGTGCTGGCGCACGGCGCCTGGCGCGACCGGCCGCTCGACGTCCCCGGGGTCGACCGCTTCGTGGGGCGCGGCCTCGTTTACCAGAACGACTTCATTTACTGGTTCAACCACCACCAGGAGCGCGGCTACACGGGGTCGCAGTACACGGTGAGCGACGGCGCCATCGTGGTGGGCGGCGGGCTGGCGTCGATCGACGTCATGAAGGTGCTGCAGATCGAGCTGGTGCGCGACGCGCTCGCCGAGCGCGGCATCGACGAGGACGAGCTCGACATCGAGGCCCGCGGCGTGCCCGACCTGCTGGAGGAGCACGGGCTGGTCTGGGACGACCTCGAGCTCACCGGGGCGACGCTCTACTACCGCCGCCGCATCGAGGACATGCCGCTGGCCGAGATCCCCGAAGACGCCGACGAGGAGAAGCGCCACAAGTACGAGATCACCCGCCGGCGCATCCTCGAGAAGGCGATGCAGAAGTACTGCTTCCAGGTCCGGCCGCAGCGTATCGCCGTGGCGGCGCTGGTCGAGGACGACCGGTTGGTCGGGCTCCGCTTCCAGCGCACGCGCGTGGAGGACGGCGTGGCGGTGCCGATTCCCGACAGCTTCGAGGACGTGCGCGCCTCCATGGTCGTGAGCTCGATCGGCAGCGTGCCCGAGCCGATGGACGGCATCGACCAGGACGGGCTCCTCTATCAGTACGTCGACCCGGAGCTCGGGCGGCTCCCGGGGCACGACCACGTGTTCAGCGTCGGCAACGTGGTCACCGGCAAGGGCAACATCATCGCGTCGCGCCGCCATGCGAGCGCGGTGACGGGCCACGTGCTCGACGACTACCTCGGCGTGCCGTCGAACGGCTCGGCCACCGCCGCGCAGCAACGGCTGGCCGAGCAGGTGGCCGCCAAGCCGCCGCTCTCGCCGGCCGCGGTCGAGCGGCTGCTCGCGCGCGTGCGTGCCCGGCAGGAGGCGGTCGGCTACACCGTCCCCTATCGCGAGTGGCTGGCGCGCGTCACGCCGCCCGACCTCGCCTGAGCGGCCGCGCGCTCAGGGCAACTCGAGGATCTCGACGTCTTCGGCCCCGGGCAGCTTGACGACGCCCCCGCGGCCGCTCGGCACGTCATGGATCTCGATCCCGGCGTCGCGCTCGTAGCGGCAGCCCGTCTTGGCCGCCAGCCGCTCGAGCGACAGCGTGCCCGTCTCGCGCGAGCCGTCCGCGAACTCCCAGGTCGGGTAGGTCGTCACGCCGGCCTGCTTGCACTCGGCCGTGGTCTGGTCGGTCCCGTCGACCGAGCACTCGACGTAGGCGACGTGCCGGAACGACGTCCCGAAGAGCGCGCGTTGCGCCGCGCAGTGCGGGCACCACGACGTGCCGTAGAAGCGCGCGCCGGCCTGCGTGAGACAGCGGGCGAACTCGTCGAGCGACGTGCGCGTCGCGGCGGCCCCGGCGGTCGCCACGACGACGAAGAGAGCCAGGATACCGAACGTCCGCATGCGACCCGTGTACCGGTAATGGCCGGTGCTCGCCAGGGGTGCTAGACAGCCGCCGTGCCGACCGCCGACGCCCCGCGCCCGCTCACCGTCGACGCGCCCGAGGAGGCGCTGTTCCGCGAGACCGTGCAGACCTTCGCGCGCGAGCGCGTGGCGCCGCGCGTGCGCGCCATGGACGAGGCCGGGCGGCTCGACCCGGAGCTGCTACGCGTGCTCTTCGAGATGGGGCTCATGGGCATCGAGATCCCGCCCGCGCTCGGCGGCGCGGGCGCGGGCTTCATGGCCTCGCTGATCGCGATCGAGGAGCTGGCGGTCGTGGATCCCTCGGTGAGCGTCGGCGTCGACGTGCAGAACACGCTGGTGAACGCGGCGCTCATGCGCTGGGGAACCCGAGAGCAGCAGCGCCGCTACCTGCCACGGCTCGCCCGCGACACGCTGGCGAGCTACTGCCTCTCGGAGCCCGGCAGCGGTTCCGACGCCTTCGCGCTCGCCACGCGCGCCGTGCCGGCCGGCGACGGGTTTCGGCTCACCGGCACCAAGATGTGGATCACGGGCGGGGCGGAGGCCGGCCTCTACCTCCTCTTCGCCACGGTCGATCCGGCGGCTGGCTACAAGGGCATCACGGCGTTCCTGATCGAGCGCGACACGCCGGGGTTCGCCGTGGGCAAGCGGGAGGACAAGCTCGGGCTGCGCGCGTCGTCCACCGTGGCGCTCCATCTCGAGGACTGCTTCGTGCCGCGCGACGCGGTTCTGGGACCCGTCGGCCACGGCTACAAGATCGCGATCGAGACGCTCAACGAGGGACGCATCGGCATCGGCGCACAGATGCTCGGCCTGGCGCGCGGCGCCTTCGAGCACGCGCGCGCCTACGTGCTCGAGCGCCGGCAGTTCGGCCGGCGGATCGCCGAGTTTCAGGGCGTGCAGTTCCAGGTGGCCGAGCTGGCCACGCGGATCGAGGCGGCGCGGCTGCTGGTCTACAACGCGGCTCGGCTGAAGGAGGCCGGCCGGCCGTTTCTCACCGAAGCGGCGATGGCGAAGCTGTACGCCTCGCAGGTGGCGGAGCGGGTGGCGAGCCTCGGCGTCGAGCTGCATGGCGGCGTCGGCTTCACCACGGAGTTTCCCGCCGAGAAGTTCTATCGCGACGCCAAGGTCGGCTCGATCTACGAGGGCACGTCCAACGTGCAGCGCCAGACGATCGCCAGGCAAATTCTCGACCTGCGCCCGGCGTAGAGCGGCTCAAGTCGTCGGCGATCCATGCCGATAACGTGAGCGGGCGAGGTGCATCCTCGCGCCGTGCATGCCGTCGCCGCCCGCACACGATCCGCTCGAGGCAGCCTACCGCGTCGAGACCGCCGATCTCGTGCGGGCGCGGATGCCCTACGCGGTGGTGTATTACCTCGTGGCGTCCGGGGCGCTGTTGGCGCTCGAGTGGCGGCATCATCCGGATCGGGCGGTCTACCTTGCCTGGCGGGACGCCTTCGACGTCGTGCTCTGCCTCGGCGCGCTCGCCGCCATGCGCCTTGCCCCGCGGCCGCCCTGGCCGACGGTGCTGGCGGTCGCCGTGGTGTCGTGGGTGGTGCTCGCGAACGCCGCCTACATGGGTTTCCTCGGCGGTCAGATGGAGCGCTACGTCATGGTGCAGGTGGCACTGCTCAACCTGGTCGTCGTGCTCTTTCCGTGGGGCTGGCGCGCGCAGCTCGTGGTAGCGGGCGCAAGCCTCACCGGCTACGCGCTGGGCGGGCCGTCCATGCGCAGCGCCGATGCCGCCGCCTTCTGCGCCCTCATTCTGGTGGTGAACGCGGTGGTGACGGTGATGAGCGCCCGCTTCTACGATCGGTACCGCCAGCACGGCTTCGTGGCGCAGGCGCGCGCCCATCAGGAGGCCGAGATCGCCGCAGCGCTCTACGAAGCGGCGCGCGCGCTCGCACCGGTCGAGCGCAGCACCGACGTGCTCGAGGGCGTCGCCCGCATCGCCATGGCGTCGCTCGGCTGCGACTGGAGCGCGGCGCTGCGCTGGGACCCGCACGCCAGGGCGTTTCGGTTGGCGGCGCAGGTGGGCCTCGAGCCGCGCGCCGCGGACGAGATCCGGCAGCTCGAGTTCAACCCGGAGTTCGGCTCGGCGGTGGGCCACCTGCTGGCCGGCCGCGACCTCGAGATTCCGGACACCAGCACGGCCGACAGCGTGCCGCCCGCGCTCATGGCGCGCTGGAAGGTGGCGTCGCTGCTGGCGGTCCCGATGCGGCGCGGCAGCTCCGTGGTCGGCGTGCTGGCGGTCGGCTATCGCACGCGCCGCGGCGCGTTCGCCGAACGACATCGGCGCCTGCACGACGGACTCGCGCAGATCGGCGCCGTGGCGGTCGAGAACGTGCGGCTGGTGACCGATCTCCGCAACGCCAACACGTTCAAGTCGGAGTTCGTCTCGACCATGTCGCACGAGCTGCGCACGCCGCTCAACGTCATCCTCGGCTTCACGGAGATGGCACGCGACGCGGCGCTGGACGCGCCGGAGCGCGAGCACGCCCTCGATCGGGTGGACGTCGCGGCGCGCGAGCTCTTCTCGCTGATCGAGGACACGCTCGAGATGGGCCGCATCGAGTGGGGACGCGACGGCGTGCGCCTCCAGCAGGTGGCGCTCCGCCCGCTGCTCGCCGAGCTGGAGCTCGCCTGCGTGCGCCTGCCCCGCGCTCCCGAGGTGGCCTTTCGCTGGAAGGCGGACGTGCCCGCTACCACGGTGCTCACCGATCCGCGCAAGCTCACCGTGGTGGTGCGCAACCTGGTGGGCAACGCCTGCAAGTTCACGGAGCGCGGGCAGGTGACCGTGTGGGTCACCATGACCGAGGCCCAGCTCGTGCTCACCGTGTCCGACACGGGCGTCGGCATCGCGCGGGCGGACCGCGAGGCGATCTTCGAGATGTTCCGGCAGGGCGACAGCTCCAACGCGCGGCGCTTCGGCGGCCTCGGCCTCGGGCTCCACATCGCACGCCGGTTCGTCGAGCAGCTCGGCGGCACCATCGAAGTCTCGAGCGAGGTGGGGCGCGGCTCGGTGTTCAGCGTGAAGCTCCCGCTCGCCGCGGTCGCGCGCAGCTCGCACGCCGCCTGACGGCCGCGGCGTGCACGAGCCGCGGCCGTCGGCTAGGCTCGCCGCGTGCTCGGGCTCGTGCTGGCGGCGGCGTTCTTCGTGGGCATCCACCTCGGCATCGCGGGCACCAGCGTGCGCGACCGGCTCGCCGAACGCCTCGGGGAGCGGGCCTACCTCGGGCTGTTCTCGGCCGCATCGCTCGTCGGCTTGATCTGGCTCACGACGGCCTACGCCGATGCGCCGTACGTGCCGCTCTGGGGCCCGCTGCCCGCGCTCCGGCCCCTGGCGTTGCCGGTCGTGCTGGTAGCGGTCGTCTTCGTGGTGCTCGGGCTCACGACGCCGAGTCCGACCGTCGTCGGCGGCGAGGGGGCGCTCGATGCGCCCGAGCCCGCCACCGGCATCCAGCGCGTGACGCGCCATCCGTTCCTCTGGGGCGTCGCCGTCTGGGCCACCATGCACCTCGTCGTCACCGGCAATCTCCGCGCCCTCGTGCTGTTCGGCACGATGCTCCTGCTCGCGCTCGCCGGCCCCCCCTCGATCGATGCCAAGCGCGCGCGCCGCCTTGGGCCCGCGTGGGCGCGCTACGCCGCGGTCACCTCGAACGTCCCGTTCGCCGCCATCGTCCAGGGCCGCAACCAGCTCCGCTTCGACGAGATCGGCTGGGGCCGCCTCGCGTTCGCCGTCGCCGTGTTCACGGCACTTCTGCTGATGCACCCCGTGCTCTTCGGCGCGAACCCGCTCGGCTTCCTGGCGTACTGACGCCGCCGGCGGCCGCGCCGCAAGGTCAGGGCACCGGCGAGAAGAACGCGCGACCGCCCGCGAGCTCGGCCAGCAGCCAGGGCCCGAGGTCGCAGCGGATGAGCCACTCGATGCGAGCGTCGCGCCAATGGAGCCGCTTGCCGTCGAAGAACGGCTGCGGGTTGGTCTGCGCTTCCGCGTAGGACGCGAGCGCGTCCTGGCTGGCGCGCGCGATCGACGGGCGGGCCGCCGCGCGCTGTGCCCAGGCCGCGAAGTGCGGCGTCGTGGAGGTGGGGCCGTAGCCCAGCAAGCTCGCGGCCGCGACGTGGGCGGCGACCGCGATGTCGGCCCGCGAGAACGAGCCGGCCAGCCACTCGCGGTCGGCCAGCATCGCGTCGAGGTTGGCCCAGTGCCGCACCAGCGCGTCGGCCGCGCGATCGAGCGCCGTCGGGTGCTGCTCGCCGACCTCGGGCCGGAAGAACTTGAGCAGACCGATCACCATCATCACCGGGTCGATCTGCGTGTCGGAGATCCGTTCCACGGCGCGGGCGCGGGCACGCGCCGCGGGATCGGTGGGCAGGCACGGCGGGTCGGGGTACCGCTCCTCCAGGTATTCGCAGATGATGGTGGAGTCGTAGACGACCGTGTCGCCGTCGGCGAGCGCCGGGACTTCGCCGCGCGGGCTCACCAGCAGCAGCTCCTCGCGCTGCTGCTCGGAGCGGATCGCGTGATGCTCGACCGCGAGCCCCTTCTCGTAGAGCACCGCGCGCACCTTGAAGGCGTACGGGCTGCCGGCGTTGTCGTAGAGCGTCAGCATGGCGTTACAGGACCTCCACAGCATCGCCGATCGCGATGCGCCCCGTGCCGGCGATGCTGGCATAGAGCCCGAGGCACTGATCGGCCGCGCGCACCACCGTGCGCAGCACGCGCGGATCGTGCGGCAGGTCGCCCTGCGGGAGCGTCACCATGACGCAGCGGGCGGTCGGTATCTCGCCGCGGAGCTCGACGCTCCCGATGCGGAGCGCGCGGCCGGCCCAGCCGGCTTCCGGCAGCCCGGCCGCGTCGCCCGTCAGCTCGATCACCGCGTTCGGACGGAAGCGCCGCACGTCCCAGCGCGCGTCGGGCGCCGCGGCCGCGAGCGTGACGAGCGACGTCGTGCTCACCAGGTGGAAGGGGAAGGCGTCGTAGTAGGTGCCGCGCGGTGCGGCGAACTCGAAGAGCTCCGGCGGGATGGCGGACAGGTCGGGGAGCGGCTCGTCGGGCGCGCGGCCGAAGATCTGGCGGAGCTCCTGCTCGAGGTCGGGGTTGTCGGGTGCGCCGCGGCGATAGTGATCCAGATCGTCGGCGGGCCGGCGCGGCCAGAGCGTGACGCGCCGGCCGAGCACCGCGGAGAGCCGCGACGCCACGTCGGGGTCGTCGCTCGCGGTGCGCGTCCCGTCGGGCAGCGTGATGTCGACGGCGGGGATGCCGTCGCCGGCGGGCTCGCTGCGGTAGCGCGCGGCGCAGCGGAGCAGCGCGGGGATCTTCTTCGCGCCCCGGATCTCGTGCGCCTGCTCGTCGCGCACGGCCCAGCCGCGATCGCCCTTGATGCCGAGCGCGTCGACCTCGCACGCGGCGAGCCGCTCGCCGGCCATGGACTTCACCGGATACCGCCAGAGCTCCCGCACCGTGCCGACGACCGCCATGCGCCTACCAAGCATGCGGTCAGAGCCCCGGCAAGGTCGGGCGGGCGGCTACGGTGCCACGGGGCACGCGGCCGGCAGCAGCGGCAGCTCGTCGGGCACATCGCCGTCGCAGAGCCCCTCGCAGAAGTTCGACGCCTGACCGGTGAGCAGGAAATCGATGCTCTGCCGGATCGACGTCGGCACGCTGGACTTCGGCACACCGTGCGGGTCGCACGGATCCATGGCCACGTCGTTGGTGAGCGGCGGAATGTACGGCGCGTGAGCCGGATTGAGGATGTCGAGCTGTCCCACGTGGTGGAAGACGAGGGCGGAGTCGACCGGACCGTCCACGTCCGGCATGCCGACCAGCGACTGCTGGTACGAGCCGGCCAGCACCGGGAGCCCCATCGTGCGCGCGGCGATCTCGGTGCAGGTGTTCGACACCTGGTGGTCCAGCCAGGCCGCCGTATACAGGATGTGCTTCGACGCGCCCGAGCCCGGGTACGGGTCGGCCGTCACGCGGTGCACGACGCTCACCGGTTCCGCCGACGCCCAGAGCTCATGGGTGAGCTGCACCCCGAGCCAGATGCGCATCGAATCGGTGAGGCCGATCGTGTTGAGCAGCGCGAAGAACGGCTTGAACGGCGTGGCGCGCGGCAGCATGCAGGAGAAGTTGACTGCGCCGACGTCCAGCACGAAGTGCTCGATGTCGGGCGTGAGGCCCGCGAGATACGTGCCCATGATCCCGCCGAGGCTCACGCCGAAGTAGTAGACCGGCTCGGACGGCCCCGGCAGCACGCCCTCGCCGCCGTCGCGCTGGAACGCCGGGTGGCGGTTCAGCAGCCCGCTCTTCATCAGGCGCGCGAGCACCAGCGTGTTCAGCATGCCCTGGCGGAGCCGGGCCGGGAACGCGGGGAAGTTGTGCAGCTCGCTCTGGCCGCCGAGGCCGATGATGTGCTCCCCCACCCAGACGAGGTCCAGCCCGGAGAGCCCGCGCCAGTCGGTGCCGATGGCGATGGCCGTCCAGGGGAGCACCTGGTTCACGAGCGGCGGGATGATGGTCGGAAAGAGCGGGGCTTCCTGGAAGAGTCCGTGGCCCATGAGCACGACCTGCGACGGCTCCATCCCCTGGCGCGCGGTGCACGGGAGCGTCGCCACGAGCCGCGCGTCGTGGAAGCCGTTCTGCACGGGCACGCCGTTCTCGTCGACGTTGGTGACCGGCGTCGTGTCGCCGGTGATCGGCCCGGTGAGGAACAGCGGCACCTGGTAGGTCCCGGTGATGGTGCGCCAGACGATCGTGCCCGGCTGCTTGCAGTCGTTCTCCTGCACGTCGTCGATCGTGAACGGCGCCTGCCCGGGGTCGTCCTCCACGGTGTCGAGCCAGGCGTACGCCTGGTCGCGCATGGACCGTATCGCGCCGGAGAGACGCTCCTCGCTGCCCACCACAAAGTCGAAGGCCAGGATGAGATCGTCGCGCGCCACGCCGGCCGCCTCGAGCGCCGGAAAGACCACGGTCTCGAAGTGCGGCCGCCGCGCTTCGATCGCCGCGCTGTCGGTGCCGACGCCGTCGCGCAGCAGGCGGAACGGCAGCTCGGGCTCGACGGGCGCGCCGTCGGGCGCCACGAGGCCGCGCACCGCGACCACGTAGCGGTGTCCCGGCGCGAGGATCACGGCTGGGCGGAGGAAGAACAGCTCGCGCGCCGGGTCGTGCGGGCGGCCGTCGGTCTCGACGAAGTGCAGCACGCGCTCGCCGGTGTCGGCGTCGAGCAGCACGGTGGGGCTGTCGAGGTCGAGCGAGCGGTCGGTGTGGGTGCGGGTGTCGATCCACGGCGGGCCGGGCGGCTGCCCGCAGCATTCGGGCTCCAGCAGCCGGGACGCATTGGAGGCGGCCAGGTCCACGCCCTGGGGGAAGTGCATCAGGATCTGCGAGCCCGGGCTGAAGCCGTCGAGCCCGTCGAACATCGATGCCGGGATCACCGGTCCGTTCACCGGCGGAATGCCGGCCTGCGGCAAGCGCACGGCCCAGCCGGTCGGCGTGTCGGCTTCAACCAGGAAGCGGCTCGACGGGTAGGGCAGCAGACACTCGACCGCGTTCAGGATCTCGCATTCCGCCGGCGTGTCGACGAGCGGCGGACACTCGGTCGGAACACCGCGCCTGAGCTTCCAGCTCGTGGCGCGCTTCTTCGCCCTCGCGGCCAGTCGGCTCCCCTCGGCGACCGCCCACTTGGTGCACATGCGATGCAGCGAGCCGTCGGCCGTGTTGATGATCGTCAGCACCGTGGTGATACCGCCAGTGTCGCTCGGTACACCCACCGCGAGGTCGAACATGCCGTCGGTCGCGGTCTGGCCGCGAGTGCTGACGGCGGCGAGCTTCCCGTTGCGGACGGTGGCCGAGCGCACCTCGGCCACGCCGCCGGCCCCCGCGTCTTTCTTGCGGAAGCGCGCGGTACGCGCGCTGTTCGCCACCCAGAACTCAGGCGGCAAGACGAAGGCGCCGCGCACCGAGTTCGGCGAATCGGTAAAGAAGATCTCGAGGGTGCCGTCGAGCGCGGGCGGCTCGCCGCGCGCCACCCCCGCGCCCTTCTGGATTCCCACGTCTTTCGCGAGCACGAGCGACACGGAGCTCTCGCCGCTCACCTGCTCCGTGATGACGAGCGTCTTGCCGCGCACACCGGCATCGGCGGCGCGCGCCGGCGCCACCGCCAGCGAGATGAGCGCCAGGGCGTAGACGAACGAAAGGGGGGGGACGGTCATGGCGGCGTGCAACCTAGAGGGGTGCGTCGGTCGGGTCAACGAAATGCCCCTGGTTGCACCGAAGCGATCGCGGCACCGGCATCTTTTCGACGCTGGCCCGTTGCGAGGGCAATCGGAAGCGCAGGACGCCGGCCCTGGCACGCGCGATGCTTCACGACCCGGATGCCCAGCGTTGCCCCAGCCGGGGCCGGGACGCCCGTTCGGCTCTCGATCGAGGACCTGGCCGAGCTCAACCGGTGGCTCTGCGTGACGCGGCTCCGCGCCGCGGCCGGGGTGTTCGCCTGCTCGCTCGTCATCCGCTGGCTGGCGCCGGCCGACCTGGCCCTCGTCCCACTGCTCGTCGTCTGTCTCGGGCTCTGCCTGGTCTCGGCGGTGGGGCTTGCCACCCAGATCGCGGCGCGCGCGCCCTGGACGTTCTTCTACGCGCAGAGCGCGGCCGACCTCGGCGCCATCACGGTGGGCATCTGGGCCGTGGCGGGGCCGCTCGAGGGCATCGTCTTCCGCTTCATCTACGCGCTCGTGATCGTGCCCGTCGGTCTGGTGTCGGTCAGCGGCGGGCTCGGGATGGCGGTGCTTGCAAGCGCCGGACACCTCGGGCTGCTCGGCCTCGAGCACGGCTTCGTGCCGGCGACCTTCATGCGCGTCGAGGCAATCGCCTATGTGTTCCTGTTCTTCCTGGTGGCACAGCAATGCTTCTTCTACGGCTCGAAGCTCGCCGCCAAGAACCGCGCGCTCGCCGCGCTCGCTCAGCGTCTCGACGAGCACCGGGCGCATCTGCTCGCCCAGGCGACGATGTCCGACGCCTTGCTCGACGTGGCCCGCAGCCTGAGCAGCACGCTCGACGGGCCCGAGCTGCTGCGCCGCCTCAATGCTACCACGCACGAGCGGCTGGCGACCGACTGGTGCGCCACCTGCCTCGTCGACCCGGTGCGCCGCACCTTCCGGCTCGCCGCGACCACCGAGGGTCCCCTCGACGTGGCGGACTTGGAGCGCCTCGAGCTGCCGCTCGCCGGCTGGCCGCCGGTCGAGCGTCTGCTCGAGGAACCGATCGTCAGCCTCTCCGGACCGGCCGCGCGGCTCCCTGGGCTCTTCGCCTCCCGCCGGCCGCTCGGCACGGTGCTGCTGGCCGGCTTCCACCGCGACGGCGCGCTGGTGGGCTTCCTCGGGGTCGGCTTCGAGCAGCTCGCCGAGGCCGAGCGGCCGCGCGTGACGGAGTTCCTTTTGGGCATCGCGCAGCACGCGACCATCGTGCTTCGCAACGCGCACCTGCTGGACGAGGTGCGGCGCGCCGGCGACATGAAATCCGAATTCGTGGGCGCGATCTCCCACGAGCTGCGCTCGCCGCTCAACGTGACCCTCGGCTACCTGGAGATGCTGCTCGACGAGGCGTTCGGCCGCGTCACGCCCGAGCAGGCCGACACGCTGCGCAAGGTGCGCCAGCAGTCGCTCATGCTGCTCGAGATGATCACTGCGTTGCTCGACATGAACCGCCTCGAGGCGGGCCGGCTGCCGATCCAGCGCGGGCGGGTCGACGTGCGGGCGCTGCTCGCCGAGGTGACGAGCGAGCTGCCCGACGCGTGGCGGCGGCCCGGCGTCGAGCTCGCCGTCGACGTCGCCTGCAACGTCCCGGCGATCGAGACCGACGCGGGCAAGCTCAAGACCGTGCTGCGCAATCTCCTGCACAACGCCTTCAAGTTCACCGAGCGGGGCTGGGTGAGCGTGGTGGCGGACGTCACCGCGGCAGGCGACCTCTCGATCGCCGTGCGCGACACCGGCTGCGGCATCCCGCCCGAGGCGCGCGAGTACATCTTCGACATGTTCCGCCAGGTGCCCGGCTCGCGTGGCGGCGGGGTCGGGCTCGGGCTCCACCTGGTCCGCCGGCTGGTGGAAGTGCTCGGCGGCCGCGTGGTCGTCGAGAGCGAGGAGGGCCGCGGCAGCTGCTTTACCGTGCTGCTGCGCGCCGACGCCATCCGGCCGGGCGACGCGCCGGTGGCGGAAGCAGCGCGCAGCGCGGCCTGAGCCCGCTCAGGGATCGGCGAGCGGATCGCCGGGACGCGCCGGGCCGAGCGCGAAGCGCTCGGCGGCCGCCTCGGCCAGCACGCGGGCGATGGCGAGCGAGGCGGTCGCGCCGGGTGACGGCGCGTTGCGCACGTGGAGCACCGTGTCGGTGCCGCCGAGCACGAAGTCGTCGACCAGGTTGCCGGTGGCATCGAGCGCCTGCGCGCGCACGCCCGTCGGCCCGTAGACGAGGTCGCTCGCCTGGATGGCCGGAACGTAGCGCTGCACCGCCCGCACGAAGGCACGCCGCGACATGCCGCGCCACAGCTCCCCCAGTCCGGTGCGCGCGTGCCGGCGGGCGAGCCGGCGAAAGCCGGGGAAGCGAAGCGTTTCGACAAGATCGCGAACCGAGATCGTGCCGAGCCGGTAGCCCTCACGGGCGAAGGCCAGCACCGCGTTCGGCCCGCACATCACGCGGCCATCGATGCGCCGCGAGACGTGGATGCCGAGGAACGGAAACGTCGGATCCGGGACGGGGTAGATGAGCCCGCGGCAATACCCGCGTGCCGATTCGCGCACCGTGTAGTAGTCGCCGCGGAACGGCACGATGCGCATGCCGCCGTCGTCCGAGCCGGTGAGCGCCGCCACGCGGTCCGAGTGCAGGCCGGCGCAGGCGACGACGAAGCGCGTGCGCACGGCGCCGCCCGTCGTGCGCAGCACCATGTCGCCGCCGTCCCGGCGAAGCGCCGTGAGCCGCCGCCCACAGAAGATTGTCCCGCCACGCGCGGTCACCTCGTCGGCGTACGCCAGCGCCACGCGCCGGAAGTCGACGATGGCGGTGCCCGGCGAGTAGAGGCCGCGCAGCCCGACCGCGTAGGGCTCGAGCTCGCGCAGCCGCTCCGGGCCGATCGCCTCCAGGCCATCGACACCGTTGGCCCGTGCGCGCGCCTCGAGCTCCGCCAGCCGCGGCAGCTCCTCGGGTTCGGTGGCGACCACGATCTTCCCGCAGCGCTCGACCGGGATGCCGCGCGCGGCGGCGAACACCTCGAGCGCCTGCTTGCCCTCGCGACACAGCCGGGCCTTCAACGACCCGGGCGAGTAGTAGAGGCCGGCGTGCAGCACGCCCGAGTTGTGGCCCGACTGGTGGATGGCGAGCTCGCGCTCCTTCTCGAGTACGGCGAGCCGCAGATGCGGATGGTGGCGCAGCAGGCGATACGCGGTCGCAAGGCCGACGATGCCGCCGCCGACGACCACCAGGTCGAACCGGTCGTTCACGAACGTCGAGACGTCAGAATTGCACCTTCGGCGCCTGCCGGGCGTCGGCGGGCGCCTCGAAGTACGGGCGCTCGGCGAAGCCGAACAGCTTGGCGGCGATCAGGGTGGGAAAGCGCTTGGCAGTCGTGTTGTAGGTGCGCACCGCCTCGTTGTACCGCATGCGCGCCACCGCCAAGCGGTTCTCCGTGCCCGCCAGCTCGTCCTGCAGGCGCAGGAAGTTCTGGTTCGACTTGAGATCGGGATAGCGCTCGGCCACCACGAGCAGCCGCGACAGCGCGCTCGACAGCTCGTTCGACGCCTGCATCTTGTCGGCGGGCGTGCCGGCGCCGGCGACGCGACTGCGGGCTTCGGTGACGCGCACCAGCACGTCCTGCTCCTGCCTGGCGAAGCCCCGCACCGTTTCCACCAGGTTCGGGACCAGGTCGTTGCGCCGCTGGAGCTGGTTGTCGACCTCGCTCCACGCCGCGTCGACGGCCTCGTTCTGGGCGACCAGCGTGTTGTACCCGCACCCGGTACAGGCGAGCAGCAGGACGAGACCGATCATTCGGCGCATGCGCGTCCCTCCCCGAGGCATCCTTACCACGAGCGCCCCGCCCCGCCACCGCCGAACCCGCCCCCGCCGCCGAAGCCTCCGCCGAAGCCACCCGGCAGCCGCGGACCCGGAAACGGACCGCCGAAGGGCAGCGAGGGGTAGCCGCCGCGCCGGCGCCGGCGCGCGGAGCCGCTGGGCGGGCCGCCGGCGTCGGAAACGACGAGCAGAACGACCACGAGCCCGATGAACAGCGCCAGCACCAGCCAGAGCGGGACGCCGCGGCCGCCCTGGCCGCGCGCCGCGCCCGGCGGCAACCGCGGCGGCGCGTC
>DATMAZ010000164.1:0-5589 GCA_035559675.1 Candidatus Limnocylindria bacterium
GGCGCCGGCGATCACGAACTCCGAAGGCGCCGAGTTCGGAGGCGGCGGCGGGACGGTCGCCTATGCGTCGTCGCTCGGCTTCACCGGCAGCTACCGCCGCTCGTCGTTCTCGCTCTCGGTGGTGCCAGTCGCCACCCGCGACGGCGCCATGCAGCGCGACTCGTGGTGGACGTCGGCGCATCGGCTGGCGCGCCTCGACGCGCCGGAAGACGTCGGACGCGAGGCGGCCCGGCGCACGCTGCGGCGGCTCGGCGCCCGGCAGATCGCGACGGGCGAGTATCCCGTGGTCTTCGATCCGCAGACGGCCGCCTCGCTGCTGCGCCATCTGGCTGGCGCGATCGCCGGCCCCGCGCTCTACCGGCGTGCCTCGTTCCTGCTCGACCGGCTGGGCGAGCGCATCGCCGCCGACGAGGTGACCATCGTCGACGACCCGCTGCTGCCCGGCGCGCCTGCCTCGCGCCCGTTCGACGGCGAAGGGGTGGCGTCCCGCCGCACGACCGTGGTCGAGCGCGGCATGCTGCGAAGCTATCTCCTCGACTCGTACTCGGCGCGGCGGCTCGGGATGCGCACCACCGGGCACGCCGCCCGTAGCCCGAGCGACGCGCCCACCGTCGCACCGACCAACCTCTACCTCGCCGCGGGCTCGTTCACGCCCGAGGAGATCATCGGCTCGGTCGAGCGGGGACTCTACGTGACCGAGCTGATCGGCTTCGGCGTGAACACCGTCACCGGCGACTACTCGCGCGGCGCGGCCGGCCTGTGGATCGAGGACGGCCGGCTCACCCACGCCGTCGAGGAAGTGACCATCGCCGGCTCGCTGCCCGCGATGTTCGCGGGGATCACGATGATCGGCAACGACCTCGTCTTCCGCAGCGCGGTGACCGCGCCGACGCTCAAGATCGACCGCCTGACGGTCGCGGGGCGCTGAGCGCCCTACTCCTCCTCGTCGTCGTCCTCGAAGTCGTCGTCGTCGAAGTCGTCGTCGTCGTTGCCCTCGTCGTCGTCATCGTCGACGTCGAAGTCGTCGTCGTCCACGTCGTCGACGTCCTCGTCGGGCTCGTCGTCACCCAGTCGTGGCGCCAGTGTCCAAGGCATCGACATGTCCATGTCTGTCCCTCTTCAGGCCGTCGCGGCCATGGCCGCTTCCAGCTCGCACTCGACCTCGAAGCCCAGTGTCTCGATCATGCGTCGCGCAGCCTCCGGCACCTGCCCGGGCGTGGTGAGGTATCCATCGACGAATATGGAGGTGGCGGGATACAGCGCCAAGCCCTGAAAATCCCCGAGCGCCTTCTCGCGGCCGCCGGCCGCGCGCACGTCGGCCCGGGGATTGGTCAGCCGGAACAGCGCCAGCGCCTTCAAGCAGCGGCCGATCGGCGGCACCTCGCGGGCCGCGAGCGGCGTGCCCTCGATGGGGTGCAGGAAGTTGACCGGCAGCGACTCCACCTCGAGCTCGCGCAGCGCCAGCGCCACGTCGACCAGGTCGTCGTCGGTCTCGCCCATGCCGACGATCACCCCGGAGCACGCCGAGAGGCCGGCCTGCTTGGCGCTGCGCACGGTCGCGACCCGGTCGTCGTACGAGTGCGTGCTGCAGATCTCGGGATAGAAGCGGCGGCTGGTGTTGAGGTTGTGGTTCACGAAGTCGACGCCCGCAGCGCGCAGCCGCTCGGCCTCGTCGTGGCCCATGAGCCCGAGCGACACGCAGAGCTCGAGCCGCGGATAGTCGGCGCGAATCGAGCGCGCGGCCTCCGCGAGGTGCGCGATGTCGCGCGCGCTCGGGCCGCGCGCGCTCGTCACCATGCAGTAGCGGCGCGCCCCGCGCGCCACCGCCGCGCGGGCGGCGTCGACCAGCTCCGCCACCGGCTTCATGCGATAGCGCGGGATGTCGGAGGTCGCGACCGCCGACTGCGAGCAATACCCGCAGTCCTCGGGACAGAGCCCGCTGCGCGCGTTGTTCAGCACACACAGGCGCACGCGCCGCCCGAAGTGTCGCGCGCGGACCGCAAACGCGGCCCACAAGAGCGCCGGCAGCTCCTCGTCCGCACAGGCGAGCACGCGCCGCGCGTCGGCGGCGTCGAGCGGGCGGTCGGCGAGCGCGGCGCAGGCCAGCGAGCGGAACGTTCCGGCGCGCGCCAGCCCGGCGGATTCGTCCGGCGTCGCGGGCGTCATGGGCAGGCTCCCTACCCGGGCCTCCCATGTTTGGCAAGGCGGGCGCAGTTGACACCTCGGGCACGCGTCGATAACGGCGAACCCATGGCGGGTCGTGGTGGGGGGACGACGGTCGATTGTCCGCAGTGCGGGACCACCTATCGCCTCTCGGGTCTGCGCGCCGCCGGCGACACCACGTACGAGTGCGCTCGCTGCCACGCCGTCTTCGGGTCGGACGCCGCCGACGACGGATGGCGCGACGACCCGGAGGAAGACGCCTTCCGCTTCGACGACGAGGAGCCGCCCGCGCGGGCGGCGGCTTCGGCGCGCGCCGGCCGCCGCCGCAAGGCGTCCGTACCGGCGCTCCGCATGGACGAGGACGGGCGCGAGGACGCCCGCGACGACGAGGCCGACGACATGGTGCTCGAGGTGGACGACGAGGAGCCGGCGGCGGCGCCCGCCCCCGCGCGGCGCCGGCGGCGCCGGAGCGCCGACGAGGAGGCGGACGACGACGAGCCGCGGTCGCCGGGCGTGGCGCGCTTCGCGCTCCGCGGGCTGATCTTCGTGACGCTCACGTACGCCGTGCTCTCGGTGTGGGCATCGACCCATCGCAACGACGTCCAGCGGCGGCTGGCGGGCATTCCGCTGATCGGGACCCACCTCGCCGAGTCGGCCGTGGCATCCGACGAGGTGGCGCTCCGGGACGTCAGCGGCGAGTACGACTATTTGAAGAGCGGCGAGCTCGCCTTCGTCGTCCGCGGCACCGCCGTGAACCTCGGCAAGAGCCCGCTGCGCCGCGTGCGGGTCGAAGGGCGCGTCGCCGGCGCGGGCGAGCGGCGGCAGGTCGCCTCGTGCACGGACGCGCCGGCCGACGTCCGCCGGACCTCGCGGCAGATGCTGGCGCTGATGGAGAACGTGCGCGAGACCCGTCCGGCCGTCGTGCCGGCCGGCGGCTCGGCCGCCTGCGAGGTCGTGTTCGTCGACCCGCCGCAGCCGGTCACCGAGCTGTCGCTCACCGTGGTGTCGGTGCTGGCCGACTGACCGAGCGCGCTAGCGCTTCTCGGACTCGGCGTGCTTGGTGCCCTCGGCCCGCTTCGTCTCGTCCTCGGGCGTGACGTCGATCTCGGGCGGCTCCTTCAAGCCCCGGCGGAACATCTGCACGCCCTTGCCGAGGCTGCCCATCACCTCGGGCAGGCGTCCGGCGCCGAAAATGACCAGCACGATGACGAGCACGACGATCAGCTCGCCCATGCCGAGACCGAACATGGGGCCAGCATAGGGAACGGGTCCCCCAGCCGCAAGCGCGGGGGCTCGCGGCGCGTTGCCTCCGTGGGGCCCGCCTTGTAGCCTGCGGTCGCATGCTACGGACGCACCGGGAGGCCTACGAGCGGCTGCTCCCGCTGGTGGAAAAGCCGACCCGGTACCTCGGCAACGAGCGCGGCGCGGTGCACAAGGACCTCGAGGGCGTGGCGGTGCGCGTGGCGCTCGCCTTTCCCGAGGTCTACGAGATCGCCCAGTCGCACCTCGGGCTGCAGATCCTCTACGACGTGCTGAACGCCCGCCCCGACGTGGCGGCCGAGCGGGTCTACGCGCCGTGGCCGGACCTCGAAGCGCTGCTCCGCGAGCGCGGGCTGCCGCTCGTGTCGCTGGAGAGCCACGCGGCGCTCGGCGACTTTCACGTGGTGGGCTTCAGCCTGCAGTACGAGCTCACCTACACGAACCTCCTCACCATGCTGGAGCTGGGCGGCATCCCGCTGCGCGCGGCGGCGCGCACGGCCGCCGATCCGCTGGTGATCGCCGGCGGGCCGTGCGCGTTCAATCCCGAGCCGCTCGCACCCTTCCTCGACGCCGTCGTGCTGGGCGACGGCGAGCAGGCCGTCCTCGACGTCGTCGACGTCGTGCGCGACTGGGACGGACGGGACCGCGAGGCGCTGCTCGTGGCGCTCGCGGGCATCGCCGGCGTCTACGTGCCCGCGTTCTTCACCCCGCGCTACCACGCCGACGGCACCGTGGCCGCGGTCGAGCCCCGCCCGGGCGCACCGGCGGTCGTGCGCAAGCGCATCCTGCCCGACCTCGACACGTTTCCGCCGCCCGCCAATCCGGTGGTCCCGAACCTGAAGATCGTGCACGACCGCGCGGCCGTCGAGGTCATGCGGGGCTGCGTGAAGGGCTGCCGCTTCTGCCAGGCGGGCTACGTCTACCGGCCGCTGCGCGAGCGGAATCCCGAGCGCGTGGTCGCGCAGACGACCGAGCTCATGGCGCGCACCGGCTACGAGGAGGTGTCGCTGCTCTCGCTCTCGACCGGCGACTACAGCGGCGTCAATCCGGTGCTGAAGGCGCTGATGGACCGGCTGGCGCCGGAACGCATCGCCGTCTCGCTGCCGTCGACGCGCGTCGACGCGCTGTCGCCGCGCCTCCTCGAGGAGATCCGCCGGGTGCGGAAGACCGGGTTCACGCTCGCGCCGGAGGCGGGCACGCAGCGGCTGCGGGACGTCATCCAGAAGGAATACCGGGAGGAGGAGCTGCTCGCGGCCGCGCGCGCCTTCAGCGACCTCGGCTGGCGGGCGCTCAAGCTCTACTTCATGATCGGGCTGCCGAGCGAGACGGAAGAGGACGTGCGCGGCATCGTGGAGCTGGCGGCCCGCGTGCGGCGCGCCGGCGGCGGTCGCCTCAAGGTCACCGCCAGCGTGTCCACGTTCTCGCCCAAGCCGCACACGCCGTTCCAATGGGCTGCACAGCTCGACCGCGACGAGACGCTCGCCCGCCAGGCGCTGCTGCGTCACGAGCTCGCCGCTCGCGGCATCGAGTTCCGCTGGCACGACAGCCGGCTCTCGTGGCTGGAGGGCATCTTCTCCCGGGGCGATCGCCGGCTCGCCGACGTGCTCGAGACGGCGCAGCGCCTGGGCGCCCGCTTCGACGGCTGGTCGGATCGCTTCCGCCCCGACATCTGGGAGCAGGCGCTGGCGGCGCACGGGCTCGACGCGGCCTTCTATCTCCGCCGCCGGCCGCTCTCGGAGACGCTGCCCTGGGACCACCTGGACGCAGGCGTGAGCAAGAAGTTTCTCATGGCCGAGCTGGCTCGCGCCGTGCGCGGCGTGCTGACGCCCGATTGCTCGATCGAGCGCTGCACCTACTGCGGGGCCTGCGACTTCGAGCAGGTGCGCAACGTCGACTATCATCCGGAAGGCGCCAAGGGCGCGCTGCATCACGGCGCCCGCATCTCGCGCTGGGCCGAGCTGCTCGTCCCGGACGCCGAGCCGTCGGAGCTGCCGGAGTGGGAGACGCGCACCTGGCGGCGCGTGCGCGAGCGGGTGCGCCGCGAGAAGCGCCAGCACCCCCGGGGAGCAGCCGCGGTGGTGGACGCGCCGCTGCCCGCGCCGGTCGCCGCGCCCGCGGCGGCCGTGGTCGGGCCCGGCGAGGGCAATGCCGAGGAGTGGCTCGGGG